>CBFGRU010000061.1:0-13469 GCA_965651255.1 uncultured Phycisphaerales bacterium
GGCCTTCATGGCCGGTCGGTTTTTTCATTTGCCACTTTCGATTCTGAAGCCCAGCCGAAACTTCTGACGAATCTGCCGATCTTCGATATCATCGCTGTTGCATTGATACCCGTCGTTATGCCGATGAGCACTCAATGCCGGTCTGGTCCGGCGAGTTGCTGAAGAACGCTCGCACTGGAGGCGAGCGCGAACAGGAGTGATGAGAGATGGAACGAACCGGACGCAACATCGCGCTCACCGCCGGAGTCATTGCGCTGGGGGTTGCCCTTCCCGCGGTGGCCTTCGGGCAGGATGGTGGAGCTTCCCCGGATGAGATTCGCCAGTTGCGAGAGGAGCTCGCACGAACAAACGCGACGATGCGCGCCATGCAGGGTGAGCTCAACGAGCTTCGCGCGGCAGCAAACGAAGAATGGATGACCGAGCAGCGCGCTGAAGAGGTTCGGGCGCTCGTCGCTGACATTCTCGCCGATGCGGAGACGCGCTCAAGTCTCATTCAGGATGGCATGACGGCTGGCTGGCTTGATCACTTCTTTCTGTCGAGTCCCGATGGTCGGTTCAAGCTGCAGCTCGAAGGCCAAATGCAATTGCGTTACGTCTTCAATCGACATGATGCAGAAGACCGCTGGCTCAACGGTTTTGAGAATGCACGGACTCGCCTGGCGTTCCGTGGTCATGTGTTCAATCGTGATCTGACCTACATGGTGCGCGGTGCGTTCGATCGGACGGGCGGGACGGCCGGCGGTACGTTCCGCCTGGAAGACGCGTGGATTCGCTTTGAACTGAACAACGACTTCAGTATTCGCCTTGGCCAGTTCAAGACCCCGTTCAATCGGGAAGAACTGGTGTCCAGCGCACACCAGATGGCGGTTGAGCGGTCACTCCTGAATGAGTCGATCAATCTCGGTCGCACGCAGGGGATCGAGTTTGCATTCGTTGGTGAGTCGCTCCGCTGGGTTGGCGTCATCGGCGATGGCGGTACGGATAACCTGGGTGGGTTCAACGTGGTTGACCCGGGCGGCGACCCCATCAACAGCGGCGCGCTGACCCCTGATGTCGATTATTCGGCGACAACGCGAGTCGAGTACAAACTTGCCGGAACATGGGCACAGTTCGAGGACTTTACCAGCCCGCCTGATGAACCATTCGGCCTATTGCTAGGTGCGGCGCTCCATGTTGAGAAGAGTGAACATGGTGCTCCATCATTCTCGCGTCAGGAAGATCACTGGTACGCGGTAACGGCGGATGTTTCGATTGAAGGTGGTGGGTGGAACGCATTCATCGCGGGCGCCTATCACTGGTTGGACACCCCGGGGTTCGATGTTGATGTCTACGGCATTGTCGGGCATGTCGGCCACTACATTACGCCGTCGGTTGAAGTCTTCGGTCGATACGAGTGGGGCCGCTTTGATGTTGATCTTGCCAATACCCAGTTCACTAATCTGGGTGTTGCCACGATCGGTATGAACTATTACTTCAACACCCGTAATCGACACGCTGCAAAACTCACGATTGATTTCGGTTACAACACGAATGAGATCGATGCCGCGTGGGATTCCGACCTGGCTGGATGGCGGGTCGACGGTGCCAGCGGCGATCCGCAAATGGTGCTGCGAACGCAGTTCCAACTGCTCTTCTGAGCACGCCTGAGTCTTCAGCACCCTCTGTCAACGCAACGGGCTCCAGCATCTGGAGCCCGTTACTCTTGCGTTGGATAGTTGTTGATTCGTCAGGGACGAATCTCAATGACGGATGCATTCTCGACGAGCACTTCGTAGACGATGGCAACATCTTCATCGCGCATTCGAATGCATCCCATCGACTGTTGCTTGCCGATTGAGTCTGGTTCGATCGTGCCGTGAATGCCGTACGCTTCAAACGTACGCGAAACGGCGTCGATACCTTCGAGTCCGATCCAATATTCGCCGATCGGATTCTTTGGATCATCGGCCGCAAAGCGTTGGCCGGTGCGTGGGTTGGTCCACTCGGGGTTGATCAGCTTCGAGTTGGTGCGAACACGAAACGTGCCGACCGGTGTTGAGTTTCCTTCTCCCAAACCGACGTCAAAGCTTCGTACGAACACGCGATCATCGCTGTCGCCCATATAGAGGTCAGCACGATACGCGCTCTTGTAGACAACGAGGTGAAACGGACCGGTCAGGAGTTTGAGTTGCTGACCGAGACGAATGTTGTTCGCATTCCGCAGATTGTTCACCCGTGCGATCAACCGATGATCGACCAGAAGAGAGCGCTGTCGGACAATTCCGGAGAGATTATCGTTCGGTCGAACTGTGTACGTCTGCGCAAACGGATCCCCGGGTGTCACCGTAGGACTGAAGACAAGCGTCTCATTCATGCGGGCGAGGTTGACGCGAATACGCATCTCATCCTCCGGCGGGAGCAGGCCGGATGTGTACGCGCGCGTCAGAAACTCGCGGGCTCTTACCGGGTCATCTGAGAAGAGTCTCCAACCTTCGGTATAGAGATCGCGAACACGCTTCAGTTCTGCGAACGTGACATCACCTGTTCCGGAATCGCGATTGGTGCCCGATGGCGAGCCGCTGCCACTCTCGTTCGGTGGTGATGCTTCGGAGCCACTCGTGCCACCGTTCGTATTGCGCGGTTGTTGCCCGGGTCGATCGAGTAGATTCGGATTTCGAATTCCTTCGGGCTCATTCGTGCGACCCTGGGTGCTCGTATTGGGCCGCTCCGGGTCGGTGATGATGGGCGGTGATGATGTCGATGAACCTTGGTTCATGGCGACGTTCGTGGATTCATCCTGAGGGCTGCCCTCGCTCGTATCCGGGCCGCTGACCATCGTGTAAATCAGCCATGCGGGAAGTGCGAGAACTGCAGCGCCGATCACCACGAATTTGACTGCGGAACTCTTGCGCCGACGAAACATGTGCCCGCGGCGAGCAGTTGGACGAGCGGATTGGCTGGGAAGAACCATTGCAACCTCAACGACGAAAGAAACAGAAAGGACGTTCAGCAGTCTAGACGTTCCAAACCATGGGATGGGTTCGCGCTCATTGACCAGGTGGAACGGGCGATCGGCCGGGACGAAGGACACGTCGATCGGTGACGATGAAATCGACCGCCACATCGTGCGGTTCCATCGGCACTGAATCAACGATCTGCTCATCGAAGGCCATCGCCACCTTCGTGACATGGCGCCCAAGTTTGGCCAGGTATCGGTCGTAGAAACCGCCTCCGCGGCCGAGACGATGCCCATCCGGATCGAACCCAAGGCCCGGAATCACGATTACATCAATCATCGCCGGAATGACCAGCGCGCCTTCGGAAGGCATACGGACGCCATGTTCATCAACATCCATCAGGCGGTCGTCATACGTCTGAATCGCGACTGCGACCATATCCCGCCGGCTCCAGTCGACGCGCGGAACGCAGACGGTCTTTCCGTCCTGAAAGCAGCGCATCGCCAAGGTCGTTAGATCAACTTCATTCGGCAGGGACATGTACATCATCACGGTTTGCGCGTGCGTGTAGCAATCTTGACGACAGAGTCTTCTGCATGCTTCTCCGGAGCGATCAGTACGGGTCGCGGGCGGCATGCTCGACAGCCGATCGCGAAGCATCGCGCGTAGTCTTCGTTTCTCCTGACTGACTGATTCAGGCATCGTTTGGCCCATCAAGTTGAAGAGAAACCTGGTCGTTCCCGACGCGGTGCCGTTGCGCACGAAGTCGATCAAGGTGTTCGCGAATCCTCGCCTCGAGTCCGCGTGTGGTCGGTTCGTAGTAGACGCGATCGACGCCAAGGTAATCCTGCTGGTCGTTGTCATCGGCTGAGCGATGAGGTGACCGGTACTTTTCGCGATTGGATGACGCCCGGGCGGCGGTGGAATTCGGATCGCGCAGCACGTGTGGAACCGGTACGGTTCGACCCTCTCGAACATCGGCCATCGCTGACCAGATGGCCTCGGCACTGGCATTGGACTTCGGCGCCAGTGCCAGGTAAATGGCGGCCTGGCCAAGTGTCAGCTGACACTCCGGCATGCCGACGCGCTCAGTAACTTGCCATGCGGCGGCGGCCAGTTCAAGAGCACGTGGATCAGCATTTCCGATATCTTCGCTGGCAAGAATCGCCATACGTCGCGCGATGAATCGAGGGTCTTCTCCGGCTTCGAGCATCCGCGCCAGCCAGTAGATGGCCGCGTCAGGGTCGCTGCCGCGCATGGATTTGATGAAAGCACTCGCGAGATCGTAATGGGTGTCGCCGGCGGCCTGATAAATCAGCGCTTTCTGCTGAATCGATTCCTGTGCAACCTCGCGCGTGATGTGAATATCAGTCACACTCGGTTGGTGCTCGCTCAGCACGGCGATCTCCAGCGCCGTCAGCGCCCGTCTGGCATCGCCATCACATTTCACGGCCCAGTGCTGAAGGGCATCGTCATCAATGCGAATCGATAGTCCCGGGAATGCGCGTGAGTCGGCGGCTGCCCGCTCCAGGAGAAGCAGAATGTCTTCAACATCAAGCGCTTCAAAGCGAAAGACGGTTGATCGACTGACCAGCGCGCTGTTGATGACAAAGTATGGATTTTCAGTCGTCGCGCCGATCAGGGTCACCAGCCCGCGTTCCACATGATCAAGCAGCACATCCTGTTGATTGCGCGCAAACCGGTGAATCTCATCAAGGAAGAGAATGGTGCGTTCTCCGCCATGCTCGAGACGTTCCACAGCACGTCCGAGCAACTCGCGAATCTCCTTGACACCGATACTGGCCGCATTGGTGGATTCGAAGTGGCGTTGCGTATGACCGGCGATCACTTCCGCCAGCGAGGTTTTCCCGGTTCCGGGCGGGCCACAGAACAACAGGGAGGTCAATTGGTCCGCATCGATCATGCGTCGAAGAAGGCGACCGGGTCCGAGAAAGTGTCGTTGCCCCACAAATTCGTCAAGTGTTCGGGGCCGGAGCCGAACGGCCATCGGTTCGACAGCCCGACGATTGGCCTGACGTTGTTGAACCCAGAGATCGACCATGTCAGAACTATGATACGCCTGTGACCGTATGGATCGCCGTCACGTCTCAAATGGCAACCATGTCCAATTGGTGGGACCTGGAAGCAATGGGAGAGGGTCCGGAAATCGCATACTGTCGTCAATCCGTGGACACGACGCCCCGCCGTCGCCGACATCAGAGAGCCAAGAGTATCTCTTGAGGGTGTGCTGCGGATTCGATCAAGCAATGAGGAATGGTCAATATGTGTGGCATTGTCGCGTACATCGGTCGTCGATCCGCAAAGCCGATTCTCCTGGAAGGGCTCAAGCGCCTGGAGTACCGGGGGTATGACTCGGCTGGGCTGGCGATTCTCGACAGCCAGTTGCGGGTTTCCAAGGCCGTCGGACGGGTTGGTGTTCTTGAGGACATGGTTGATGAACGCCCGGAGTTTGATCGTGGAACACTGGGCATCGCACACACGCGCTGGGCGACGCACGGCGAAGTCAATGAACACAACGCCCATCCGCATCGCGATGACAAGGCCCAGGGACACGGCATCGCGATGATCCACAACGGCATCATTGAGAACTATGCCGCACTTCGGCGCTATCTCACCGAGAAAGGCCACACGTTTGACAGCGAGACGGATACGGAAGTGCTCGCGCACCTGATCGGTGAACTCTACGATGGCGACCTCGAGGCCGCAGTCCAGGCAGCATTGCGTGAGGTGACCGGCGCGTACGCCATTGCGGTTATCTGCGAAGAAGAACCGGATGTCCTGGTCGTGGCCCGGAAGGGTTCACCATTGATGGTTGGCGTCGGGAAGGACGAGTACATCGTCGCCAGTGACTCGAGCGCGATCGTGGCGCATACGACCCAGGCATTCACCCTCTCTGACTACACCGTCGCAAAACTGACGCGCGACTCCTTCCGAACAACGACCATCGACAATGTCGAAGTGACGCCTCGGGTTGAAGAACTTGAAGTGTCGCTTGAACAGATTGAACTTGGCCACTTCGAGCATTACATGCTGAAGGAGATCTACGAACAGCCGAGCGCGCTGCGTATGACTCTGAAGGGGCGAGTTGATCCGCGTGAAGGCCAGGTGGTGCTGGGGGGAATATCGCAATACGCGCGCGATCTGGTAAAAGCGAAGCGCATCGTGTTTGTCGGCCAGGGAACGGCCCTCCACGCTGCAATGGTTGGTGAGTTCCTGATGGAGGATCTGGCCAAGATCCCCACCGAGGTCGAGTTTGCCAGCGAGTTCCGGTACCGCAACCCGATCATTGAAGACGGTACGGTTGTCATCGCGATTTCTCAGTCTGGTGAGACGGCGGATACCCTCGCCGCGCTGCAGGAGGCGAAGCAGCGGGGGGCTCTGGCGCTCGGGTTGGTCAATGTTGTCGGCTCAAGCATTGCGCGCGAAACTGATGCCGGGGTGTATCTCCGCGTCGGGCCGGAAATCGGTGTCGCTTCGACGAAGGCGTTTCTCGGTCAGGTCATGGTCGCGACGCTCCTCGCCACGTTCATCGGGCGACGTCGGTATCTCTCCGCGGACTACGTATCGAACCTGCTGAAAGAGCTCGAACGCATCCCGGACCAGATTGAACGAGCGGTGGCGTTGAGCGATGGAATTCGAGATGTTGCAGCGCGATACATCGATCGTGAAAACTGGCTCTTTCTCGGGCGCGGTGTGAATTATCCGGTCGCTCTGGAAGGGGCACTGAAGCTGAAGGAAATCAGCTACATTCACGCCGAAGGCATGCCCGCGGCGGAGATGAAACACGGCCCGATCGCGCTGATTGACAGCGGAATGCCAGTGGTCTTCGTTGCCACTCGAAACAGCCAGTACGAGAAGGTTCTCTCAAACATTCAGGAAGTGCGATCACGCGGCGGACATGTGATTGCCGTTGCAACTGAAGGGGATGATGACATCAGGGAACTTGCCGAGGATGTGCTGTATGTCGGCGATGTGCCAGAGCCGTTGCAGCCGATGCTGACCGTCGTGCCGCTTCAACTGCTTGCCTATCACGCAGCCGTGTTGCGCGGAAAAGATGTAGATAAGCCAAGAAACCTGGCAAAGAGCGTCACTGTGGAGTAATGACCGATTCTTGCGTCATTGACCGCTGACGATTCGTTGCACCTCGGCAGCCAGTTGGGCCTGGCCGTGTTGGCTGAGAAGTTCAGCGAACCGGTGGCCGACCATCCACCATGGCGTTCCGCGGGTGAAGTAGACTGAACGATTTTCAGGCGCCTGCATACGGCCCCACGCCTGCTGGTAAAGAGCCAGTATCAGATCCTGACGATTGCCTTTCTGCAGAATGTTCTCGGCGGCGTTCAAGGCATGCACGATCAGGTAACCGGTGTTCGGAAATCGTTTGATGATATCTTCATAGCACTGCCCGGCCTTCAGGAGGTCTCCTTCGCGTTCCCAGAGCTTGCCTTGCCGCATACGAATCTCCGCAGCGATATCTGCGCGCTGCTGAAAGTTGCGAAACAATCGGTTCCAGATTCGATGCTGCTCGCTGGCATCATCAACGCTCGAAACCAGTGCCGCCAGGATTGAGAAGCTGAAATCCGGGTAGGCGGTTCCGCACAGTGCATCGACGATTTCAGTCCATCGCTTCTTGGCATCCAGGTCCATCCTGCCCAGTTGTGCGACGCGACGAAACGACTCCCACGTGAATTCATTTGCCGGATAGCGTCGAAGACTCTGCTCGATGAGCCAAAGTTGTCTCGACTCTCGACGTTCATGTGGCTCCACCGAAGTTGCGCTGGCGATCGATGGATCAACTTCGGGTGGCTTTCGGATGACCCCGTCAGATTCGAGCGGCCAGAGTCGAACGGCGAGATCGTTGTACGCAACGGATCGCCAGCGATTGATCGGTTCTGTGCGGATCGCTTCGGCGCGCAACGCGATCTCAGCATCGGAAAGTCGCGCGCCGGTTCGTGGGTCCTGAATGACACCGCGCACTCGTTGGTAGGATTCGTACCTTCCAACTGTAAAGTTCCACGCTGTGACTCCTCCGCGCTGCTGCACAAAACCAACCCAGGCATGGTTCGCATCCGCCTGTCCGACGCAATACGCCGTCGGAACGCCGATCGCCTTCCCGACACTCTTGGCAAAGTATGCCTGGTCCGCGCACACACCGCCAAAGCGAAGGATGTTTGGCAGGTTCCACCCGGCAACCGTGGATTTCTTCGGCGACCCCTTCTGCAAATGGTCGAAGTCATACTCGATGTCGAAGAATCGCGCGCCGACAAGCGGATCACGTTCGTACCGGCCGACTGCCCACTCCAGTTCGTCAATTGACGTCGTGACATCGACGACATGGACCAGCCACTCGGGTGGAATGCGCAGCCCGAAGGACAATTGTCGTTCACGACGAACGAAGTAATCGAAGAGCATGACGGCGTCCGGCGCCGATGCGGAGTTCTCATTGAAGCGGCGACGGAGCGGACGATCGTGCACCGCAATCAAGGCGGCAATGAGTTCCGGGTACTTGACGATCGTCTCACCACGCTCCCGATGCAGTCGAGAGAGCAGCGAGATGGCACCCGGTAGATCATCCGCATCGTGGTCAACAAAGAAGAGCAGTGTTCGTCGGAAGACTTCATGTTCCTGCAGCAACTGCCGAAGCGAGCGATGCGACTCATCGTTCAGACCCGACTCATACCACTGGGCGATCCTCGCCAATTCCGCGACGGAAAGGACCGCATCATCAGCATCATCCGGCGCATGGAACAGTACCTGATCGATCAGAGTCTCAATCGCGTGGCCTGTCTCCCGAAGTGGGTCACCCTTCTGAAGGGTTTCCAGTATTGCATCACATCGTGCATCGATGTATCTGGCCCAGGCCTGGGCGGCTGCGGATTCAGCCGGTTGCTGTCGTCGCCGCTGGGATTGAGCGTCGAGCGCTGGCCAGATCGCTGCGATCAGTACGAACAACACAATCAACTGGTGCGTGATCGGCTGTCGCACATCGATTCTCCTTCTTGCGGTGACACCGCCAGTCAAGATACCGCTTCCTGCCGGTCGCTGGCAGAAAAATGCTCTTCAATGACGATTGGAATCAGGCAGTTCCTGTTCCAGGTGGGCGAGTTCTTGAGCCATTCGTTGACGAAACCTCGTGGTGGAGTCCAGGTAACCCGCGCCAAGTAGGAGGCCAAGTGCCAACGACTCGGGGAGAATCCGCGCATGGATACACGCCGCGGTGATCGCGATCTGCATTGGTCCTGCGCTCATGACCGCCATGGTGAGGCGCATCGCTCGGAAGAGCGACCCGCCCAGAATCGTCCATGCACCAATCGTGGCGCTCATCCAGCGACCGTCCCCTGAGAACAGGGTAAGGATCACCACTGGCCAGAGAGTAAAGTGCAGGATGAACTCGATGCGAGCGGCTGCTAATGCGACCAACCACGGAAGGATGATGAACTGCATCGCGCAGCGCAACGAACGTGAACGCACCGGTGACAAGATCCGACCAAGGAGAACACACCCCAGCACCGCGGCGGGGAGCCAGAAGTATGGTGATGGTCCGACAACGAGCAGCCCGCACATCGTGACAAGGGCAACGACGGTCGCGATCACCCCCGCAGCGCGCATGAGTCCGTAACCGCCGGTGATCGAACCATCTGCAATTCGTGCATCACGCGGATGCATCGAGTGCGGTCCGATGGCAACGATTGCGCCGGCAAAGAGTGCGGCTTCGAGGTCCACCCCTGTCCACAGCAGGAGCACGGCGGTTGTACTTCCGGTGATGAGCGACATCCACAGCCCGATGCACAGAGCTGCCAACGGATGACCGGTCGTTTCCTGTCGCCTGGATCTGACCCGCGGAGTACCGATCAGGGAGAGAAGAATGAGTCCGTACGTTGACCAGCGCACCCATTGCTGATGGGTGAGGGTGGCGGTATCCCATGATTGAAGAGCTGCGCGCTCAGCCGCAATGAGTTGTTCATAATCTTCAACGGCCACGCCTTCACCGAGGTAGTCGGCCGCCATCATTGCACCGCGCCGTGCAGCTACGGCGCGTTCATAGGCAATTCGTTCGGCTTGTCCGCCGAGTATGGCGTCTTCGTACCAGCCGGGCACGACCCGGCCGGCGACCCCCGGACCGAGCAGCAGACCCACCATGAGGCCCGAGAGAATCGGCGCGCCCGACCGCGTCGCGTGTCGCAGGAGGTACGCAACGAGCGCCGCACCGGCACCAAGGCCAATCATCCAGACGATTTGCCACCAAACGACCATCACCATGTCTGAGGATAGCTGAGGACGACATTCCTAGGATCATGTCGAAGGAGACGTGCCGATGAGTAGCATCCGGAAGTGCCGTGTGAGTTTTCTGGCTGCATGGCTGATGGGAAGTATGCTGACGCAGGTCGTGCGCCCGGTCTCGGCATCACAGGCCGATGAAGATGCATGGTCGCTCGTCCCTCAGAATGCGTTTGCCGCAGTTGTGGTGCCCAGCATCAAACGAGCGAACGCCGACCTCATTTCGATGTTTGAGGGGATGGATCGAGCCAGCGCACTGTTGGGCCCGAATCCGATGGAGATGTTGCTGCTCAACGCCGGACTTACCGGCGCACTGCTCGAAGAAGGCACGGCCGCGATTGTGTTGATGGCGCCGGACGAACCGGTGTTTGTGCTCCCGGTCCACGATGCCCAAGCATGGATCGCAGAGAACTTTTCGCCAGCGAGCGATACGGCGGATGAAGTCCGAACACTGAAGCGAGATGAATCGCGCTCGTTGCATGTGCGCGCTGCCGGAGAGCACGTCCTGTTGGCCCGCACGAAAGTCGTCGCTGATGCCTATGCCGCGGCTGAACGCGGCCTGTATACGGTGATCACTGCGCGGCTGCCCCAGTCAGCTCTGGCTGCGGCCGTTCAGGGAGATGTCATCATCTATGCCAGCCCCGGTGCGGTTCGCCAATTCGCGCAGCAGGCAGTCTTGCCGCGGGAGCGATTCCCCGCCCAACCCGATCCGGCAGTGAATGCAGGTGAATCCGATCCTGACCTGTCGGAACTGTTCGCACTTGATGATGATGCCATCACATTGGTCGGCCTGAACTTCGATCCGCTCGGACTTGGTGTTCGGACCGTGACCGCTTTCAGCGAAGGATCGATGAGCGCACGTCTGTCGCGAGGCGGGCCGAGGCACGCGCAGGGACTCGGTTCGTTGCCAGGCCATCCGTTCTTTCTCGCCGGTTCGATTGATGTTCAGGGGCTTGGCGGTTCCACCGTTCTTGAACGACTCTCAGGCGGAATCATGCCGCTGCCAGAATGGCTGGGGACAACGAGCAGTGTTCAGTTTGTCTCGTCGCCGAGTGTCCTTGGCATTCAGGGCGGGCTTCTGAATGAAACCGCCCTTGTCATTGCCACGGAACGGCCTGAAGAACTCCGTCAATTCATTGAGCGAGAGGTCCGTGGGCTGCCGCGTGATGGCGAGCGCGTGGTCCGTGAGCCGCTCTGGGATGCGAATGCGAAAGAGTTCGATGGTTTCACCGTTGATTCATTTGAAGTGAAACACCGATGGCCATCCGATGAACCGACCGGCCCGATGGTTGAGTCGTTATTGTTCGGACGACGCGGAATCCATGGCTATGTCGGAGAGGCGGGGAAGAACATCGTCATCACAATGAGTCAGCGTCGCGATGTGTACGTGCGCACAGTCAAAGCAGCTCTTGGCGAGGGGCGATCGCTCGGTGAGAACGCGATGATCAGATCGATGCGTGAGTGGTTGCCTGCCGATTCGGATATCGAGGTGTTTCTCGGTGTCGGACAGTTCGGCCAGGTGCTTCAGCAGATCCGACAGATGATTCCGATGGAGAACGTGCCGATCCCGGTCATTGACCCGAAGACCAAGCCCGTGGGATTGGCGCTGAGTGTCGATGGCGGACGAATCGAGACCGGTGCGGTGATTCCTGCAGATGTGCTCTCAATGGTGGTTGATCAGGCACTTACACTATGGCAGCAGTTCTCAGGAACCGGACTCGGAGTGCCCGGGCGTTGAGCACGATCACCTGGCAGGTCGGCGCGAATCGAGTACTGAATCTCGAAAAGCCAACGTTAATGGGTATTCTGAACGTCACACCGGACTCGTTTTCGGATGGTGGGCGTTACGTGGAGTTCAATGCCGCGGTCGAGCACGCAAGACGCTTGATTGATGAAGGTGCATCGCTCATTGATGTTGGCGGTGAGAGTACTCGACCCGGGGCACATCGTGTGACCGAAGAGGAGCAGTGCCGGCGGGTGCTACCGATTATCGAGCGATTGCGGGCGATCGACACCCACGTTCTACTCTCGATTGATACCACGTTGGGTCGCGTGGCCCGGCGAGCAATCGAGGCGGGGGCGAACATCATCAATGATGTGGCGGCTGGGACGGAAGATCATTCGATTCTTGAACTTGCTGCGACCCACCGCGTTGGAATCATTCTGATGCACCGCGTGAATGCTCCCGATTCCGATGTGTACAGCGACCAGTACTCTTCTGCGCCGATGAGGGGTGATGTTGTTCATTCAGTGCGAACGTTTCTCGCCGAGCGGAGGCAGGCCGCGATCGACTGCGGTGTTGAACCGAGCCAGATCGTGCTGGATCCGGGACTCGGATTCGGCAAGACGGTCGAGCAGAATTTTGAGTTGATGGCTCGGGTCAATGAATTGCTCGCACTTGGACACCCCGTACTTGGTGCGGCGAGTCGAAAGAGTTTTCTGGGGCGCGTTGCCGGGAGTTCCGAACCGGCGAATCGGGATGCCGGTTCGGTCGCAGCAGCCATCTGTCTCTTTCAACGCGGCGTTCGGCTCTTTCGCGTCCACGATGTCGAGGGGCACCGCCAGTCGCTTTCGGTTGCTGCTGCGGTCTCGGGTGCGGTTGTGCCGATGTATCCCGGGGCGGGTTGAAGCACGCAATAGCCGGAGTACCATGGTTGGTTCCGCGAAATGTAGAATGTGCGACATTCAGTATCACGTAGGCCTCTGAGAATCAGGAGCGTCCCATGGCAAGTCCCGCTGTTGCAGAGTTCACTGACCAGAACTTCGCTGATGAAGTGATCAGCGCGGATCAACCGGTCCTCGTTGATTTCTGGGCGGAGTGGTGCATGCCCTGTCGGATGCTGGCGCCGACGATTGACGCATTGGCAGACGACTTTCAGGGAAAAGCCAAAGTCGGCAAGGTGGATACTGATTCAAACCGTGAAACGGCCATGAAGTACGGCATCAGTGCGATTCCCACGGTGATTCTGTTCAAGGGCGGGGAAGTGAAGAAGAAGTTCGTCGGCATGACTTCGAAAGAAGATCTTGCTGCCGCCATCGACGAAGCGCTGAAGTGAACTGAGTTCGCGCCTGCGCATTCAACACATCGCCCGCGGCCAATGCGGGCGATGTTGTTTTTGCGCACCGCCTCTTCGGGCGGAACGCACCTCCGGGCACTTCGGTATCATCCGGCATGCTCACACGAACGTCAGATCGTCTGTCGCGTCTCCTTTGGTTGATTGGTCCGGTGTGCCTCTG
>CBFGRU010000062.1:0-13459 GCA_965651255.1 uncultured Phycisphaerales bacterium
AGCGCAACCGACTCCGCCCACGAATCCGGTGGATGCTGATGGCGATGACCAGCCACCGGAAGTTGCTCCGCAGCCAAACACTGTGGAAGCCGAGAGTCAACCCAGCGGCGCTGCCGACCGATTCGTTGAACCTTTCGTGGGTATCAGGGTCAACCTTGCCCGACGGGAAGTGCACTTTGATGCGGTGGTCTGCCTGACGGAAGGGTGGCTGGAGCAGATTGTGTGTTCACCCAACACCCGGGAGCATGAGTCGCTGCTGGTTTCCGATGTTCGGCCGAGCAATCTGCATGCGGCGATGCTCGTGGCCGGGTACGAAGCCGGCTCACCCGGCCGATGGAAGTATGAAGATGATTCGTATTCGGTCATCCCACCACAGGGAACTGCGGTGTACGTCTTCGTTCGGTACCAGAATGCCGAAGGCGAAACGATTGAGCATCGCATCAATCAATGGGTCCGCGATCATCTGGGCGAGAACCAGTTTCCAGATCAGCCGTGGATCTTCGGCGGTTCGCGCATTGCGGCCAATCCGGAGTCAATGGGCGAGGGTGAGCATTACGTCGCCGATATGACCGGATCGATCATCGGACTGGTTACGTTCGGCGATGAGCTGCTCGGTTGGAAAGAAGTCCTTTCCGATCAGGCCGCGGTCAGTGAGCCGGAATGGGAAGCCAACGGACGCGCCATGCCCGACGTTGGGACGAAGGTGACGGTGATTCTCCGGCGGGCAGCATCGGAGTAATCGACGCTGTTTGTTTCAGGGTGTCCGAATCGATACTTGCCGTCGTCGGGCCGCGCACAGGGCGATCGCGATTGCATCGGCCACATCGGGCGGTGAAGGCGGCGCGCTGAGTCCGCACTGAACCATGACCGCGCGCTGAACCTGTTCTTTCGAGGCATGACCTTTTCCCGCCACGGCGCGTTTCACTTCTGTCGGCGTGAACTCTTCGAGTTCAAGCTTGTAGATCGCTGCCTGCAGGAGGACGACGCCGCGCGCATGCGCCATGAGAATGGCGGTCCGTGGATTCCGGTACATCGAGTACAGCGCTTCAACCGCCAGAACGGCAGGATGCACATCGGCAATGACGTTCTGAAGATCATCATGCAGTTGGCGAAGCCGGTCGACCAGCGGTTGATGAGACTTCAACCTGAGAACTCCGGCCTCGATCAGATGCGCATCCTGCCCGCTGATTCCCATGTCCACGCAGGCATACCCGGTCAGCCGCAATCCGGGATCGATACCGAGTACACGCACAAAGTGAGCATATGCCGCCGGCGGTCGATGATGTGGTCACGGGCTCAGTCGCGATTGCGCTTGTCGGTCTGGACGAGGCCGTCGTGCAGTCGAATGACGCGCTGACAGCGTTCCGCAATGGAATCGTCATGGGTGACCATGATGATCGTGAGTCCGCGCTGATGAAGTTCATCGAACAGTTGGAGAATGGATTGACCCGTCTTGGAGTCAAGGTTGCCGGTCGGTTCATCCGCCATCAGAATGATCGGCTCGGTGACCAGCGCTCGGGCGATGGCAACCCGCTGCTGCTGACCGCCGGAGAGTTCCTTCGGTCGGTGGCCGAGGCGATCGCCCAGACCGACGTGCTCAAGGGAACGAATCGCGCGGGCCTGCCGCTCGTTCTTCGGCAACCCCTGGTAGAACAGAGGCACTTCCACATTCTCAACCATCGTCAGTTCGCTGATGAGGTTGAACGCCTGAAACACGAACCCGATTGTCCGGCCGCGCACCCGGCTCAGTTCGGTGTCTTCCATCCGCGCCACATCGCGACCGTTCAGAAAGTACTCCCCGTGCGTCGGTCGATCGAGACAGCCCAGCAGATTCATCAGCGTCGATTTGCCTGACCCCGAGGCACCCATGATGGCGACGTACTCACCGGCGAAGATCTTCAGATCCACGCCCCGGAGCGCCTCGACCAGGATGGAGCCATCGGGCTTGTAATACACTTTGCGAATACCGCGCAAGTCAGCGACCACATTGGTGGATCGCGTCTTTGGTGTCTCGGTCTGCTCGGGCTGATCGGTCTGGACCTGCATCATTGGGATGATTGTAGGAGTGAACTCGTCCGAGGATGCGGAATCGACGGTGCTTTCGGGTGTTGGGGCCGTGTTTCCGCCGATACACTTTCGCCCATGATCCAGCCGTCGTTCGATGAGTTCTGCCGCCTGGCCCGCGAGGGCAACATCATTCCGCTCCGGGTACGGATGATGGGCGATCAACTGACGCCGGTGCTCGCCTACCGGCGACTGGTGGCGGAGGACGATCGAACGGCGCCGAGCTTTCTCTTCGAGTCGGTCGAAGGGGCGGGGCAGGTCGGGCGGTACAGCATTCTCGGCGCGCAGCCCGCAATTGAAGTGCTTGCCCGCGAACACGAAGTCACCCTGCTCGATCATCGAGACGGATCGCGACAGACCATGCACGAGGCCGATCCGCTTGCGGCGCTCAAACGGCTCACGCACCACTGGAAACTGCCCCCGGCTGAACACTGGCGCCACGCGGATTGGCCCCGATCGTTTCTCGGCGGCTGGGTCGGCCAGGCGGGCTACGACACGGTGCGTTACCTTGAACCCGACAAACTGCCGTTCAGTTCGGCACCGCGTGATGATCGCCATCTCTCGGACCTTCACTTCGGTCTTTACCGGGAGACCGTCGTTTTCGATCACGTTGACAAGATCGTTCATGCGATCTGCCATGTGCAGACCGAAGAGCATGCATCACTCGAAGAGGCGTATGAAGCGGGATGCCGGGCCTTGCGTTCTCTGACCGAGCGATTGGATACGCATCGGGTACCGTTGCGTTCGGGTGAGATCGACTTGAACCTGATGAGCCCGACACAACTCACGGAATCGAATGTTTCGCGCCAAGCGTTTGAGCGCGCGGTGAGTCGTGCACGCGAATACATCGCCGCGGGAGACATTTTTCAGGTGGTGCTCAGCCAGCGGTTTGAGCGCCGGACGAACGCGGATCCGTTTGACATCTACCGCGCCTTGCGGGTGGTGAATCCCAGTCCGTACATGGTCTACCTGCAGATGTCGGGCGCGATCCTCGTCGCCTCCAGCCCCGAGATTCTCTGCCGGGTACGCAGTGGGACGGTGACCAATCGCCCATTGGCAGGCACGAGGCGGCGTGGCCGCACCGAGGCGGAGGATCAGCAACTCGAGGCGGAACTCCTCTCGAATGAGAAGGAACGGGCCGAGCACATCATGCTGGTTGATCTGGGACGGAACGACCTCGGCCGGGTGTGTGAGGTGCGCTCGATTCAACTCGAGCGCACGATGGAGATCGAGCGGTACAGCCACGTGATGCACATTTCATCGACGGTGACCGGTCGCCTGCGCGAACCGCTGGATGCGTGGGATGCGCTTCGCGCCACCCTCCCGGTGGGGACCGTCTCGGGTGCACCGAAGATTCGGGCGATGCAGATCATTGATGAACTGGAGTCAACTCGGCGCGGCCCGTATGGCGGCGGAATGGGGGGGATCGGATTCGACGGCGACATGGACATCGCGCTGACGCTGCGCACCATGGTCATTCCAACCGGCAACCGGCGCGCGGGGGAGCCGTGGGTGATTCATCTGCAGGCGGGGGCCGGAATCGTCGCCGATTCGGATCCGGCAGCGGAATACACTGAGACTGTGAACAAGGCAGCCGCGCTGGGGCGTGCAATTGACCTGGCGGAGCGCGCATTCGGCATCTCGTGAACTTCTCCGGGAGGGCTGATTGACCGCGTTCGCAGCAAGAGATGCCTTTGGTACATCGGATACAATGGCCGGCCATGTCAGAGAGCCAGCAAACGATTCGTGCCCAGGTGTTGATCGTCGATGATGAGGTTGATCATGCGGAAGTCATGGCTGAAGCGCTGCGCAAGCCGGGACACGTGTGCACGATTGTGAACGGTCCGGAACAGGCGCTGGATGAGCTGCTGCACGGCAGTTTTGATGTGATCGTAACGGACCTGGTCATGGGCGATGAGCACGCAGGGCTTCGCGTTCTGGAGGCAGCGCGCCAACATCAGCCGGATGCCGAGACGATCATGGTCACCGCGCATGGCGATGTGCCGACGGCCAAGGCGGCGTTGCAGGGTGGAGCATATGACTTCATCGAGAAACCGCTCGATCTGCAGGTGTTCCGCAATCTCGTCAACCGCGCCGCCGAAACGGTGGTGCTGCGACATCAGAACGCAGCGCTGCGCGGGCAGGTCGATGCGGCGTACGGGTTTGAAGGCATCATCGGAGATTCCGCCGCCATCCGAAAGGTGATTGCGACGATCAGACTGGTCGCGCCGAGCAACATCGCGGTGCTCATCACGGGCGAATCGGGTACCGGTAAGGAACTGGTCGCGAGCGCAGTTCATCGGCATTCCAAGCGGGTCAAGCAGAGGTATGTGACGTTCAACTGCGCGGGGCAGTCGGAGTCGTTGCTGGAAGATCAGCTCTTCGGTCACGTTCGCGGCGCGTACACCGGCGCGGACCGCGATCGGGAAGGCGTTTTCGAGTACGCCGATGGCGGGACGCTGTTTCTCGATGAGATTGGCGACATGCCGGTGAACATGCAGGCGAAACTGCTGCGGGTGCTCGAGACGGGTGAAGTGATTCGTCTCGGCTCAAATGAATCTCGAAAGACGGATGTTCGCTTCATCAGCGCGACCAACCGGCACCTGCAGAACCTGGTGGAAGAGAAAAAGTTCCGCGAAGACCTCTACTTCCGTATCAAGGGTGCGGTCATCGAGATCCCCCCGCTGCGCGAACGTCGGGAAGACATTCCACTGCTGGTGAATCACGCGCTCGGCAAGTACTCGGTCCAGATGGAGCGGCCGATTCCGAAGATGTCAGAAGCGGCGATGATGCGCCTGGTCGGCTACCACTGGCCGGGCAACGTGCGCGAGCTTCTGAACGTCGTGCAGCGAATCGTGGTCACGAACGAAGGGCAGACCATCGACGTGCGCAACGTGCCCGAAGAGATTCGCGCCAACGATCAGGATGAACAGATTTCACTGGGCGGCCTCGCCGGGGTCGGTCTGGACAAGCTCGAGAAGGAAGCCATTCGTCAGACGCTTGCCATGACCGGCGGGAATCGCGAACGTGCAGCAAAGCTGCTTGGCATTGGCGAGCGAACGCTCTATCGAAAATTGCGCGAGTACGGGCTGAAGTAACGCGCCGGTCAAGGCGCGCTCTGCGTGATCGTGCCCGTGGAAAGGGCGACGGTGAGCGTCAGTGATTCCTCACCCATCGAAACGGTGATTTCCGGCGCATTGAACACACCTTGAATCGCGCCCTGCGGATCGAACCCGAAGAGATTCTCCCTCGGGTCGGCGAGCGAGAGCGTCACACCGGCCGCTGACCGCGCGCGACCGACCCCGAGTTCCACGAGGTACACTTCGCCCGTATCCTCGCGCACGATCGGCGTATTCGGATCCCACTCGTACGCGAGCCAGTAGCGGTCGTTGTCCAGGTCGAACTGCACGACGACCGGCATTTCCGGCATCGTAATGTTCAGCACCTGCGCGTACTCCAGATCGGATGCCAGAATCGAAGCTGCAGCCATGACACGCAGACGATCGCTCTGCTGAAAGCCGGGCATGACCATGGCGGCAATCACCGCCAGGACGGTCATGGCAATGAGCAACTCCAGCAGACTGAACGCTCGTCGGATGTACGCGGGCCGAGTCATCGGGTCACTTCTCCCACGATGTGACATCCAGATCAATTGAGCTCATCAGCACTTCAACATCCATCGTGCGCGGTGTCGGATCGCCCGGGTTGACCGGCGCCTTGTCATCAGCATCAAGGGTTCCGAAGGATCGGTCCGCCGATTTGACGAGCAGGCCGGTGCTGGATGCAATCGATGCCAGGGTTGAACTATCAAGGGTGGAGAGGTTGTTCTTGAATTCGGACTTGAACGTCTTGTCCGGGTTGTAGAGCGCGCTCTTCGGGTTGGCGAATCCCGTGCC
Source organism: uncultured Phycisphaerales bacterium (assembly GCA_965651255.1). Lineage (GTDB taxonomy): Bacteria > Planctomycetota > Phycisphaerae > Phycisphaerales > SM1A02 > CBFGRU01. The sequence goes on from CBFGRU010000062.1 coordinate 5,961, forward strand.
GCGGTTCATCGCCTGATCGTAAAAGACGCGCGTGTCTTCGTGCATGGCCACCGTCGAGGCCGAGAGTCTTCCGTACAGCGCCGAGGTGTTGCGCATGACCACATTGGCGTTTGGCGCATAGACGTTGCCCTTGACAACCGACTGATTGACCATTGTCCAGGTGGGTGTATTCACCGGATCGCCGCTGTAGACCTTGGGAATCGTGTAGATGCGTACCCGGTGCGGATTCACCCATGACGCCTTGCCGTTCACCGGGCGACTGGCCCGATCGGCCCCGGCGTTGCCGATGTAGGCGTTGTTGATCGTCACCGTTCCGAAGACAAACAGGTCGATCGAAGCCCCGGGTTCGACCTGGATGAAGCTGTTCGGATCAAGCTGCATGTCACCGAACACCACGATCTTCGCCGGACCCTTCGCGCTGATTCCGGTGTTATCCCGAAGGCGCAGGTTCTTGTCCGCGATCAGCGTGCTGCCACTCGAGAGCTGCAGCACGGTGCCGGAGTTGCTGACATCGATGTTGCGATACCGATTGGTGTTCGAGAGCAGATTAGTCAGCGGCAGCAGCAGATCGAGCAGCAGCAGCCCGCTGGGCGGACTGACACCCGTACTCGGTGGGGCCGGGACGGGCAGATGATCGGGCAGTTGAATCTCTTCGACGAACTGGCTCTTGGTCGTTTTCAGGTACGTCGCCGAGGTTCCCGGGCCGGAGAACACCGTGACATCGAGCAGTCGTGAGTCATCTCGAAGATCAATCGTTCCCATCGCCGTGCCGCGCGTCGCGATGTTGATCCGCTGCGCGTAGTCCGCTGCGGGCGATGTCGGCCAGGGCGCGAGCAGGGCATTGTTGGCCATGACCGCGCTGTTCACGGTGAACAGCGCAAAGTCAGAGAGATCGACCTGCGCGGTCTTCTGAGATTCCTGCGTACGGACCAGTGCTCGCGCCGTGGCGGTTTTCGTAATGCTTCCGCTGATGGCGGTGGCGCGAATGAGCACCTGTTCAGTCTTGGCCGTCGGCGGCAGGCGCGTTTCCAGGTCAACCAGTTCAACGCTGGTGAGCGCACCGGCGAGCGGGGCAAACTCAAAGAGCATGCCGTTCGTGTGCATCGTGCGCCATTCGCTATCGGTCTCAAGCACACCGACCGCCAGTTCCAGTGCGGATTCCGCAGCCCAGCGCGCAGCCGCAGCGGCGGTGATGTTCTCACCGATCGCGGTGGAGTTGTCGCGACTGGCGAGATATGCCGTCGTCAGAATGGTTGCCATCGCCAGACTGACGATGACCAGCAGCATCGCCACGCCACGAGGTGACGAGGATGCGGATCGATGACGGAGGTGAGAAACGTTGTTCATGACAGTGTCCTTCGTTGCGCTTCACTTCACACGTTCGGCGGCTGATGCACGCGGATCGTGGCAGTGACTCGCACGGGGAACGGATCGCCATCCGATTCAATGTCCATCGCGGTACTGATCTGGGTGCTGCTGAGCGCTGCGGCAGCGCACTCGAACTCAACGCCGATGAGTCCATCGATCACCGTTCGCGACCCGACAAAACCGCGAGTTTCAAGGTCAGCCAGCACCTGCCACCAGTCCGCATTCGCGGCGTAGGGAATGTCGACCAGATCTTCATCCAGATCCGACCAGTGCTCAGGAAACTGCAGGTACGTCACGATGATCCGCCCCTGGTCAGCGTCGAACCGAAACCAGCGCACTTCACTGACATGTACAGTTCCACCCGGACGGTTGTCATTCAGCCAGAGCACGAATCGGTCCGGATCAACGTCGAGGACCGCTCGTGCCGGGCCTACGTAACTGCCGAGTCGAACCGAGGCCAGGTTCGCGCGAATCATCGCCGTTCGCGCATCGCGACGCACGCCGACACCCGCGGAAACGGCAGACATCATGCCGGCAATCGCACCGGCGACCAGCGCGGTGACAGCCAGCGCCAGCATCATCTCGACCAGCGTGAGGCCACGCATGCGATGGATTCGGCTGCGCATCATGAGCGCGGCTCCACGATGAATCGATTCAGTTCCACCAGTACATCACCCGTTGCGTTGAACGCTCGAACGGTGACCGTGCGGCCGCGAATGTAGACCCCCAGGGGTTCAACCGCGTTGAGGGTGGTTTCAACCTCGACCGTGCGGCCGATCGTTCCGAAACTCGGTGGCATCGGCTGGTTCGTTTCGTCCAGCATCTCTCCGGGCTCTTCCCGATGCCCGTGCCACCCGGCGATCTGGTCGTAATTCGCGCTGAGAATGCGGCCCATGAGGGCCTCGGCCGCAAAGGTGGCCGCGATTCGCTCGCGGGCAGCCAGCGAGTTCTGTTGTCCGGCAACAATTGCCCCGGTCACCGCCGTGACGATGCCAAGCAGGATGGTGGAAGCAATAATCGCTTCGAGCAGCGTAAAGCCGCGCCGACGGCCGGAGATCATTGCTTGGTGCCTGATTGAACGCATTCCACTTCCTCACTCGCGCGGTCCGATTTCATTCGGACGCCTCTACAACCATCGGTTTCTGCGTGAGGGAAAAGGAATGGCATTGATCCTGAACCGCGTTCACCGTCCATCGCGCGATGCGAGAGTCGGCACATCTCTTCCGTCTTCACAGGTCAGGTCCTATATGGCAAACAGGCAACCCGTCTGCCACGGTTGCCAAGTCGCCCCGGCCCGGGGACGATAACCGCGATGTTTCGCCTCCTTGATCGATATCTGATCGCCGATCTCCTCCGGGTCATCGGTCTGACCACCGCGGTCCTCGTGACCGTGATCGCGTTCGGCGCCACGATCAAGCCCCTGGCCAGCGGACTGCTGGCACCGGGAGATATTCTTCGGTACGTCATTCTGGCGATTGTGCCGATGCTCCAGTTCGCTTTGCCGTTCGCAGCAGGGTTTGGGGCGACCATCGTGCTTCACCGGATGACCAGCGAGAATGAAATCCTGGCGGTGAGCGCGGCCGGAGTCAGTTATCGACGATTTCTACAGCCGATACTGGGCCTTGGCATCGTGCTTTCGCTGGTTCTGCTCCTCCTGGTGCAGGTCGTCATTCCACGGTTCTGGGTGATGATGCAGCAGACGATCGCCGAAGACGCGACGCGCATGTTTGTCGCATCACTTGAACGGGGCGAGGCGTTTCGCATCGGTGATCTGCAGATTTATGCGGACACCTATCGGATCGAAAGTACGCCCGGCGCATCGGGTGCAGAGGTTCGCATTTCGCTCTCGAAGCTGGCAGCCATTGAAGAAGATGACAGCGGACGATTGGCCCAGTCGATGACCGCCCGGATTGCGCTCGTGGATTTCTATCGTGTGGGCGATGATCGCTTCATGAAGCTCATTGGCGCTGATGTCACGCGATTCGATCGCGAGTCGGGTGTTCTGGCATCGTTCCCGCGCGCTGAGACCGGCGCGATTCCGATTCCCAACACGTTCGAGGAAAGCCCGAAGTTCATGTCACTCGGCGAGTTGCTTCGACTGCGGAGTGATCCGGAGAAGTACTACGAAGTCCGCGAAGCGCGGGATGAGCTGGCCGCAGCGTTGTCCTGGCAATCCATGTGGCAGGCCCTGAACGATGAACTGGCGATGAACGGGGAACTCGTGTTGATGCGCGGTGATATCCGGTACCGCGTGCAGGCAACCGGCATCAGTCGTGGGCGACTCCTTCCCCGCGAGGGTGAGACGCTGATCAGTGTCGAGGAAACCAGAAGCGGGGGACGGGCGCGGACCATCGATGCGCGAGTCGCAACGATTGAAGTCAACGACCCCGGCGCGTTCGGCGGTGAACTTGAATTCGTACTTCTGCTGCGCGATCTCACGATTCACGAGGGCAACGAAGCGGATCCACCCTACCAGCGAGAACAGCTCGATCTGACCGGATTGACTTCGGTGTTGGATGCGCCTCGGCAGTCGTTTCAGGAGATGGAGATTGATGATCTCTTCGCGCTCTCAGAAGCGCACATGGAGACTAGCACTGATGTCGCGCGGGCCGTCGGCGGTCTGCAGCATGAGTTGCAATCACTCTCCATGGAGATTCTTGCCCGCATCAGTCAACGCTGCGCGCTGGCGGTCACGGGCATGCTGCTGCTGCTGCTGGGAAGTGTGCTCGCGATGGCGCTGCGCAACAGTCTGCCGCTGGTGATCTATCTCTGGGCGTTTCTTCCTTCCATCATCGCGATTCTGCTGATCTCCGGGGGCGAGCAGATGATCCGCGATGACAGTGTGATCGGCGGCTCGCTTGTACTCTGGTCGGGCAACGGCATTCTGCTGGTTCTCATTGCAACGACGTACCTTCGGCTGTCGAGGAACTGAGGTCCACGATGACACTCTTTGACTGGTATGTTCTTCGCCGGTTCCTCTTCAACTTTGTCGTATTGTTGTTGCTGATCTTCATTCTCGGCGCAGCCATTGACCTGGTGGTGCAACTGGATGAATTCACCGGGGCGGCGCGTGTTCTGGTCGGCGAGGATGCCAGTGTCTTCCTGACGATCTGGACGTTGCTCTCGCTGGCGGTCGAGTTTCACGGACCGCGGCTGTTTCAGTTTTACGCGTACCTGCTCGGGCTGTGCTCGGTAGGGGCGATGGCGTTCACGTTCTCGCAGATGCATCGCCACAAGGAACTGATCGCGGTCATGGCGTCTGGCGTCAGTCTGTACCGCGTTGCCTGGCCGGTGCTGGTGGCGGCATTTCTGTTGAATGTGCTTCACCTCTTCAACAGCAACATGATTCTTCCCGATCTTGCGCCGCGACTTCTTCGTTCGCACGGTGATCTGACTCGACAGAGTGTGCGCGCCTTCGAAGTGCCGCTCGTGGAAGATGGAAAGAACGCCCTGCTGCATGCCGCGTTGTTCGACCCCGAAACGCAACGATTGTCGGGTCTGACCGTTATGCTGCGCGATGACTCAGGTCGTTCGCTCAGTCACATCACCGCCGATGGCGCGATGTGGTCGCCGGAACGCGATGGATGGATTCTTGAAGGCGGGTCGTCGATTCGACTGGCCGAGGGGGAGGGCGGCCAGGCCGAGCAGCGGCTGCTGCGGGAATCGGTTGCGTTCTACGCCACCGATCTCAGCCCGAACGTCCTGACCATGCTGCGGTACGATGAATACGCGCAGATGCTTTCGCTGGCCCAGATACAGGAAATGATCGATTCAAACATTCCGGTCAATGCCGAATCGCTGGCGCGCATCAAGTACGGACGATTCAGTGTCATCTTCTCGAACTTGCTGCTGTTGGTTATCTCATTGCCCTTCTTCCTGCTGCGCGAGCCAGCCAACCTGCTGCGCAAGAGTCTCTTGTGCGCCGCGGTGACACTGCCCATTGCGATCCTGACGTTTGTGTTGATGGAAATTGAGCTGACCGGCATTTACGCCGGCGCGAGTGTGTTTCTGCCGCCGGTTCTGCTGCTGCCGCTCTCGCTTCTGGCGATGAGTCTCATCCGGACCTGATCATCGTTCCTGACGCCATGCCCAGTCGAGCGAGTCATCGAAGATCGTCACGTTGACGCGCCGCACCAGCGAGCCGGCGAGTTGCTCCATCAACAGTCGTTCCTGGTTCTGCCGCGCCAGCGCGGTCACTTCGGTGCGAACCGTTTCGAGTGAAGGCCCGCTCGCCGGCGTCACAGACACCAATTGAAGGACCGCAAACCCCGTATCGAGCAACACCGGGTTCGAGACTTCATCCCGTTCCAGCGACCACAGCGCATCTCGCAGCGCGCGGGGGTAGCTGGCATCGGCGCGGCTGATCGGCGACAGCAGTCCGCCTCGCTCCGCGCTCACATCCTGCGAATGCTGCATCGCGAGCAGCGCGAAGTCGCTGCCCCGCCGCGCTTCGCGCGAGAGATGGTCGGCCTCGGCCAGCGTCTCCACCATGATCAACCGCGCCGTCCGCATCTCGCCGTACAGCAGGTCGTGCGTCTGCCGTACCATGTCTTCCGACACCTCAACCTCCGGCTGCACCAGCGCGCGAAGCATGGCGTTCCGTTCGAGTAACGCCTGAAACCGGGCCGGCCCGAGAAGCTGCCGCCGGCGCAGCTCGTTCAGCATCGCGCCCGATTCACCACGGCCGTCCCGCACATTCATCGGCGCGAGCGAACTCATCAGGAGCCGCCGTTCCCGATCGGCCTCGGCTGCGCCGATCGTGATCCCACGCGCCCGGCATGCCGCCCGCAACCGCTCATCCAGCACATATTCGCTCAGCGCCACCGCGCCGCCGACCTCCAGCAGGCCCGGCCGCAGTGCTTCCAGCGTGATCCGCTCGTTCTCCACCAGCGCCACGGTCACTCCCCCCGCCCCCGGAACAGCCCCCGGAATTGCCCCCGGAACACTCGTCTCCACCGCGCTCGGCGCATTCTCCACCCGCGACGCCGTTCCCGTCGGGCCGCGCGAACCAGACGGGCCATCACCTGCAGCGCATCCCTGCAAAGCGATGAACGAAAGCACCAGCGACGATACACTGCGAGTCCACAGCAACGGTTGGCATCGGTCCATGCGGGAAGCAAACGGCCATTCCCCGCCCGAGTCAACGAAGGAGCCGCTTCGCATGGCCAAGTCGAAGGTCGTCATCTGCCCCTATTGCGGCGAGACGCAGCCCGCAGCCGATCGCTGCCGCACCTGCGCCGGGCTGTTCGAGCCGCTCAGCCGACAGGCCACCCACAACGCCATGGGACCGTGGTTCATTCGCGATCCGGCACGGCCCTTCCAGCCCGGCTGCAGCTACGAAACACTCGTCCGGCTCATTCGGGCCGGCCGCGTCACCCGCTACTCCATCCTCCGCGGACCCACCACCAGACAATTCTGGACCGTCGCCCGACACATCCCCGGTGTTGCGCACATCCTCGGATACTGCCATCAATGCGATGCAGAAGTCGACACCGATGCCGTCGGCTGCCCCAACTGCGGAACACCCTTCGGCGCTTACCTCGATCGAAACTACCTCGGCCTTCCCGATATCAAACCACTCCCCGGCGAAGCAACGCTCGAAACACCGGCCGCGGAATCCCCAACGAAACGACCAACATCACCATCATCAATCCCATCAACACCGCGCGGCGGAACCCTCTCTCGTTTCGCCACCGATGAAGAACTCTTCGCCCCTGCCCCCGCCCCCGGAATGGCCCCCGGAGTTGCCTTCTCGCCCGGCCCCGGTCCGACCGAGCCGCCGATGCCGACTCAGCAGCCGCCGGTCGCCGGTCATCATGATGATGAATCTCTCCAGTCCTACGCCCACACCGCCGCCCGCAGGGCCCTCGAGCGTCGCCTGCACAAAGAGCAGCGCCTCGTGCGCATCCTCATCATCCTCTTCCTTCTCACCTTCGCCATCCTCATCCTCGGGAACCTCGGCACATTTCGAAACTGGTTCAACTCACCCCCACCCCCGGAATCGACCTCGCCGCCGGACGCCACCAACCCGGACCCCCCGGAGTCCCCGGAATCCCCGGAACCCTCGGAACTCCCGGACACAACCCCGCCCGACCCCGAGGCCGATGCCGCCGATGGCGAGGGGTCGCTCA
>CBFGRU010000063.1:0-13429 GCA_965651255.1 uncultured Phycisphaerales bacterium
AACGGACGCACGAAGGGTGATCGAGTCGGCCGCCGTGTCTGCAGCGAAGCAAAGAGACAAGGCAAGCAAGGTCAGAGAAATGATTGCGGTGTTCATCGTCATGGGAGTCCTCCCTGTTCGCGGCGCCTCCGGCACCGGGTGTTCTGTGCCGTCAATGCAGATCAATCAATCTCAGAACCGACGAAGATTGGTCACTTCCTGCAACGTTTCATTAGCGGCCTGGATGACCTGAGAATTCATCTCGAAGGCACGCTGAGTCTTGATAAGTGAAACAAGTTCAGTCACTGAATCGACATTTGACCCCTCAAGGAATCCCTGCAGGATGCCGCCCCGTCCGCCGGTCAACGGTTCGCCCTCAGCCGGCGGACCACTCGCAGCGCTTTCCAGGTAAAGGTTCTCACCGATCTGGCGCAGACCTGCGGGGTTGATGAACGTCGCAATACCGATCACGCCAAGTTCCGTCGGCTCGATTGCCCCCGCTTCAATTACACTAACGGTGCCATCCTTAGAGATGGTGATGCCTGATGCACCTTCCGGGACGGTTATCTCTGGCAAAAGAATGCGTCCTTCACTGCTGGCCAGCACAATCTGACCTTCTGAGTTCGACACAAAGTTTCCGGCGCGCGTGTAGCCGATGCCGCCTCCGAGGTCGTCTTCAATGCGCACCTGGAAGAATCCATCGCCTTCGATGTAGAGATCAAGCGGGCGCTGCGTTGGTTCCGGCGCCCCTTCCGAGAAGTCGAGTTGTGTGCCGGAGATCTTCGTCCCCAGGCCGACGTACAGGCCGGTCGGACGCTGATCCCCGTTGGCGTTCTCCACACCCGGCTGCGCACGTTCCTGGTAAAGCAGATCTTGAAAGTTCACTCGGCTGGCCTTGAAGCCCGCGGTGTTCACATTGGCAAGATTGTTGGCGATTACATCCAACTGCGTACTCAGGGCGCTCAGGCCGGTGGATGCGGAATGAAGTGCGATGGTGGCCATGTAAAGTGCTCCGGGAAATCACCTCAGGCGATGCGGCCCATGGTGTTGATGGCAAGATTCATGAGTTGATCGTGATACTGCATCATCTTCGCGTTGGCCTGCGCCTGCCGGCTCGCGTTCATGACGGCGTTCATATCGACGACGGGATCAACGGTGCTGGATTCAACGAAGCCCTGCTCCAGAGCGACATTCGCCGGCTGGCGCGAGACCTGTGCGGTGTTGGTGAGATGAAAGAGATTGTCACCCGCCTTCTTCAGCTGCGACTGCTGTGGAATGGCCGTCATCTGGAGGCGCGCGACGATTTCACCGTTCTGAATGATCTCACCCGTGGATTCAATACTGATCTCGCCACCGGGCTGAAGGACGATCGGCTCATCATTTGTGTTCAACACCTGCATTCCGGTGGCGGCCATCACCATCTCGCCGCTCGCATTCAGCATGAAGCGACCGTCGCGCGTGAATCGCAATCGTTCAGCGCCATCGCCCTGACCGGAGTTCACGACAAAGAACCCCTCACCTTTGATCGCGACATCCAGCGGCCGTCCGGTTGGAGCAAGTTCGCCCTGTTCGAAGTTGATCCAGTTCGGCATGGCGAATCGTCCACCGCCGAGTTGTTCGAGCATGAGCTGAGGATCGATCGGTGAGTGGCTTTCGAGTCTCGCAGGAAGCCGCTGCTGGAAGTACACGAAATCACGCTTGAAGCCGATCGTCTGCGAGTTCGCAAGATTGTTTGCGTACACATCCTGCTGATACAAACTCGTCAGCGCGCCGCCAGCGGCGAGATACAGGCCGTAGTTCATGATCGACTGCCCTCCGGCGTCAGTCCCGTGCGCATCGGTGCCGGCCGCTCGTCAATGAGGCGATTCGATCGTTCCATGAGATGAGCAGCGGTTGCGAGACGCGCCAGCCGGGTCACTTCGCTGCCGAGCCGCTCAAATGGAGATCGGCCGAGCGTCTGCGCGAATTCTGCTTGATCGTTTCGCGCCTGGTTGATGGCTTGTCTCAGTAGATCGCGCACGGTCTGGGCCTCCTGCCCCTGGTGCGGGGGAACACCCCCAATCCATGCAAGAGGCATACCAACGCCAGATTCGCCCTCCGGGTGCGGCTGCGGGCCAATCCGAACGCATGTTTCCTCCGCCGACCCACTCGAGTCGCGCAATCTCTGCCGACGACCGCGCAAGGGTGGCGTCAGCCTGCTCCGCGCAAAAATGTCACGCCCGAATCGACCGGAAGCCGACAACATCCTGACTCCCTACGGGAACGGAATCCCGATCACATGGCACGAAGCCCCCGACCTGACGCCTGTCCGCACATTGACCGCAACGATGCTCGATGCGGCCATCGCTTTTCGATTGGTCGTCTCGACCAAGCGTTTACCGTCTGTTTCGGCTCGTACCATGGCTGTCCGATGTATCACCGTCTGAATCATGAACAGATCAGCACCCGCCGCTCGCGACTGTTGACTGCTTCATCCGCTGAACCGCCCACGATTACGGTTACGGTGCATGGCCGACCGCTTGCCCTTCGACCAACCGGTACATGACTTTCTCGCGTACCTGCGCGTCGAGGCGGGTCTCGCCACCGCCACCCTTGATGCCTACCGGCGCGATCTGCGTGACTGTTTCACCGATCTTCTGGCCCACGGAATCACCACCCTGAGCGCGATCGGGCCTCAGCAACTCATCGATCATCTTCGGCGCCTTCGCACCGAGCGAAAGATGCAGGCCTCATCCATCGCGCGACACCTCGCGGCCATTCGTGTTTTCTTTCGGTTCCTTGTGGCCAACGGTCATCTGCCGGAGAATCCGACGGATCTGCTCGAACCGCCGACCCGTTGGAAGCGATTGCCCGGCGTGCTTTCACCGACCCAGATGAGGCGATTACTCGATGCACCACAACCCGAGCACGGTCCGCTCTGGCTGCGCGACAAGGCCATGCTCGAAATCATGTACGCCGCGGGCCTGCGCGCCAGTGAGGTTGGCGCATTGCGCCTGAATCAACTGCATGAAGCGATCAATGTCATCACTGTCACCGGCAAGGGAAACAAACAGCGACTCGTTCCGCTCGGCCGGCCAGCTGTCGTGTGGACGCGTCGGTATCTGACCGAATGTCGCACGATGCTGGTGGACGACGGCGACAGCCGTGATGATCACCGTCTCTTGCTTTCTGCCACCGGACGCCCGCTCGAGAGGGTGGCGGTCTGGCAGATCGTCCGCCGCAATGCGAATCGCGCCGGCCTCAAAGATGTTCACCCCCACATGCTGCGCCACTCGTTCGCGACACATCTGCTTACCGGCGGCGCAGACTTGCGGGTTGTGCAGGAACTGCTGGGCCATTCCGACATCGCGACCACGCAGATCTACACCCACGTCGATCGCTCGCGTTTGCGCGATGTGATGAAGACTCATCATCCCCGCGCCTAATCGATCTGACCGCGACGTCTACTCGTCTCGATCCTTCTGATCTTTTTGCATTTGCTCCGCGGCCCGGCGTTCTTCCTCATCGCGCTGACGATCCTTCCACGCGCGCTCGGCATCGTAGTTCCAACGGCGGCGCGGCGGATCCTTCTTGAAGTCCCATTCGGGCAGACGCGCTGCCTGTTCCGGGAGGAGAACCGGGCGAATGACATCGATCTGCCGCTGATTCAACTCTTCGCGCTGCTCGCCGAGTTCCTGAAGATCGGCCCGGTACATGATGACTTCATCGCCTCGACCGATTGCGCCGCGAAACAACGCCAGTTGCTGATTCTGCTCCGCCTCGGCCATGCGCTCCGAAAGGAGTTCCTGTTGATAGTGCCAACTTGCTTTCAGTTGTTCAATCGAATTGCGCTGCTCATCGGAAAGGTCACCGAGCGCCAAAGCCGTGTTGAACAGAATCTCAGCCGAACCGTCATCGGGGTAGATTCGCGGATACGCTTCTCGACGAAACCGCTCATCAACCACGGCCATATGTTCGGGCGGCAGGATCTGTCGAAGGTCCGCCATTCCGGTTGCGATCACCCGGATCAGTTGTTCACTGCGCACCGCCCGATCGCGGCCAGCTCGATCGCGCACCTTCGCCATCTCATGCCTGATGGCTGCCCGCTCGTCATCATCGTTGGCGTTCCTGAGCGCAAACATCAGTTCCGAAAGTGTCCACTGCTCGATCCCACTGCGCCGCTGCGCCCCAACGGCCGCACCCAGGGCGGCTATATAGATGGGTTCGAAGTCGAGCAGAAATTCATCCGCGACCAGTTGCAGTTCGTGAGGCAGATTCAGTCCGTCCACCAAGGCGATCAAATCGACATTACCGCCAGCCGGTTCACGCGAAATCCGGCGGTATTCGGCTCGCTCCCGGCTCGAAATGACCCGTTGCATCAACGGAACCTGATCTTCACGCAGAATTGAAGCGAGTTCATCGAAGAAAGCGCGCTCCAGTGTTTCTTGTTCTGCCTCAAGCAACTCCTCCTTCTTCATGAGGGGCGGAAAGTGTTCCTTGGCGAGGGCTCCGGTGTTCGCATCTGTATCCGCATTTACAAGCCGCACAACTCGATATTGCTCAGCACCCCACGCTTGCAATCGCGGAAGAAAATCCTGCTCGAGAACCGCGCAATGCCTTTCAAACAACGATTGCGCAATACTCTTCTGATCCTCATCAAGTCGCAACCACTTGGCATACTGTCTAACGTCCTGTTCAGTGATCAGCGGGCGAAGTCCCGCTGAGGCGCTGCGAGCCGCCGACGCTATCAGGACTAAAGAGGCAAGCAACGGAATGCAGAATTGACGCATGGCAATGAACCGCGTCATGTGCCGCCTCCGCCGGTGGGGAAGCAAATGAGGTCGTTTCCGTCTGCGGCAGCAGAACCTGATGATCCTGAACTTGCCCCCCCGTGACCGCTGCCCGCGGCTCCGCCAGCACCACCGGTACCTCCCGGTGCACCCGGTCCCCCCTCTCCACCACCCCCTCCGTCGCCGCCGGTTTTTCCGTTCCCATAGCCTGCTCCACCCTTACCGCCCTGGCCACCCGTTCCGCCTGCCGCACCATCATCGGGCCACTGTGGGCAACACCCCCCTCCACCAAATCCTCCGCTTCCTCCATTTCCGCCGTTTCCCGGATTCCATCCTAATCCTCCAAGCCAGTAGCAGTCCCCACCATCGCCGCCTCGACCACCGGCCCCGCCGGATCCGCCATCACACCCGAATCCACCATCACCGCCCCGACCACCGAGTCCACCGTTGCCAGGAGGAGAGAACAACCCAGAGTAAAGCTTTCGGCCACCGTCACCGCCTCGACCGCCATTTCCACCATTGCCCGTTGGGTTGTCTGCACCGTTTCCTCCGCGACCTCCCGTACCGCCTCCGTCGTACCCTTTACCGCCGTTTCCGGCATCACCCCCGTTCATATCGGTGAGTTCGAAACCAAAGAGCGAGTGTCCACCGTTGCCACCGTTGCCTCCGGTACCGCCACCAGATGAGGAATCGCCACCATTGCCACCATTACCGCCTTCAGTAAATATCTCCGAAGTGCTCGCCCCGTGACCACCATTGCCACCATTCCCGAACGTCTGTCCGGACGATGTGCCGTTTCCAGCATCCCCACCGTGCGGAGTATTCTCATTCTCCGAATGCCATCCTGGCACTCCGTCATAGCCGTTATAGCCGTTATGGGCATCTCCGTCCTGTCCAAACGGGTACCCGAGAGGATAGTCCTGCGCGTTTGAAGTCACATGAACGACACATCCCACTGCGATCACAAGACACAAACGAGCGAGCAGATTCATGATTCGATCCTCTCCGGTTGCTTCGTAGATGACTGCGCAGAATCCATCGGGCGTTGGTCATCCACGAGGTGTTTGCATGTTACCATGCCCCCCCCCCGTAGGTGTCAAGGGTCGAGTTTTGAATGAGTTTCTTCTCCCATGAGCCGGCAGCATGTGAAGGCCGCCAGTCGCGGTCTTGCGCACCGTCGTATCCGCCTTCTGAATGCGATGAAGGCCTACCATCCCCGCGACTGATCCATACGACCGCAGCTACTGATCGCTGTCGACTTGATCCTGACGAATCTGCTCCACTCCTGCAACTACGGAAGCAGTTCCTCATCAAATTTCAGGCGATGTCTGTCGATCAACGATTCTGCGATCAGCTTCTGATCATCATCCAACCGAAGCCACAACGCAAACTGTTTGACATCCTGTTCAGTCAGATGTGGCCGGGTTCCGCCTGAGACAGTGGATGCTATCAAGAGCAGCAGAATCAGGAGATATGGGAAGGCCGAAGTCACGGGTCGATGCATGTATGCACTCCAGCGTCGATGCCCGTTGTGAGCGGCGTGCCGCTGCGATCGGATTCTAACGTACCCCCCCAAAAAACTGTCAACGACCTTTCACCGAACACATCAAACGTGACCCGGTCACCCCGCCAACGGACACGCTCGGATTCCGGAAGCGGTCTATGCTCTCGGCATGGTGGTGGAACCCTATTTACGACCCGACCTGACCCTGGTCTACGAAGGGCCGCTTTCGCGAGGCGAACTTTTTGATCGTCTTTGCAGCGCGGTGGATTCGTTGCTGCCGGCGGTTGACGGCGCGCAATTGCGTGAACTGCTCGATCGTCGGGAGAAGCAAAGCCCGACGAGTACACCCGAGGGGGTGGCCTTTCCGCATGCGATGTCGCCGGAGATCGACAAGACCTTCGTGGTGGCGGTCCGGGTCAGCGGAGGCGGGGTGACGTTCGGCGCTGCCGCCCACCCGCCAGCGGACCTGGTCTTTGCGCTGTTCGGAAGCTCGAAGAATCCATGGGATCACGTTCGACTGCTCGCACGGCTGGCCCGGCTGGTTCATACCGATACCGCCCGGCAGCGATTGCGCAGCACGGAGACAGCGGAAGACCTGTACGACGCCCTGATTGCGGAGGACCGTGCCCATGGCTGAGTTGAGCACGGAACAGCGACTGCTGATTCTCATTGCGCGTCATGATGATGCGCTGGATGAGTTGGTGACCGGCCTTCTTGATGCCGGCATTCACGGCGCGACGGTGATCGAGTCCAAGGGGCTCGGCCAGTATCTGCGACAGGAAATGCCGATTTTCGCAGGTCTGGCAGCGCTGCTTCCGCAGACGACTGGCAGCCGTGTCGTCATTTCTTTGACCACACCGGAAGTCATCGAGCGGCTCAGAACGTATGTAGATGAAATGCGTGATGAAGATCGACCGATCGCGATCGTTGTCCCGGTGATGGACGTTTTCGGTCTGGGTCAGCGCCCGACCGGTCAACACTGAAACCCTTCGCGGAACCTGCGCAGTGTCGATCACTCTGCTTGCAGAAACTGGTGATGGTGTATCGAAGTTCGGCGCGCTCGGCGTCTTCGGCGCGGCGATGCTGGTTGGAGGCATTGCGCTGTTGCTGACCAGCCGCCGTTTTGCCGGCATTCGTCGCCGCCCCGTGTTTGCAGCGTTGATCTCCGGAGGTTGGCTGGCCATCTTCACCGGATTCATCCTCGGGCCTCATGCCCTCGATGTGGTGCGCGGAAACACGCTGCTGGAGGTGCGACCGCTCATGCTCATTGGGCTGGGATGGATCGGCCTGATCATTGGACTGGAAGCGCACCGCGATGTGCTGCGGCTGGTTCCGAAGTCGCTGTGGCGATGGGTGGTCTTTGATAGCGCCACCAGTCTCGTAATCATCACGACGGCTACGGTGCTCATTCTCATCTGGTTACTGCCCGAGTCGTCGGTGGAATCGAGATGGATCTATCTTCCCGCGATCACACTGGGTGTGTGCGCGATGGGGTGGTCGCCTGAGACACGCTCGATTCGCATCGCCTCATCACCACAGGCGCGTCAGATCGGTCTGTTCATTCAGGCCGGTGCAGGATTGACCGCGGTGTATGCGGTGCTCGTCTTCGGAGTCCTCTCCACCGTCGCTGCGAGAGATCCGTCGGGTGACCCGATGTTGCAGCCCGCTCGCGCGGTGATCCTGATCCTGGTGACAGCGCTCGTCGGCTTGATCGCCGGATTCGGCGGACGATGGCTCCTGCGCCAGGCGGGTCGAGACCGTCCCGCCCTGCTGGTTGTCCTGCTGGGCATGATCGCGATGATCGCTGGTGCAGCCGCTGAACTTGGAGTCTCCCCGTTGCTCGGCGCGATGCTGGCCGGCGTCGTCCTTGCAAACACCAGTCGTACCCGCCTGGTGAACTTCGAGCACCTCACCCATAAGGCGGAGCATCCGATGGCGATGCTCTTTTACCTGCTGGCCGGCATCCTGCTGAACCCGAATGTCGGGGGGTGGGGTGTCGTCCTGATCGGCGTGTTGATTGCATTCCGCCTCGGTGTGAAACCAATCATCATGCGGCGACTCTTTCCTCAGTGGAAACAGCGGGCAGCACGAAGCGCTGCACTGCACCGCGCGCCCATCCGACAAGCGCCGCTGGCGATCGCCATCGCGGTCGCACTCGTGATTGATGAACCATCCGCATTCCACCGTCAACTGCTTGCAGTGATCGCCATCAGCGGTTTGATATGCGATCTGGTGACACTGATGCCTTCGGTCTTTCGGTGCACTGCCTCGTCAAACGGCGAGGTCCCAGCCGGCACGGAGGTCGCACCATCATGATCGCTCGTTTCAAACCAACGCTCATGGTCGCGGTCCCGTTGCTCATGCTCATTCTGCTGATGCTCGGCCTTCGATTGGCCTATACGGGCGACTCCGCGGACGCGGCACCGTTGCAGGATGCGTTGGGGATTGACTTCATTCCGTCTGAACCGGGATTGATTGCCTCGACCACGGCGCTCGGGTTCATCCTCATCGGCGCGTGGTTGACAGGACTGCTCTTCAAGAGTCTTCACCTGCCTCGAGTATCGGGCTATCTGCTGTTCGGCGTTCTTGCTGGACCTCACTTCTTTGATGCGTTCGGAATTCCACTTCCCGCGCTGGTCCCGCAGGGACAACTCGATTCACTGAAACTCATCAGTTCGCTTGCCATTGCCTTTATCGCGCTCACAGCTGGTGGCGAGATTCGGGTTGATTTCCTGCGCGATGGGTTCAAACGCATCTCGACCATCACCGTGGTTGAGATTCTGGTTGTCTTTATCGGAATGACCATCGCATTCCTTCTCGGCCATCGGTTTATTGACTTCATTCGCGAAGAGCCAATCACCACGATTGTCATGATCGCGCTGGTCGTCGGCGCCCTTGAGGTCGCCAACTCTCCTGCGGTCGTGATCGCCATTCTTGGCGAGACGCGCGCGCGCGGCCCGATGGCCGAATCAGCCCTCGCGATCACGATCTTCAAGGATCTGCTCCTGATCATCCTCTTCACGATCGTGATCTCCATCGCGGTCAATGTGCTGGATACGGGAGAAAGCGTCACGCAGCGTGGAGTCGGCGACATCGTCCTGTATCTCGTCGTGCACCTGGTGGGATCAATCCTGGCAGGCGGCCTGCTTGGTGTGGCACTCTCCTTCGTTGGCCGACATCTGACCGAACACATTTCGCTGTTTGTCGTTGCGACGGCGCTCGGAATCGCACTTGTCAGCGATGCGCTTGGACTGGAGTCGCTGCTCGTGGCGTTGTCGGCAGGATTCACCATGGTGAACCTCTGGCCTGAACGCACATCGCACTTCTTTCACTCCATCGAGCGGCTCGCGCTTCCGGTGTACTGCGTCTTTTTTGCCGCGGCCGGTGCGAAGATCGACTTGAACGCAGTTGCTGTCTTCTGGCCGATTGCCCTCGGAATCGTCATTGTGCGAGGTTCGCTCATCTATTCCGGAACCTATGTCGGGGGTCGGCTCGCCGGTCTGGAACCACCGGCGCGAAACTGGTTGTGGACCGCGCTGATTCCACAGGCCGGCGTCACGATCGCGCTGATCGCGTCGATCGAACGATCGTTCTCGATCTATCCATGGTCGGTACCGCTGATGAGCGTTCTCCTTGCGGTGGTTGCCATTCACGAACTCGTTGGCCCTGTACTCTTGCGGTACGGTCTGGATCGATGCGGCGAAGTGGATGAGAACACACGTTGACCATCAGTGTCAGAAGGCGTGCGTGAGAAACAACTGTGGCCAACCCTGACGGCTGGCCGCAGTCCGCATGACATTGATTGATGAAGATCTATCGGCGTCTGTTTACAGCGCGCTGCGCGGGTCCCAACGACCGGTCATCGTATCGAGCTGGCCGATGAGATTCAGATCGACGACGGTCTTTGCCATCACCGAAAGATCGCCAAGACTGACAGGGCCGTACACGATTCGATGCACGATACTCTCAACAGCGAGAATCGCAGGACGATCCATCGGCGCGAGCCGTGATCGTGTATCACCGATCCGTGCGATCAGGTTGTCGCTCTCGGCAATGCGACGAATACGTTCAACATCGCGAAACGACTGGTGATCCGCATCCATCAGCATTTCAAGAAGTGTCGTCGCTGAACGCAACGTTTCCGCATCGTTACGGGCAAGTGGAAGGCGCTCGGTCACACGAGGTTGAAGGACGGTCGGGGCAGCATTGTTGGAACTGCTCGCCGCGACCGCGCTCATCATCGACCGGTTCCAGAGATCCGATCGCCAGCGATCAAACAGATGGGCAAGGTCCCGGCCTGAATCCACCGCACCACCCGACTGGCCAAGCGTTGCGCCGAATCCGCCATTGTCCGCCAATGGACGCAGGAGTGAATTCGTTGCATTCAGGATTGCTCCCCCACTCCCTGAGCTTTCTCCAGCGGAGATGTAGGTCACATCCGGCACGACCGTTTCGACCCCCTGATAGGTCTCAGGCGGCAGGGCTGCGTCGAACGTCATCGGGCCGCCACGCGGAACGTTGTGATACGTGGAATATCGCGACGACGATGCATTGCTCCCGGACCGCGCAATCGCCTCGCGCGGAATGGAGGGAGAATCCGTGCCCGCTGCGATGCGATCACCACTTCGCGAAGGCGTCCGATTATCACTCACCCAGACTCCAAACGCGAGCGTCAGTGACGCCGCGGCGGCCATCCAACCACCTATCGCCAGCCAGCGTGATCCAAGTGTGCGCTGCGCCATACCGGTTCGTGTCGTTCGAGAAAGAACGCCATCAATAAAGCCGGGAGGCAGGGCCTCGCACTGAGTTGCACTGGCCGACAGCAGTTGATCAAGCGATTCCGCATCATCAACCAGTGCACGACATTCCGCACAACCGGCGAGGTGCCGTTCTGCCTGATGCCGCTCGCTGCCGGTCACTTCACCGTCCACCAGACCGGAAAGCAGTGCCGCGATGTCTTTGCAATCCATGGTCATGTTCGATTCCTTCATTTCCCCAACCTCCGGAGCATCGCTCCGGTTGACTCTGCATACTCGACTCAGGCCTGCTGCCTGAAACTGAAAACCACCGGACGTTCCGCGCCGGTTTCTTGCGCTTCGGATTCCAGTTCCTTCTGGAGCGCAGCGCGAGCTCGGTTGAGCCGGCTCATGACCGTCCCGATTGGTACATCAAGATGCGTTGCGATCTCTTCGTAGCTCAGTTGCTCGTACGCACGGAGTACAAGGATCGCTCGCTTCTGTTCATCAAGCCGTTCCATCGCCGCGTGCAACCGGTCCATCTGGTCACGCTCGTCGATGCGTTCATACGGCCGATGCTGCGTCTGGAGACTGCGGTCACTCGAATGTTCGGGCAGCGCGCCGGGACGCTTTGTTCGTTTGAGCGCGTTGATGGAGAGGTTCGTCACCACGCGACGCAACCAGGAGGAGTATGCGACTTCGCCCGCATCCGGCGGCTGGCGCCAGAGCTTGATGAAGGCCTCCTGCACGATCTCCTCCGCGCGATGCCGATCTCGGCAGATACCTGCGGAAATGTTGATCAGGCGTGGACCGAGTCGTTCCATCCACTCCCGTAACGCATTCTCAGTTAATCCGTGTGCCATATGCCTCGCTCCGGGCGGGTCACAACCGGCACTCCCGCCGCAAAGTGGACCCGGAATCCGCCTTCAATATTCCGACTTTGAAGGCCAATCCCTCCCAACCGGCGAGAAACCGCCCAAAACCTACCGATTCAGCGTAGCGGGATCAGGTAGTTCCAGAGCGCCGAATCCGAACGAATCCGGGTTTGTCGGCATAAAGTCAGCATTCAGGCCGGGGTCGATCACCACCTGCGGAAGCAGAGACTCTCCCGGCAACCGGTCGAGCTGCAAGGGCCGAATGTCCGGCGACCACCAGATGTTCTCTTCGTATCGCATCGCGTTTGCCCGCGTGTTGGGGCCCACATTCACGAGCTCATTGAGTTTTTCGGCCTCCCAGACGATTAGATTGCCTCCGATGGTCCCGCCCTCGGATGGCCCAAACCGGGGATCGCGGGTTTCCTGGAGCACACGAAACACCCACATCCGAGGATTTACAATTGTATTGTTACGAACTGTCGCCCGGCGCGCGTTGACGAACGCCACCGCGCAATCACTCCCAATGATGATGGATTGTTCAACGGTAACATCCTCCGCCTCGAACTGAGAATCAACCGGAGCATCGATGACCACCGGTGGCCTGAAGTAACGCAAATCGGTTGAGCCACCGAGATTGACCGCGCGCAGTCCTGCATTCTCAAATCGGCATGAAAGCACCCGAATGCGCGCACTCCCGCCCTTCATCTGAACACCGGACGATTGCGCATGTTCGCGAAGCCCGCGAAAGATTGAGGCCTCAATCGTCACATCCTGGCAACCCACCATGTCGATGGCGGATCCGCCCCACCCTTCGATCGTACAGTGCTGTAAGCGAACATTGCGTAACCCGCTGAGCTTGATTCCGTCGGTGTTTCCTGCCGGTCCGGTGCGTTGCACCTTCACGCGACGAATCAGCAGGTCCGCAACCCACGGTTCACCGATTCCTTCGTTCTGCGCCTGATCATCGATATTGATGCCATTCCCACGGGCACCGGTCACAATCAAGTCCTGCAGAATCACGTGCTTCGGGCGGCTGAGATGCAGGCCGAAAGACTGGGCTGCAATCAGACCGGGATGTTCCTCACTGAATCCTCGAATGATGATCGGCTCTTCCGCCGTGCCGTGAAGCCCCTGAAACGACGCTGGCCGATGTGGTCCGGGCATGAGAATGATCTCATCCCCCGGACGAACTCGGTCGATCAACCTGGCCCAATCCTGGCCCGGTGAGACAAGATGCTGAGTCGCCTGGGCCCCGCCCGTCAACAATCCAAGTAACACCAACCACAACACAGGGCACAATGACTGATGTACAGCGGGCACGCCGGGCCGACTGAGTACGTCATGTTGAGTTTCACTCATTGGTATCTCCCCCGGCCGTGAGCCCCACATTGCGGTCTGGCGTCTCGATGCGCAGTACCGTTGCTGGCTGGTCAAACCGTGCGGACCAGTTCTTGAGACCTGCCGGCATCAGAATTGTATTTCCGACAGTCACCTCAACCGGGTCTACCCACTCGCCTCCTTCACAACGTCCTCGACCACTCAGGATCATCCACACAACGGCTTTGC
>CBFGRU010000064.1:0-13406 GCA_965651255.1 uncultured Phycisphaerales bacterium
CCAATCTGGCAGGCCCGGGCTTCATGGGCCGGGGTGATGGCAGCGAAGCTCGCGACGCACATCCGTTTCCTATGGCGATAACTTCTTGAAAACAAGCTGCTTGCGTGCATTTCCCGGCTCAGGCCGTCGGCACGCAGGTTGCGTTGGCCATTGGACCAGCCGTGAAGTCATCGTCGGCTGTTTGTTGTGAATTGTGGCAGTTCCACCCGAATCGAATGCACGAGACTCCATTGCCATCCCGATCTCGACTGAACCTGCTCGTTTCCTACGGCGGTTGGCGGCAGGAGTCGTGGGCGGATCAATTGCCTCGCCTGCTCGACCCGTTGGGGATTCAGTCGATGAAGGCCAGTTCCGGGCGAGCCGCAACGGAGATCATTCGAAACCATCCCGTTCACATTGCGGTGGTCGATCTGACCATTCCGCTGGAAGAACAGGCACCGGATCCGACTTCCAGCGAACCTGCGGGCCTGCGCATTCTGCAGTTGCTGCGACGTTTGGACCAGCCCCCACCCACGGTGGTGGTCCGCCCGACAACTGCCTCGCGCCGGGAGAGCGATCGAACACTTGCCTCTGCTTTGCGCGAAGGCGCATTTGCGGTGCTTGATCAGCCCGTTCATCTGGAGTCCATGCTTGAAGTGATGCGCCGGATTCTTCGCCGGCACTATGCAAACAACTGGCCGGCCGCGTGATGGTCGGAACATTGCTTTGCACTGACCGATTTCCTCTAACCACCTTGGCACCATCAGGAGAAGGTAATCATGAAGGTTCGACCACTGGGCGACAAGATTCTCATCAAACGGGCTGAAGCCCAGACCAAGACCGATTCAGGCATCTACCTGCCCGAGAGCGCGAAGGACAAGCCCAAGCAAGGGTCAGTCGTGGCGATCGGGAGCGGCATCCTGAACAAGAAGACGGGTGAGTACCTGCCGTTCTCGGTGAAGAAGGGTGATCAGGTCATTTTCACCAGCTATGCCGGCACGGAAGTGAAAATCGACGGCGAAGAACTGCTCATCATGACCGAGGATGACATTCTCGGCATTATCGAATGATCCACTCACCGGCCTGTCACCGCGGTGAACCCATCAACGGAAGTGAGGCGACATGGAACGCGGCCCGCTGATCTCCATACTCCGTGACATGAAGGACACGGATAAGGAACTTGACATCATCGTGCTTGGGAAAGACGACTCGGTGCAGATTCGCAATGTGAAAGACGTTGTTGAACTGCACTCGTCACATGGCATCAAGATCACGACCGCCCAGAACTACATCTGGCTTGACGCCTCGCACGTTTCGATGGCCTACCAGGCCCGGATGGACATCGACAACGATTAGTGTTCGATGCAGGACAGGAAATGACTCAGAATGTCAATGACGACCGACCAGCTCCGCGCGGCCTTTGAGAAACTCAACGGCCAGCGAACCGTGCGGTTCATCTTCGAGCATGCTGAAGGATGCACGGTGAAGAATGCCCTGCTCGTTCCAATCGAAAGTGATCAGTTGATCAAACTGACCGACGGTGCACGAGAATTCGTTGTGGATGCTTCTCGCGTCGCCTGGATAGAAATCGGCTGAGAGACTTACCCAGGCAAGTGCACAAACTTCCAGACTTTGAGCTAGAACCTTAGAAGCAAGGAAAGAAGAACAATGGCTGCTAAGCAAATTGCGTATGACAATGATGCCCGCGAGCGGATTCTGCGCGGAATCCAGAAACTCGCCAAGGCAGTAAAGGTCACACTCGGTCCCAGTGGTCGAGTTGTGGTGCTCGAAAAGAGCTTCGGATCACCCACCGTCACCAAGGACGGCGTCACTGTCGCCAAGGAGATCGAGCTTTCTGATCCCTATGAAAACATGGGGGCGCAGATGGTGAAAGAAGTCGCATCCAAGTCTTCCAAGGATGCCGGCGACGGAACCACGACTGCAACAATCTATGCCGAAGCGATTTTCGCCGAGGGGCTGAAGAATATCACGGCCGGTGCCAATGCCAATGCGGTCAAGCGCGGCATTGACAACGCGATCGAATCGATCGTTGATGAGCTCAAGCGGATGAGCAACCCGATCAAGACTTCCACCGAGATTGCACAGGTCGGCACATGCAGCGCCAATCAGGATGAGCGTATCGGCAAGATCATCGCTGAAGCGATGGACAAGGTCGGGAAGGACGGCGTCATCACCGTTGAAGAAGGAAAGTCTCTTGATACAACCGTTGAACTCGTCGAAGGCATGCAGTTCGACAAGGGGTACCTGAGCCCCCACTTCGTCACCGACACCGCCAAGATGGAAGCGGTTCTCGAGGATGCATACATCCTCATTCATGAGAAGAAGATCTCGAGCGCGAAGGACCTGATTCCAATCCTGGGCAAGGTGGCTGAGAGCGGCAAGCCGATCCTCATCATCGCGGAGGACATCGAAGGCGAAGCCCTTGCGACTCTGGTCGTGAACCGCCTGCGCGGTGTGCTCAAGGTTGCAGCGGTGAAGGCACCCGGCTTCGGAGATCGTCGGAAAGCGATGCTCGAGGACATTGCGATTCTTACCGGTGGCACCGCGATCATGGAAGAACTGGGTCTTGAACTTGACAAGATTTCGCTCAGCGATCTTGGCCGTGCCAAGAAGATCACGGTCGCGAAGGATGCGACAACGATTGTCGAAGGTGCCGGCAAAGCGAACGCAATCCAGGGACGCATCGAGCAGATCAAGGGGCAAATCGAAAGCTCCACCAGTGAGTATGATGCGGAGAAGCTCCAGGAACGACTGGCCAAGCTCGCCGGCGGTGTCGCTCAGATCAACGTCGGTGCAGCCACCGAAGTTGAAATGAAAGAAAAGAAGGCGCGAGTGGAAGACGCTTTGCACGCCTGCCGCGCAGCCGTTGAAGAAGGCATTCTTCCCGGCGGTGGTGTTGCGGTCCTGCGTGCCCGCAAGGCCCTGGAGAATGCCCGCAAGAAGGCGAAGGGTGATGAGAAGATCGGCGTGGACATCGTCTTCCGCGCCGTGAGCGCTCCAGTCAAGCAGATCGCAGAGAACACTGGCCTCGATGGATCAATCGTCGCCCAGAAGGTCGAGGAATCCAAAGAGTCGAACTTCGGCTTCAATGCCCTGACCCATGAGTACGAAGACCTAGTCAAGGCCGGCGTCATCGTTCCCACCAAGGTTGAACGTGTTGCGCTCCAGAATGCCGGTTCGATTTCCGGCCTGCTTCTCACCACCGATGCCGCCATCGTTGAGATCAAGGAGAAGAAGGATAAGGCACCGGCCGGCGCGGGCATGGATGACTACGACTATTGATCTGAAGAAGAGATCAGTCGCACTTATCAGCTTGACCCATTCAGGGCCCACGGTCATTGACCGTGGGCCTTGTACTTGACCACGTGGGTGAATCTATTGCACCGGCCGAAACGAATCGCATGGTGTGATGGAGAGCACGCGTTTCACCATTCTTGTGGATCTCGACTGCCCCCTATGCAGAAAGGAGGCGCACCTCCTCCAGTGGCTGGATCGCCGACATCGCCGGCTGCGCCTGGTGAATATTGCTGAACCTTCGTTTCGACCGGAAGAGTACGGACGAACACATTCGGAGCTGATGGGTGAGATTCATGGTGTCAAGTCCGACGGCGAACTCGTGACCGGGATGGAAGTCTTCCGCCATGCATATCGGGCGGTCGGGCTGGGATGGATTCTCGCCCCAACTCGTTGGCCGATTCTTCGGTCTCTGTCGGACATGATGTACCGTTGGTTCGCGCGCCATCGATTGACGCTCACCGGAAGGGCCAGTGCCTGCCAGACCGGTTCCTGCCACCCGCGCCCCTGATTACAGCAACCTGACTTTCCGCTACACTCGGCTCCATGCCACGTGGGATCGAACAGTGGAACACTGCTGAACTGGCGCAACTGCCAACGAAGGGCGGATTTCGACTTCGCGGGATCGAGATGACCCGTACGGAGACCTTTACCGATGCGGCTTTTGCATTTGCCGTCACTCTCCTCGTCGTTTCGATCGATCAGATCCCCACCACGATGGATGAGCTCTACGCCGCCTTGCGGGGGATACCGGCTTTCCTGATGAGCTTTGGTCTGCTGATGTTGTTCTGGAGCGGCCATTGGGCGTGGAGTCGTCGTTTCGGGTTGGAGGATCCCCCCAGCATATTGCTCTCTCTGGGGATGGTCTTTGTTGTCCTCTGCTATGTCTATCCGTTGAAGTTTCTATCAAGTCTTTTTATGCTCTGGATCTCTGGTGGCGCACTGGCGACATCCGCAACGATTCATCAGGGTTCACACCTGTACAGCATCTTCATCATTTACGGAATCGGGTTCGTCCTGCTATCTTTCATCGTTGTTCTCCTCAACGTGCATGCGCTCAGGCGTCAGCAATCGTTGGCGCTCAACCGACTCGAACTGTTTCTCACCAGATGCGAAATCGGCGCGTGGGCAATCATCGGCGGTGTTGGTTTGCTTTCGGTGCTTTTGGCTGCACTGACCCCCCCGACCCAATACGGCATCCCCGGTTTTGTCTATATGTCCCTGGCGGTCATCATGCCGGTCTACGGAATATTGACTGGCAAGCGTGCCAAGTCACTGCAACCATCAGGTGCCGCAACACGGTGAAAATGGAATCTCCTGCAACACGAAGTGAGAACGGTAGGAGTCCATAGTGCTCTGGTGGAGCGTGCTTACCTGGTACGGATTGGCGAGTGTCTTTACGATGATTGCCTACTGGCGGGATAAACGTGCGGCACGTCGCCAACGACCGCGAACGCGCGAAACCACACTTCATGCCCTGGCAATGATCGGTGGATGGCCTGGCGCATTGCTCGCGCAGCGGTTGATTCATCACAAGAGTCGCAAGAAGGTTTTCGTCCTCCTGACGATCATGATCGCTATTTGTCATCTGGCCATTACCTGGCTCCTCCTGTGGGCCATTCGGTCGTGATCGGGCCGGCAAACATGATTCCAACCGGTTCAGGGTGAAATGCTTACTTGATTTCAATGCCAGAATGCTATCGTTTCAGGACTACCCTCCGCTCGTGACCATTGATGATCGACTGAGGGAACGCGATCGCCGACATGATGGAGCGAGCTCAAGCAACTGATCACCGAGTGCCACCGCGGACTGAGATGGGAGTTCGTCCTGCGGCTGCGTTGAGAGATGTACTTCATGAGGGGTACCACTGGAGTGTGTTTCGCGCAGACCTGATGGCGGGGCTGGTTGTCGGTGTCATAGCGCTGCCACTCTCCATGGCACTCGCGATTGCATCGGGCGTACCTCCACAACACGGTCTGTACACCGCGATCATCGCAGGCGGCCTCATCGCCCTGCTCGGCGGATCGCGTGTTCAGGTCTCAGGTCCCACCGCTGCCTTTGTTGTTCTGCTGGTGCCAATCTCATCTCAGTTTGGTCTCAGCGGACTGGCCGTCGCCAGCATGATGGCGGGCGTCATATTGCTCGCGCTCGGATGGTTTCGGCTCGGCCGATTGATTGAGTTTGTCCCCTATCCGGTCACGACCGGATTCACCGCAGGCATTGCCGTCGTCATTATGATCCTGCAATTGAAGGATTTTCTCGGCCTTCCCATTGACCATCTGCCCGAACATTTTGTTGAAAGAATCTTCACTATTGCCTATGCACTTCCGGGGCTGCATTGGCCTGACGCCGCGTTCGGTATCACCACCCTGTTGTGCCTCCTCCTTTGGCCGCGTTTGTCGTCACGGATTCCCGCTGCGTTGGTCGTTCTTCCGGCCGCCGGTCTTGCAGCATGGCTCCTGCCGCAATTCTTTGATGGCCTCAATGTCGCGACAATTCATTCACGTTTCAGTTTCACGGGGCCGACGGGCGAAGTGCTGCATGGAATACCGCAATCTCTCCCGACACCGGGACTTCCATGGTTGCTTCCCGGACCAGGTGGGGAACCATTGCACTTGGACTGGGACACGATTCGCTCACTCATGACGGCCGCATTTGCCATTGCGATGCTCGGCGCCATCGAATCACTGCTCTCGGCTGTTGTCGCAGACGGCATGGCTGGAACTCGTCATGATCCGGACTCAGAACTCTTCGCGCAGGGTGTCGGCAATCTGGCAACTCCTTTCTTTGGCGGTTTCGCGGCAACCGGTGCGCTCGCTCGAACAGCAGCCAATGTACGGTCTGGCGCTCGTTCGCCGGTTGCCGCGATCATTCACTCCGGCTTTGTGATGGTTTCAGTGTTCGCGCTGGCTCCACTGTTGAGTCACCTTCCGATGGCATCGCTGGCAGCCATGCTGATGGTGGTCGCTCGAAACATGGCAGAAGTAAAGCACTTCAGCTTCGTCGTGCGCGTTGGACCGCGAAGCGATGCGCTCGTCCTGATCGTGTGCTTCTTGCTGACGGTCGTCTTCGACATGGTCATCGCCGTCAGTGTCGGCGTCGTCCTCGCTGCCATCCTGTTCATGAGACGAATGGCAGAGGTCGGGGGTGTACAACTCGTCAGCGACTCGGACAGCCGCTTTGCAACTCCACTCCCGCCAGCAGTTGCGTACTACCGACTTGCGGGCCCGCTCTTCTTCGGCGCAGCACAGAAAGCCATGAGTTCACTTCATACGATCTCACCCGAGAAGACCGTAGTGATCCTTGATCTCGAAGACGTTCCGGTCATCGATGCGACGGGACTGGTCAACCTCCGGTCATCCCTTGCACGATTGCACAGTCAATCCGTTCGCACCATCCTCAGCGGCATCCAGCCACAGCCGGCTGAGGTCCTCGAACGCGCCGGCCTGATGACAGACTCCGACGAACGGACTACCGCCGCCACCCGCGAAGAATCTATCGCCAAGGCGATTCGATGGTGCTCCTGAGACGGCTACGTTGGGTCAGGCCGCACTGATTGCCGGCTGAACACTCAGGGCACAGGTCGGAAGTTCCCGACCTGAAAGCGTCAACGTGACCCGGGCACCTGCAGCTGGCGAGACGACCACCACCGGCAGGATCGCAGCGAGTTCTTTCAGAAGTGCCCTCGCACGCGGCTTTCTCGCCGCGCCCTGATAGATCTCTCGGGCTGCGATCGCGCTTCGACCACCTTGGCCGTCAGACGTGTCCGTCAGAACGACACCCAATCGGTCGGGTCGATCCGAATCCGCGAAGATGCGACCATCATCACGCACCCACAGACAGAAGAAATCGCTTCGACACTGCGCTGGACGAGTATCGTAGATGGCGCAACCGCTTGAACACTCGAATTGGCAGCGGTGACCTGCCCTCTTCCCGATCGAACTGATATGCATCACTGTACAGCACCCTGTACAGCCGCCACAGGTTCTGGGTTGTGCATGGGCGGTACAACTCATGCGTGCAACCGGATTCGTTCCACTCTGAGCGCGCCCTCTCGAAGAGCAGAGAGCACGATGATGAAATCCGTGCGGAGAGCATCGTCAGATTCGCACGGACGTTTGAATGAAACTTGTCGGTCTACCCAGGACCGCCGAGGCAGGGAACCGCTGCACTCAAGAGCAGCGCTCGTCTGACTTATCGGTCAGGCGATGTCGCGCACTTGGCAAGATGCACAATTTTCCGGTGGCAGTCCCGAAGAAACGTTCACTGGTTATCGGCCCTTGCGGTCAAACCGCATCGAGCCCCCGCTCAAGTCCACGAATGAGATCTCGCTCATCTTCAATTCCGACGGAAACTCGAACCAGGGAGTCGCTGATACCCAGCTTTTCTCGGTTCTCTGGCGGAACCGATGCGTGAGTCATGATGGCAGGATGTTCGATCAGAGACTCAACACCCCCCAGGGACTCCGCGAGGGCAAAGATGCCGACGTTCTCGAGAAAACGACGCGATTCAGGCAGTCCGCCCGCGAGGAAGATTGTGATCATGCCGCCCCCGACCGGCTGTCCATCTAGTCGCATTTGGTCTCGCGCGAGATCAAACTGCGGATGACTCGAAAGGCCCGGATAGACGACTCGCTCGACCTTAGGATGTTGCTCGAGAAATGAAGCAATAGTCATCGCATTAGCGCAATGTTGACGCATTCGGATCGCCAACGTCTTGGCGCCGCGGAGCGCCATGTACGCATCGAATGGTCCAAGCACACTTCCGACAGCATTCTGAAGGAAGCGAAGTCGATTCGCCAAATCTTTGCGCTTCGTCACGAGCACTCCGCCGAGGACATCACTGTGCCCCCCGAGGTACTTCGTCGCAGAATGATGCACAATATCGATACCCAGTTCGAGCGGGCGCTGCAGCATCGGCGTTGCAAAGGTGTTATCGCATACTGTGAGAATGTTGTGTTCTCTTGCAAGTGATGCAATCGCACGGAGATCCACCAGCTTGAGTGTCGGATTTGTCGGCGTTTCAATCCAGATCATCCGGGTCTGATCAGTAATCGCATCTGCCAGCCGGTTGGTGTCAGTGAGATCGACATACGTTACCCGGAGACCCATGGATCGCTCGCGGACGCGCGACAGAAGCCGGTATGAACCGCCGTACAAGTCGTCCATGGCGATAATGTGGTCACCGGAGTCAACGAGTTCCAATGCCGTGCCCATCGCGGCAAGTCCGCTTGAGAACGCAAAACCGCCGCATGAAGGATCGTCATCTTCGTTGAGATCCGATCCTTCCAGAATGGCGATACATCGTTCCCATGCGAATCGTGTCGGATTGTGACTGCGGGTGTACTCGAATCCGCGGTGCTGGCCCGGTGATGCCTGCGCGTAGGTCGTCGCCAGTGAAATCGGCGGCATCACCGCGCCGGTCGTCGAGTCTGGACGCTGACCGCCATGAACAACCTTGGTTGCGAGTGACATGTTCAGCACAGCATGATGATCGTGGCTCATGGCGTGATCATATCGCATCGCCCGGAGTCAGTATCAGCGATCAATTGGACTTCATTCTTGCGGCGATGATTCACGAATCTTCGGCGGAAAGCCACTTGGCATCCAGACCGGAAGCGACTCGAGTGAGGCGCGTGCCCCGCTCGAGGTTGGAACATTCCATGCTTCGAAGAATGGACCGAGATTCTGCCCGATGGCTCTCGAGAATCGAACCAGCCATTGATCACGCTTCTCATCATCCGTTGAAGGACGTTCGCTTCGCTCCAGCGATTCGTACTCTGCAAAGACCTGAATGAACGGCTCCCACCCGAAGGCCTCACGCAACTGAATGTACATCTCGAGGGCCAGGAATGGATCGCGCTTCCATGTCTCAAACGACGGGCCTTCATTGAAATACTTCAGCACGCGACGCTGCCGCTGATCAGGCGAGACTGCGCCATGGCCCGATGAGATCGGTTGGTTGCCGACCTTCTCAAGTACGTAAAGAGAGAACAGGTTGCACGTCACTTCTACCGTTCCATCGAACGTCCAGTCACTCTTCTGGTGGTTGTGGCCAAGTTCATGGAAGAATCCCCACATGCTTCCTTCGCGCCGTTGGAGGACCAGATCAACATCGACCATGGCCTCACGAACATCCAGGTGAGTCATGATCGGATAGCCAGAGTGCATGTAACCTGCGGAAATCTGAACATCAGGAACGATGCGCTCAGGGCGGCGCCGGTCACGCGGAATCGCCGCAAGATCGGCACACGCATCCAGCACGCGATCCCAAGCATCGAGCAGTTCCTGCGGATTCTCAAGGTCACGCACAACAGCGCTCGGAACCGTCAGCACGATGTTTCGCGCGCGAAGTTCTGCCCATGGCGCGGGCGCATGTCGAAGCTCAGTAGTCCATGCTTCAATCGATGTTTCGCCAGTCACGAAGTACGGTGCCGACACCGCGTTTTCAATCACCACTTCAAATGGCGCGCCGCGAACATTTCTTGGGACTTCGATGTATACGAGGCCGCCGAATGGCGATGCCAACCTTACCGGGGACGTGTCTATCGGTACGCTCACCGTCACATCCGGCACTCGCTTCCACGCGGAGTGGTGCCAGAGAAGATCCTTGTGCGCACCAATGCGCAGGCGGTACCCCTTTGCCACCATCGCATCCGGCACACGCACCGTCAGGAACTCACCGGGCACTGCGTACACACCGGTGCTGCACCACTCGGGAACCGTCGGGTCGACGATCACATGGTGGCGGACCCGCGGCGCGGATTCGGGCACGGCACCAGGAAACACCTCGGCAGCCGGATGCGCTGCATACCGCATCATCGGTGATCGCTTCCACGCATCGACCTCCAATGACACCCGCAGGCGATCCAGAGCATCACGCTCCCGGAGAGGCGCGTCTTCAGTAGGAACGGCCACACTACGGCGCTGATTGAGGAATGACCGTAATCGCGGCTGAAGGAACTGGTCCTGATCCGGAAGGACGCGCGCTGCCTGCATGACAATCTGTGACGCATGACCCAACTTCTTCGTATCGGCAAGGTCCCCACTTGTGAGACGTTCGAACGCAATCCGCGCGTTCATCTCATCAGGAAGGTCGTGCACGACCTCGTACCCATTGGAATGCGTTGCATCAAGGTATCCATCCGCCCAGGCCAAGCCAGCTTCTGTCAACAACAGATTGCCCGGGTGATCATCGACCAGGTTCTTTCCAGGATTGACCTGAAGGTATCCCCAGCCCAGACTGGCGGTCACCAAGCCACCACCGCGCTTGATGAAATCAGCAATGGCGCGTCGCTTCTCCGGCGATTGATAATGCGAGGCATCAACGATGAGTACATCAACATCGCGATCGATCGACTCAAAATCGCGGGCGGAGCTCGTTCGTACCGTCAGCATCGTTGGCGGCTCGGAAAGAAACCGCGCGACATCCTCTGCCGCGACAACGAGAACCGTTATTGTTGATCCTTCCCTTCTCTCGCCCGCGCACCAGCGCACTGCGTTCTGCAGGAAGCGCCCGGAATCTCCCCGGCGAAGGGTCGATGCGCTGAAGTAGCCGCCATGACCATATGCAACAACTCGACCGCGTCCCCACTGTGCCGCCGCAACGACGGCTTCCAATCGCCCTTCCCTGCTGCCTGCCACGACCACCTCGGCCCTCGGACCAAACACTGTCAACGGGCCCGGCACACCGGGCCGACCGATACTCTCGACACCCTCAAGCAGGCCTTTGCGCGCTGACCATCCTTCAGTGACCTGCGCCGAGGCATTGAAGCAAACCAATGAAGTCAGTGTCATGACCAGCAGGCCGATACGGCCACAAAGGTTCATCGAATCAGACATCGTGGTCTCCACACGTGCTTTCGCGCATACGACTTATGGGAGTTGCTTGCGCAGATAATTGAGCATGTCGATCTTGGTGATGAGTCCATAGAACTGGTCATGGTCGGCAACAATCGCAATGCGGTCGGCGCGAAAGATCGGCAGAAGATCGTTCACCGAAGACGTCGGCCTGATCGTCTCCAACCGTCGCGTCATGAAGTCGCTCACCGGCCTGGAAAAGTTCGCCTTCTCGTGGGTGACCGCCAGCAGAATGTCGCTCTCATCGAGAATGCCGATGACCTTTTCACTTTCATCCAGAACTACCATCTGACTGATGTCATACAGCCGCATCTGTTTGAACGCCTGGCTGAGCGGCGTCTCTGACTTGAGCGTGTAGTCCTCCCGGTCGAGATGTCGCCGACCGATCAGGTCACGCAAGTCGCCGAACTGCTTGCGCTCGATGAAACCCTGGTCCATCATCCAGAAATCGTTGAACATCTTGGAGAGATACTTCGACCCGTTATCACAGACGAAGCTCACCACGTTCTTCGGTTCCTTCTGTTCGCGGCAGTATCGCAAGGCCGCAGCCACGAGCGTGCCAGTGGAAGACCCGCCCAGCAGGCCCTCCTTCCGCAACAGGTCGCGCGCGACAAGAAACGCTTCCTGATCCGATACCGCATACGCACTGGTCACCAGTGACAAGTCCAGAATGTCGGGTACGAAATCCTCGCCGATTCCTTCCACCAGCCAGGCACCGGCGGGCACGTGTTTCCCTTCGTTCACCAGCGGCGCCAGGACCGAACCTTCCGGATCCGCAAGGATGATCTCCACCGATGCATTCTTCTCGCGGAGGAAACGTCCGCAGCCCGTGACGGTTCCACCGCTCCCTACACCGGCCACGAACGCATCGACCCGACCTTCCAACTGCTCCCATATCTCAGGTCCGGTCGTCTCATAGTGGGCCTGCGGGTTGGCTTCATTTCCGAACTGATTCACGTAGAAACTGTTCGGCGTTTCCTGCGCGATGCGTTCTGCCATCTCCTGGTAGTACTCCGGATGTCCCTTCTGCACATCCGACCGCGTCAGAACCACACGCGCCCCCATCGCGCGAAGATGCGAAATCTTCTCATCGCTCATCTTGTCAGGCATCACCACCGTGATGGAGTACCCCTTCTGACTTGCCACCAATGCCAGCGCAATCCCCGTGTTCCCCGCGGTGGCCTCCACGATATGACCGCCCGGCTTCAGTCGACCATCCTTCTCTGCCTGATCAATCATCGAAACGGCGATTCGATCCTTGATCGAATTGCCCGGATTCATCGATTCCAGTTTCAGGAACAGGCGGCATAGGCCCGTGTCCAGCTTCGTCACCTCGATCATCGGCGTGCGGCCGATCATCTCGAGTACGCCGGCATACACCGGCGAAGGCATTTCATTCCTGGTCTTCGTGGTAAACATGGGACCGACTCCTCTTTCCTCAAACGCTCAACTCATCGTAGCAGATGCCCATTCACGACTCGGTCGGAACGTGAAACTCTCCCGCCAAAAAGCAACAAGCCGCGTCTGTAG
Source organism: uncultured Phycisphaerales bacterium (assembly GCA_965651255.1). Lineage (GTDB taxonomy): Bacteria > Planctomycetota > Phycisphaerae > Phycisphaerales > SM1A02 > CBFGRU01. The sequence continues at coordinate 12,685 of CBFGRU010000064.1, forward strand.
ACACGGCTTGTTACCGGTTCGTGAACCTTTGATGTGTGTCAGCAGAGTGGGTGATTGCCAACACGCAAGAGAAAGTCCGAGGCGTTCGGAAACTTCTGCTTACTGATTACCGAAGGTGTCGCGGCCGAGGATGCCATCGGTGGTAAACACGTGGTAGCTGTTGATCGCGTTCACGTTGCCGCCGTACGCATTCGATTCGAAGTAGCCGCCGGTGCCGAAGCAGGCAACGTCAGTCGAGTCGAGGTAGTACGTCGCCTGGGCGAAGTTCCGCTGGCTGGACTGCACGGCTTCGCGGACACCCATCAGACGGATGTGACCGTCATAGAAGAGCGTCGCGGGGTTCGAGTCGGCGCCCATGTTGTAGAACCACGGTACCAGCGTACCCGGGATGTATTCCGACGGGTTGTTCTGCAGCCAGTAGTGCTCAAGCATGTGCGTCTTCAGGTCGGGATAACGCGCCTGGCTCATGCTCGGCGACTTGTGACCCGAAGCGAGCGAACGGGCGAGCTTGGGACCACCACCCGGCGGGGGGTTTTCGGCACGAGCGAAGACTTCGCTGTTCACCATCGCCGAGATGCCCATGCAGTACGTGGAGAAGTAGAAACTCGCACCTGCACCGGGCCACTGTCCGGGGTCAGCCCAGTACTGGAAGATATCTTCTTCAACGGTGTAGTCCTTGGGCGCCCAGAAGATCTTGTCGTACACCTTGCCGTTGATGTACT
>CBFGRU010000065.1:0-13347 GCA_965651255.1 uncultured Phycisphaerales bacterium
TCGTATGATCAGCGCACGCGCGCGTCATGCCGCACCTCTCTACGAAAGGTTCAAATTGAAAACGGCCGAGGGTCTGAGCAAACCGTCGGCCGCGCCGGAACGTGTGCGATCGCGCCACGATAGTCGAGCGCATGTGGGGGCAGATTGGAGAGTCAAACAGCCGGTACCGCACAGCGATGGTGCGGTACCGGCAAGGTGGCAATGGATTCAGGAGGTCTTCACTTCCACTCGAGTGGCCACACCCTTCTCATGGGTGACCATGGCCTGACGATCCGCCGCAAGCGCTTTCGCCATTGTTGACGGTTGCCCGTCGAGCAGGAACACGGTCTTCTCATTCACCGTGATGGCCAACTCGCCGTTCGAGGTCAACAACACGAATGTCTTTCGCTCCGCATCAATACTCTTGATGCTGCCGATGGCCTCATCAAGATCCGCCTTCAGCGAACAGACGACTTCCTGTGTTCGCTGCACGAACATCTCAGGACTCACGCCTTGGAGCAGTACGGCACAACCGATCGCAGCCATCGTGTGGGTGATCATGTCTGAACTCCTTGCTTCAGTTCTGTCCCAGCCAGAGGCGCCGTGCGCCGGGGGAAACTGACTGGTCCACGGCTCCGCAACGCATCCACTTGGGATGGTGAAGCCGAGTGCCGAACGCGATCAAGTGTTCAGCGCGCGTGTTCTGACCGATCAGGCGACCCGGGCGAATTGCGTCCGGTAGACGAGGGCTGGATGCATCGGAGCCGGCCGGTTCCTCCTGCATCATGCAGCGTCTTTGCACATCTTCGCCGCGCTGAGGGGTTCGCGTTGATCCTGGTCGTGTGAACATGCTGCCTCTCACTCAGTTGTCGCGTTCGACGACTGGCATTCCCTACGCCGGGGCGGTTGCAGCGGTTGCCGTGACTTTTTTCACGGGTTCATCCACCGCGGTCGGGACATGCTGCAACCGCGTATTTTCGGCGGTTCCACACCATCATCGCGCGCACGAAAAAAATCGCGGTTCGACAGAAGTTCGGATGAACAGATTCTGACCAGCGGTCACTGCAACTGGCCGCATTCGCTGCAACGCGCCGGATCACTCCCGCGCAGGTCGTAGCCGCAACTCCAGCAGCAGCCGCGCTCGCGCCGGCGCTCCATCAATGTCAGCCGGTGATTGCTCCAGCCCATCGCCGCCAGAACAATCACACTCACCAGTCCAAGCACCACCAGATCCCACCAGCCGCGCATCGATCCCGCAAAGGCCAGCAGCCAGACCGCAGCGCTCACCCACAGGATCAGCCACCACCTTCGCCGGGCGCTGCGAAGTGAGTCGGGCCGTTGTCGATTCGCCGCGTGCCTCTTCATGTCAATGTGTGAATCGTGCATCAAGCAGCCGCATCGCTTCCTGCACATCCTTATCGCCGCGGCCGGAGCAGTTCACGACGATCACCTGATCCGCCGACATCGTCTTCGCCCGCCGCACCGCTTCGCAGATCGCGTGTGCCGTTTCGAGCGCGGGAATGATGCCCTCCAGTTCCGCCAGCAACCGGAACGCATCAAGCGCTTCATCATCGCTCACGCTCGTGTACTCGACGCGCCCCGAATCCTTCCAGAACGAATGCTCAGGACCGACGCCGGGGTAATCAAGCCCCGCCGAGCACGAATGCACATCCGCGGTCTGGCCGAACGAATCCTGCAGCACGTACGACATCGAGCCGTGCAGCACGCCCGGCGTTCCGTAGCTCAGCGGTGCAGCGTGCGCGCCGATATCCCTTCCACGACCGCCCGCTTCGACGCCGATCAACCGCACCGATGCTTCATCCACATACGGATAGAAAATCCCCGCCGCGTTCGAGCCGCCGCCGACGCACGCGATCACCGCATCGGGCTGGCGACCAATCATCACCCCGCACTGCTCGCGCGTCTCCCTGCCGATCACGCTCTGAAAATCGCGCACGATCATCGGGAAGGGGTGCGGCCCGACGACCGAGCCCAGGATGTAATGCGTCGACTCCACCGAACCCATCCAGTCGCGCATCGCTTCGTTCGTCGCATCCTTCAGCGTCCGCGAGCCGGACTCCACTGCGTTCACGGTCGCACCAAGCAGCTTCATGCGGAAGACGTTGAGCGACTGCCTGCGCACATCTTCCGCGCCCATGTACACCTCGCACGTCAGGCCGAAGTGCGCGCAGGCCGTCGCGGTCGCGACGCCGTGCTGCCCCGCGCCGGTCTCGGCGATGACGCGTTTCTTTCCCATGCGCTTCGTCAGCAGCGCCTGGCCGATCGTGTTGTTGATCTTGTGCGCGCCGGTGTGGGCGAGGTCCTCGCGCTTGAGATAGATCTTCGCCCCGCCCGCATGTTCGGTAAGGCGCTGCGCGAAGGTGAGCGGCGTCGGCCGACCGACGAACTCGCGCAGCAGTCGCTCGAACTCGCGCGTGAACTCGGGATCGCGCTTCGCCTCGGCGTACGCGGCATCCAACTCCTCGAGCGCCGCAACCAGCGTCTCCGGCACGTACCGGCCGCCGAACCGGCCGAAACGACCCTTGGCATCAGGAACCTGCGAAAGCGGGGCGGTGGTCATCATGCAGGATCGTAGTCATGACGATGCGCGCCAAGGCCCCGGCACCTGAGCGAACACGGAATCCACCACGGAGAACACTGAGGTCACGGAGGGAAGTATGAAGCGAACTGCTTCGGCTGCCTCTCGCTGTGCTCTCCGTGCTCTCCGTGATGAATGTCCGCAGAACGGGGCAGGGGGTTACGCGGCCTGCACGAGTCCGCCGACGACGTTCGTGTAGATCGGCGACGCAGCCGGCCCTGATTCCTTCCGCGTGTTGAACCAGAAGGCGGTGATCCATACTTTTGAGCCTTCCGGCACACTGGTCGGAATGGTCACATCAACAATCGTTCTGCCATCGTTGCAGTAGAAGCTCCACGCGGTCACATCATCGGGAACGGTCGCGCCGACGTAATACAGCACCGTCGCGCCGATCACACCATCGGGCTTGCCGCGCCGATCGGTGTTCTCCATGTCGCGCAGCCGAATGCGCACCGTCCTGCCGAACGTGCGCTCGACATACATCACGGGCGGATATTCCGGCACCGGCACGGGTGAAGGTTCCGGATTCGGCACATTGAGCCCGAGATTCGATTTCTGCGTGTCGGTGACGTTGGGATTCTCGCGCACGATGCCCGCGAGTTCCCGCGCGAAGGCGATGAGCGCCGCCTTCGCGTTGTTCTTGGTCACGATCGCCGATGGCGTGCGCGTGCCGTTGTCATTCGCCGCCTGGAGCGCGGCCGCATACGCGGTGTTGAGAGCCGCGTAATCGCTCGCCTGCGTGAGCGTCAGGCCGTACGCCACCGCATCAGCATTGATCAGTGTGCTGAAGTTATTGGACCATAGGAGAAGGTCCGCCTCTTTGCTCGGGATGAAGCTTTCGTACAACATGTCTTGCTCCTCGTACACGATTTCCTGGGCCGCCCCATCAGCGCCGGCACGCGCCGGCCCCCTGACGCTGGCTTCTATCGGACGGTCGGCAATGGGGGGCGGCCGATTGAGCGAAGTTCGTCGATTGCGACAGAAAACAAACGGCCAAGCCGCGAAGCGGTGATCGCTAAGGTCTTGATTTTCGATGAGTTAGCGTCACGCCCGCCGGACTGCCGGGAAATGAAGTTTTTGGGTCCGATCGACCGCTGCGGCGGGCCCAGTCACGCGCATACGAGCGGCGTTCACGCGCGTTTCATCGGCATTCATGCGCGTGGGAGCGTCATTCACGCGCGTGGAAGCGTCGTTCACGCGCGTGGGAGCGTCATTCACGCGCGTGGGAGCGTCGTTCACGCGCGTGTAAGCGGCGTTCACGCGCATGAGAGCGTTGTTCACGCGCGTGTTAGCGGCGTTCACGCGCATGGGAGCGTTGTTCACGCGCGTGTTAGCGGCGTTCACGCGCATGGGAGCGACTCAAACGCGCATGAGAGCGACCAAAACGCGCGTGCAAGCGACATTCACGCGCGTGGGGGGGATGTTCATGCGGGTGGCAGGGGGCTTCACGCGCGGGGCGAACAACGGAACCGATATGTTCTTTCTGTACACCCACACCTTCCGCCGTCAGGGGCGACCTTGTAGAATGACGGCATCATGACGCCCCGACCCGGACACCACGGCCCCAAAAATCAAAGGGATGAGAAACGTACATGTCCCGTAGTCAGGCCCGTTTTCAGGTCCAATCAAGGGCATGGTTGCACTTGGCGGGACGTGCTTCGATGGCTGACACAGCCGTTCGAAGGCCCGTTGCCGATCATAAACTAGCGGCAAAGCTGGATGCTCTGGATGCCGATCCTCGCTCGAGCCAGAAGATTGGGTAATGGTCGATATGTGCGGCTGGCTAAGCCATACATACTCATGCTGTTGCTTGGAGCCGTCATCGCATGTGTGCTTGCGCAATCGCTTGTCATAATAGGTCACGTCCTCCAGTGGCATCGGCCTGTATTGCCAACGGAGGAAGATGTCGTTCGCGCGGTTGGCGCGTTGCCGGGATCAGGCGAGATAATAGTATATGATGAAAGGAAGCGGTCAGGAATTGGCTATCTGGAAATCACAGCAATTGGGCCTACCGTGGTGGTCTATGCGCAATCCGGATGGCCCTTTACGTGCTTTGAAGGCGCGATGTGGCGGGAATATGCTGGAGGAGAATGGACTTCTGCTGGAGCATTTGAGCTAAGTATTGCTGGCCTGGTTGCGACAATTCCTTACAGGCCCGCTTGGATGGGCGTGGTTGCAAATTCGGTAATATGGGCGGCACCTTTCATCGTATTTCAAGCAGTAAGTATCCTGCGGCAAAGAGTTAGATATTCTTCACGAATTCGTCGAGGAGCGTGTGGACAGTGCGGATACCCGCTGGATGGGCTACGAAGTAAGAAATGTCCAGAATGTGGATCGTCCTGTGCAAGTACTCACGCCGCCCACGAATAGTGCTTCAGCACACCGCCCAACCGCTCGCGACATGGAACATCGCCCGTCCCGCCTAGCCGCAACAGTCGTACAAATTCGCGTGTGAATATCGGATCGCGCACGCCGAGGCGAAGCGCGACAGTGGTCATGCCTAATCGTAGCCACATCGATGGGTGCCACTGCTTGACCCGGAGGGCAAGCAGTGCGAACGGGATTCGATGTAAGTCACACCCAGTGCGCACGGCTTGCTCTTCGAGCCAAGCCGTGGCACCCGGACTTGAAACACAACGGGGCCGATGTGCGGTCGGCCCCGTGGTGCTGCTTCATTGTGTTCGCGGCGATTATGCCCCCGCGCCGTCATCCTTCGCGGATGATGGCTTGGCGCCCTTCTCATTCCGCGCGACCGCGCGGCGTTCCGGGGGTTTGGGTTCGACCGTTTCGCGGTCGCTCACCTTGCCGAGCACGGTGGGCAGTTCGATGCCCGCCTGGTGCGCGAGTTCGTGCATCGCGGGGAGCGAGCCGATCAGACTCGACAGGAAGTTCGCCGTCGAGCCGCCCCCGCCCCCGCCCCCGGAGGCCGCCCCATTGCGCGAAGCGCCGTGGCCCGAATCCCAGACCGTGATCTTGTCGATCTTGAGGTTCTGGATCGCCTTCACCTGTTCGCTCACGAGCTGCGGCAACTGCTCGATCATCAGCAGCGTCGGCGCGATCTGCGGGTTCTCCGCGCACGCTTCGACGAGTTTGCGGTAGCCATCCGCTTTCGCTTCGAGCACCTTGCGCGTGCCTTCGGCCTCGGCTTCGTAGCGCATGAGGATCGCATCCGCCTCGCCGCGCGCTTCGCGACGCCGCTTCTCGGCTTCGGCTTCCGCGGCGATCTCGATGCGCTTCTTCTCGATTTCCTGCGGCGCGAGTTCTTCCTTTGAGAGACGCGCGAGTTCCTTCTCGCGCTCGGCGATGAGAATCGCTTCGAGCGACTTGGCGGCCGCGACATCGGATCGACGCTTGGCCTCGGCGCGGATCTCGGCGAGTTTCGCGTTCGAGTCGGCGATGGTCGCGTTCGAGGTGTTTTCACCATCGACGGCCTGGGCTTCGGCGGCAGCGACCTGAATGCGCTGCTCCTGCTCAGCGCGCTTCTTCGCGGCGATGGTTTCGGCATTGCGCTCGGCGATCGCGATTTCCTGGTCGCGACGGGATTGCGCTTCGCCCGTGACGGCCTGCGCTTCGAGCGCGGCGAGCGCGACACGCTGCTTGCGCTCGGCTTCCTTCTCACCCTCAACGCCCATCGCGCGTTCGCGGGCGACGTTGACGGTCTGCTCGCGCACGGCGATTGCTTCGCCGGTGGCGCCATCGCGCTGCTGCTCGGCGACTTCGACCTTGGCGCGGTTGATCGCTTCGGCGGCGGCACGCTGGCCGATCGCGCGGATGTAGCCCGATTCATCGGTGATGTCGCGGATGTTGACGTTGATGAGTTCGAGGCCGACCTTGTTGACTTCCTGGGCGACGTTCTCGTTGATGAGCGACATGAACTTTTCGCGATCCTTGTTGATCTCTTCGATCGAGAGGGTCGCGATGACCAGGCGCAACTGGCCGAGGATGATGTCCTGCGCCTGATCGCGAATCTTGCGCTCATCGAGCATGAGGAGACGCTCAGCGGCATTGTTCATGAGGACGGGATCGGTGGACACGCCGACGGTGAACGTGGATGGCACGTTGACGCGGATGTTGTTGAGCGAGAGGGCGCCTTCGAGGGGAATGTCGATGACGAGCGGATCGAGCGAGAGGTAGGCGTAGTCCTGAATGAGCGGCCAGACGAAGGTGCCGCCGCCGTGCAGGCAGCGCGCGGCCTTGTTGGTGCCGACGCGGCCGTAGATGACGAGCACGCGGTTCGACGGGCAGCGCTTGTAGCGTTTGACGACAAGGGCAACAAAGAAGAGCAGGACCAAGAGCGCTGCGCCGAGCAGCCCCAGCCAGAAGAGCGGGTTCGCAGCGATGGAAGGATTCGATGCAATGAGGTGTTGTGCCTGGATGGTGAGCATGACCTGTCCTCTCAATTCGCGTGATTCAATGAATGGCAACCACGGTTACACCGGAATGACGGTGACGGTGTTGTCATCGTTTACTCGTGTCACGCGAACGCGCGACTTGGTGGGGAGTTCGATTCCTTCGGTGACGGCATTGACCATGCGTTGTCGATTGCCAATGACGAGGCGGACCTGTCCGGTACCTTTGCGTTCGCCGGGAATGCCGATGTACACCTCTCCGGTCGCGCCGTCCATGTGCGCGAGCGGCACATTGCCGCTTTGCTGGAGTGAGTGAATGCCGCGCATGAGCATGATGATCAGCCAGACCATACCCACGCCGGCGACCACGCCGATCGCGAGTGAGCCGGTGAGGTCCCACCCCGCGCCGCGCAGTCCGCCGAGTCCGCCCCAGCCGAAGCCCATGGCAAAGGCGGTGACACCCTGAATCGACAGGATTTTGAATGACTCCGTGGAATCACTGTGATCAACATCGAGATCCATCTCTGCATCGCCGCCATCAGCGCCGGAGAACATGAGGACGAGGCGGATGACAAAGAATGCTGTTCCGAGCAGGGCTGGAATCGTGAACCAGGAAGCAGGATGGGCAAAGAAAAGGTCATACATTGAAGCATCCTCCACGAGGTGAGCGCGGACTCACCCGCATGTCATTATGCCGGAAGTCTGGCAAGTTTGCCTGTCCGATTCGCCGCGCGATTGGACCCGTCACGGGTGGGGGGTGTTGCGTGGGAACTCGTTGGCCCGTTCGACAAGCCACTTGCGAAGGAAGTTGGTCTGCCGATCCTTGGCATCGGCGGACATTCTTCCGAATCCGATGTGCTCAGCGGGCGCGCCGGTCTGGTCGTACACGACGAAATCGACCAGGTCGGGATTCTCGTATCGCTGCCGGAGCGCGTGGATGAATGATGCCTGGCCCTCGAATCGAATCCATTCATCCAGTCGTGAGTGCAGTGCCAGGAGCGGGATTTCCTGCCAGGATGCAAGGTTTCGGATCGGCTCGTAGGGATGAATGATGGCGGGGGACTGATTTCGAAACATGTCACGATCGAGTTGCTCGGTCCATGAACCCGTTGTTGCTTCAACCGCTGCGCAGCAGAAGCGGTGCGGCTTGCTCAGTCGCACGAGGGTGGCCATGCCGCCGAGACTCATTCCGCCGATCCCCATGCGGGACATGTCGAACTCTTCACGTTCCGCGAGTGCAGTAAGGAGTGGATCAATCTCGCCGACCGTTTGCAGCAGGACGTCCCATGCAGCCGAGGGCGTCTGGAGTTCTTCAGAGAATCGCTCGCCATGACCGGGGAGATCAACCGCACAGGCGCCGATTCCGGCGCGCATCCAGCGAAGGTAGCGGCCGGGGTCCAATTCCTTGTTGACGGTTCGACCATGAAACCAGAGAACAATCGGCGGCTTGGTGGCCCGCGACCGATCCGGATGTACGAGGAGAACAGGAATCTCGTGTTCGGTCAGCCGCAGGACGCTCGCGTGTGTGCGCAGCGATGCGGGGAGTTGATTGAATGGTTGAGGCATGCGGCCGATCTTAGCCCACACATGGTCGCTACACTGACCGATATGACTGTGCGCATCATTGGCGGTGAGTTTCGCTCGCGATCATTACAAACGCCCGTTGGAGCTGAGACGACTCGGCCGATGGCAGCGCGCGTCAAGGAGTCGATCTTCAATCTGCTGCGCGGCTGGTTTGAAGGCGCAAACGTGCTTGATCTGTTTGCCGGTGTTGGCACCATGGGGCTCGAAGCAGTCAGTCGAGGCGCGAGTCGAGTCGTTATGGTCGAGCAGAATCGCAAGATTCATGACTTGCTTCGCGCAAACATCGAGTCGCTCGGCTGTTCCGATCGGGCGACCGCGCACCTCGGTGATGCGCTCTCACCATCGGTTCTGTATGCCGCACCGAAGCCGGTGGATGTGCTCTTTATCGATCCGCCGTACAACCTGATGCGAACCAAAGTCTCACGTGAGCGCGTGCTGCAGCAGGTACGGCTCGCCCGCGCAATCCTTCGGGAGAGGTCGTTCGTCGTGCTGCGAGTTCCCCTTCAGGAAGATGAGATTCAATCCGAAGGTGAGCTGACAATACCGGGATTCGACGGGCCGGAGATTCATCGATATGGTCGAGACATGCTCGTCTGTCTGTACATGCCATCGCATGCGGAAGAGTCGGGAGGCGAGATCGCCCAGCATGACTCAAGGGAAGATGCGGCAACTGATAGCCAGAGTGCAGTTCATGGCAGCAACGACGTGACCCGAACTACGGAGGCAACCAGCGAATGACGATTCCAACGGCACTATCGGTCGAGCGGCGCCCGTTTGGGTCCACAGGCCTGTTGGTCTCGCCGCTCGGCTTTGGCGGCGCGCCAATCGGTGTTCTTGCCAGTGAAGTTGATGCGGTGAAATGCATCCTAAGTGATTTGCTTGATGCGGGAATGAATCTCATCGATACGGCTGCGTGCTATCACGGGTCTGAGGACCTGATCGGCCAGTCTGTCTCCGCCCGTCGTGATGAGTTCATTCTGGTGACGAAGTGCGGCCACAATGTCGCGAAAGACGGCCGGCCGGATTTCTCGGCGGAGGTCATCTCCGAGTCGATCGATCGATCACTCAAGCGATTGCGCACCGACCATCTTGACGTCATCCTGCTGCATTCGTGTGATCTCACCACGCTGAAGAGTGGTGAGGCCATCGCCGCGGTGGTGGAAGCAAGAGACAAAGGAAAGGTACGATTCATCGGCTATTCGGGCGACAATGATGCTGCGGCATGGGCAGTCCAGCAGCCGGAGATTTCCGTACTCCAGACGTCGGTCAGCGTGTGCGATCAGCGAAACATCGAGGCCGTTCTGCCACTGGCTTTCGAGCACGAAGTCGCGGTGATGGCCAAGCGCCCCGTTGCCAACGGTGCGTGGCGACCGCTGACGGAACAGTACGAGAAGTACCAGAACTACACCCGCCCGTATCGTGAACGGTTTGAGCAGATGGGATTGTCTGCCTTGGACATTACCGACACCGGCATTGACTTCACAAACGACTCGAATGCGGCGTGGTGTGAATTGTTCTTGCGGTTCACATTGAGCCAGAGCAGTGTTGGTACGGCCATTGTCGGGACTACCAAGCGTCGCCATGTTCAGGAAAACATCACTGCGGTCAACCGTGGTCCGCTGTCGCAGGCCGTTGTGGAGCGGCTGCGCCATGCCTTTCGGGAGGCGGAGAATTCCGATACATGGGAAGGACTCACCTGACAGCAGCCGGAATGACGGGCGAATGTCGTGATTTCAGGTCGACTCTGAGTTGATCAACGTTTGAACTGATCTGGTACGACTGCGCAAGAAAACGCCGGCCCAAAGCGGGCCGGCGGTGGTTCATTCGAAGGTAAGCCAGACGTCGGTTGGCTCAGCGACCACGACGCATGTCTGAGAGCGCCTTCTTCATATCGCGGATCATGCGCTCCAACTCTTCGATCGGTGGCACACCGACTTCATACCGCGCGACGTTCGGTGCACGACGCGACCACATGATGAGCTGCTCCACGAGATCAATCATGCGGCCGATCTTCTCTTCCGGGCTGGCCGCTGCGGAACCCTGAACAATCTGGAAGCGTCCAAAGATACGGGGAATCTCAACTTTGGCGCGGCTGACCGTCTGGTTCCACTCTTCGTACGCATCATATCCGGCGCGACTCATTTCATTCCACTCACCAAGGTCGAGGAACTGTGCCAACTGTTCCTTCGTATCGGCCACGCCATCGGCAAAGCCGGAGTGGAATGCCTGCGACGATGAGAAACTGAGGTTTGAAATCTCATCGGAGAGTTTGAACTCGCCATCCAGGTTCTCGTACCAGGTCACCTTGCCGGTTTCCGGGTCCTTGTCGTACGACAGCAGCACCGGATGATGAATCATGGCTCGGGCGACCATGCCGGGACGACCACCGGCCTCCGCCCATTCCGACGCATCGCGGAGCCACTGTTCGAGGGCGGGCCCTTTCAATGACTGGCCGGTTCCGGCATTGAAACCGGTCATGGCCCCGAGGTTGCCCTCCGTCATGAAGTAGATTTCATCGCAGTGGAACGCAGTGGCTGCCGCCGCTGAGATCGCTTGCTTGATCCACGCCACGATTCGATGATTCTTCTTCAGTTCGATCAGCGTTTCGTGGATGTTGTACATCTCAATCATCAGGCCGCCGCCGGATTCGATTTCGAGCACGATGATCGGGCTGATACCCGTTTCGCGCTTGATCTTGTCGGCTTCAGCAGCAACGCGCTCGATCTCATCCTTGCGGAACTCGATCCCGACCGTTCCCTTCATCGGAAGCACGATGACGCCGGGCTTCGTCCGATTGATGCCGTTCTCAACAGTGCCCGAAGTTGTCGGCCGCGGTGAAGCACTGCCTGCGGGCCGCGGCTGGGTGGCATCACCCGAACCGTCTTTCTTCTCCGTGTCGGAGTCGGTTGCGACATCCTCGATGATCTTGGCTACATCACCGATCCAGAAGGTCTGCACCTGATCGAGCGATCCCATGATCACTCGAATCTGGACGTAATTCTCCGTTTTCTTCACGATCTCGCCGCTGAACTCGCGGCCATCTTTGAGAATCACCTTATCTGCCGCGAACGCCGATGCCGTCACGCCGAGCGTGAGGCAGGTCGAAAGCAGCATGCGGGTCAAGGTCTTCATATTCTTCAATCCTTCCTGACGTTTGATTCGTGTGCTCCCGGCTTGGGACGCATCGTTTCGTAGTGATGAGGAATCAGCCGCCACCACCCGGGAGGCCTGGTCCGCCACCGCCGCCAGGGCCACCTCCACCGGTGTTGCGATTGCGTGTACGAAGTCCGCGGACGGTTTCTCGGATCTGCTCCACCATCAATTCGAGCTGAAGCTTTGACACGCCCCGACGTTCCCATTCCTTCTCGACGGCCTTGAACTGGTTCATGCGACCGATGATCTTCTCGAGGTTCTGCCGCGCCTTGCCCAGATACATGAGCGTCTGGTCGCCGGTCGCGTAGCTGCGGAAGAGGTTGTAGTCCTCCATCAACTTCTCGGTATCGGCGAATGCCTTCCGCCAGCGGGTGATGTAGTCATCAATAATCCGCTCGCCTTTGCCCTTGATGACACGGAACTCTCTCATTCCCATCAGGAACGCAAGATCCGCTTCGTTGTCAGCAATCTCCTGTGCGATGCGGAAGTCACGCGCTTCTTCAGCATTGAAACCGACGGTACGGTTCACGCTGTAGTCGAGCACATACTCGCCTTCGGCATTGAGGTGCCAGTCGACCTGGCGTCCACGGAACGTGCAGCTGAGGAACTTGTCCGGCACCATCATGGCTTCAGCCAGCTGGATACTGTGATTCCCTTCCTCAACAAAGCCCTTTGCCAAGCCCGTCCAGGCAGCGATCATCTTTGCCTTGACGTCGGAATCCTGCCATCCGGCTGCGACGCGATACACCTCATCAAGGCCGGTCAGATTCCCATCGCTCTTGATGTAGATCTCGTTCCAAGCGAGCGCGATCAGCGATGAAATGCCTTGCGAGTCTTCCACCCACATCACTTGGCGGAAATCAGGAAGTTCGTCTTTGAAAAGGTTGACCAGCGCAATGTAGTCTTCCATATCAAAGTAGGGGACCGTCTCGCGATTGGAGGTGTCCCAGTGCTCAGAACTCTTTAGTTTGAGAACGATGACATCCGGCTTCTTCTCGCGGATGTCCTGGATGATCTCTTCGTACACCGGGTAGTAGATATCCGTACCCATCACGCCTCGGAGCGGCACAATGTACAGGCCGGGCAGCGACATGTCGGCCTGGGCTTCAATCTGCTCTCGTTCCGACATGCCCGAGGTTGAAGAACCAGAGTTTGCATCATCGGATGAGCCAGCACCTGCTTCTTCCTCACCGCCTTCGACTTCGACATCGCGCTGAATCGACGCGATGTCTGCCACGCGATAGGTCATCTTGGTTCGCAGGTTCAGTTTTCGATCAACGACTTCAAAGACGATTTCAGTCGCAGTCTCGCTGATGATCTGGCCATGCAGGATTCGTCCATCCCGCATGTAAAGAACATCCTGCGTCGAGGTGAACGCCGATGCTGACAGCCCCAGCATGATCGCGGCGGTACCGGTCAACGCCAAGGTTCGGAGTGTCTGCCATCGATTCTTTCGCATGATCGGGCCTCTTCTGAAGAATGCTGACTGGTCAGGCCATTGCCTGAAGAGAGCGGCGAATAGGGAAGGTAGGTACTCGATCCAACCCGCGCGGCTCAAGATCCGGCGAATTCGGCATCAAACCTCCTCGCAACCAGTGTAATCGACGCATCATCGCTCGAAAAGTTCCCAAATCACGGAAGCAAAAAGTTTGGCGTTTCAGAATCTCAGGGAAAAAAGTGATC
>CBFGRU010000066.1:0-13262 GCA_965651255.1 uncultured Phycisphaerales bacterium
ACCTTGCCGGCCGCGCCGGCTTCCGCGAGGCGGCGCCGGACGGAACGGTTGAGCATGATCGCTGGGAGTGGTGGCTGAGCAGCAAGGATCATCAGCTTCAATTCGAGGAAGCGCAGCGACTGGCCGAGGCGCTGCGCATCACGCTGCCGGAGATCAATGTGGATGATTTCCGCCGGTCGGGGTATCTGCCGGAGGTGCTGATCAACTACCTTGCGCTCCTCGGCTGGTCACCCGGTGAGAACATCGAGAAGTTCGATGCGAAGTTTCTGATCGAGCGGTTTGATCTGTCGCGCATCGTCAAGAGCGCAGCGAAGTTCGACCGGGAGAAACTGCTCGCGTTCAACCTCGATGCGATCCAGGCGATGTCAATGGAAGAGTTCACCGCGCGCTTCCGCGAGCACTGCCGCGTGCATCACCCGGAGTTTTTGTCATTGCTCTCGGACGATGAGTTTGCGCTGCTCGCGAGCGCGAACAAGGAGCGGTCGAAGACGCTGGAGGATCCGGTGCTGACATCGAGGTTCTTCGTGATCGCTGATGAGGCGGTGGAGTACGAGGATGCGAAGCCCGTGCGCAAGGCGCTGGGTGGCGGTCCGCCTTCGGGGCTGGATCATCTGAGTGCGGTCCTGCCGATTCTGGAAGCACAGGTAGATTTCTCGGCGGCCGCGCTCGAAGCGACGATCAAGCAGTACACCGATGCGAGCGCGGGCGGCCAATTGGGAAAGGTCGCGCAGCCGCTGCGCATCGCGGTGAGCGGCTCGACCGTCAGCCCGCCGATCTTCGACACGCTCGCGATTCTCGGAAAAGAGAAGGTCGTCGCGCGCATCAAGCGATGCCTCGCGCTGCATACGGTGAAATCCTGACGTCTGGTCTTGTCATATCCGCGCAAAGGGGTATCCAGCGAACGTCCCTTCGTGCAGGGTGCAAACTGGACTCCCGCGTTCGCGGGAGTGACCAAACTACTTCACCGATGCCATCCACGCAGCGAGGAGGTCGATCGCGGCCTGGAGGTCCTTCTTGTGGATCATCTCCGTCACGGTGTGAATGTAGCGTGTGCCGACGACGATGGCGGCGGTGCGGGCGCCGTGGTTGGCACGCTGAATGGCCGCGCCATCCTGACCGCCGCGCGGCAGAATGCAGCGCTGGTACTTGATTTTCTTCTTCTTCGCGAGATCGCAGAGGTCGTTGACGAGCGCGTGGTCGGCGATCATTGATGAATCCTGCACCATGATGCCGACGCCGTCGCCCTGTCTGGTGACGCGCTGATTGTCGGGGACGCCCGGCGTATCGCAGGCGAGCGTGACATCGAGCCCGATGCCGAGCGAAGCGTTCACACGGTTCGCCGCGGTGATCGCGCCGCGCAGGCCGACTTCTTCCTGCGTGGTGAAGGCAATGACGATCTCGGCCGCGTGCTTGGTGTTCTTGTCCTTCGCGAGCTTGCGCACTGCTTCGATCGCGACGAAGCAGGCGAAGCGGTTGTCGAGGGCTTTGCTGACGACTTTTTCGGGCATGTCGAGGAAGGGCTCGTGCATGACGACGAAGTCGCCGATCTTCACGCGCTTGGCGACGGCATCCGCATCCATGCCGAGGTCGATGAAGAACTCATTGACATCGGGCACTTTCTTGCGCTCATCATCGCTTGAGATGTGAATGGGACGGCCGCCAGGATTCATGACGCCCTCGAAGTCACCATCATCGGTGCAGACGAGCACGCGCCGGGAGAAGAGGTTGCGCGTGTCGAAACCGCCGGCGGGGTTGACCCAGATGAAGCCCTTTTCGTCGATGTGACGGACGTAGAAACCGATCTCGTCCATGTGCGCGGCGACCATGATGCGCACTGGCTCGGTCTTCTTCCCCTTGGGCATCTGGCTGTTTCGCGTGCAGATGAGCGAGCCCATGGCGTCGGTTTCAACACGATCAAAGAGCCCTTTGGTGTCTTTCTCGATCAATTGGCGCACCCGCTCTTCTCGACCCGGGATACCGGGTACTTCGCACAAACGACTGAGGAGATCGATGTTCATGCCGATAGAACTCCATGCAAGGTTGGAAGGGGAACAGGCGGTCAACACTCCTACCATCAGGCAGCAGCCAAGGACGCACATCATGCGGCATGAATCGCAGTTAGGCAAACGACTTGAGGAATACGCGCACGAAATGGTCCGCGAGTGGCGCGACATGGCAGCGCGCGCCGGGGGAACGAGCGACGAGATCACCGCCTCGGTCGAATGGATTCCATATGGTGGCAGCGAGTCGGGCGAACCGCTCGAAATCGTGGCGACGCTGGGCCCGGTTGAGTTGGAGTATGGTGTCATCCGCAAGGGATGTGGACTCATGGATGCGCCGCAGCGCTCGACTCTTCGCATCACCGGGCCGGATCGGGTGGACTTTCTCAATCGCATGCTGACCCAGGAACTGAAAGACATCAGAGCCGGCGATGTCCGAGAGGCCTTCTGGCTGAATAGAAAGGGGAGGATTGAGGCGGATCTCGTCATCATCGAACGGGGGAGTGACATGCTTGTCGATGTTGATGTTCACCAGGCGGAGTCGGTTGTTCGTACATTGACCGAGTTTCTCTTTGCTGAGGACGTCACGATCAGCGATTGCAGCCACGAGTGGTACCAACTGCAGCTGCACGGCCGTCGGGCGCTGGATGTGTTGCGTTGCGCCAGCGGGGATGGAGATCTGTGGCTTGAGCCGCTTCACGCGATCGAGACAACGATCGCCGGTGGAACGATTGTTGCGGTCAGACGGGATGTGACTGGAGAGTCCGGGATTCAGTTGCTGCTGCCGGTCGATCGAGTCGAGGCGGTCTTTGAGACACTGCTGCAACAGGATGCTGCAATCGGTGAGGGGAAACGACGAGTCAGACCAATCGGCTGGTACGCTTGGAATGTTGCGAGGATTGAGGCAGGCACGCCGCTCTTCAACATCGATTTCGGACCGGAGAATCTGCCGCACGAAAGCGGTGTGCTGCATGACCGTGTGAGTTTTCGGAAAGGGTGTTACCTCGGGCAGGAGATTGTGGCGAGAATGGAGAGTCTCGGAAAACCGAAACAGCAACTCGTCGGGCTTCGGGTCGAGGATGATGTGTTACCCGTTGCCGGTGCAGAGGTTTTTCAGCGGGAAGGTGAAGGGCTTGGTCCCGTGATTGGCGCGATCACCTCAAGTACTCTGAGTCCGATGCTCGGAGCACAATCGATTGCTTTTGCCATGATCCGAACTCGGAGTGCAGCACCGGGGACCGAAGTCCTGGTGGCTGCCGAAGGGAGGCAGTCATTGGCGAGAGTACAAGCGTTGACGTTCTATTCACCAGAGTCGGTATCACCGCCAGAGGTTTCATTGTGAACGCGCCAAGTACCGCGGAAATACTGCTTCTGATCGCCGGTGGATTTCTCACGCTGGTTGCGTTCGGCGTTTTCTTTGCAATCTACCTTTCTTCACGCCGCAGCGCAAAGAACGAATCACGAAGGAATGGCCATTCATGAGTGCCACTCAGCCGAAGGCGACACCGCCACTGATCATCACAGAAGTTGGACCTCGAGATGGCTTGCAGAGCGAGCGAGTCGTGATCCCTACCGATCTCAAGGTGCATTTCATAGATCTGCTGTCTGAAACCGGCGTTGACGAGATTGAAGTGACAAGTTTCGTAAGCCCCAAGTGGGTTCCGCAATTAGCTGACGCGGTTGAAGTCTTTGCACGAGTTACCCGACGAACAGGCGTCATGTACTCAGCGCTCGTCCCGAACGAACGGGGAATGGAGCGAGCACTTGCGGTCGGTGTTGACAAGGTGTCGGTGTTTACCGCAGCGAGTGAAGCGTTTTGTCAGCGAAATGTGAATGCGTCGATCGCCGAATCGATCGAACGGTTTCGCCCAGTGGTGGACATGGCTCAGTCCAGCAATCTCCGGACACGTGGATATGTGTCATGTATTGTCGCGTGCCCCTACACCGGCGAAGTAAGACCGGAGCAGGTGCGCGAGGTGGTTCAGCGTCTACTGGATATCGGCATCGACGAGATCGACCTCGGCGAGACCATCGGTGTCGCAGTTCCTGCCGAAATCGAGCGACTCTATGACGGACTCAATGGAGTCCTGAGTCCTTCTGATTCAGTCCTGCATTTGCATGACACTCGTGGTACCGCACTGGTCTGCGCTTCACGAGCGATGGAGCTCGGAGTGCGAAGATTCGATGCTTCCTGCGCGGGAATAGGCGGCTGCCCGTACGCACCCGGCGCGAGCGGAAACCTTGCAACCGAGGATCTCATCTATTTTGCGAAACGGATGGGATACTCAACGAACGTTCAACTTGAAAAGCTCTTTGCAGCCGGACGCTTGATTGGCTCCGCGCTCTCGAAGCCACCAAGTGGACGGGTGTTCACCGCCGATGGCAATTGCAGAGATTCAGCCGAGACGCGCGCTGTTTGAAACGTCGCTAGAGGTTGTCGGTCGAGTTCATAACCGGCAGACGTTTCAATGATCCGGTGAAATGCAAGAGTGTCATCAGAGATCACAACCCCATGTGGTCGGCTCGGGAATCCGAAGCAGCCGGTATTGAGAATCGTTCGTTCATTTCGCTTCCAGATACCAGCGCGGTGCGTGTGCCCAGTTATGATGAAACGCGCGGTTGGTGCATATTCACTCGCGAATGCGTCGACCAGTCGTGGGAATCTTCGCCAATAGCGAACCACCTCAACGATTGACCATGGGCGAAGCAACATGCCGCGCAATGCCGATAGTCGGGCCTGCTGCTCCAATGCATCCCACTCTGCATGTGATGCCAATTGCGAAGCGGTCAGACGAGCTTCGATGTGAGAGCTTGATTCATGTCGCAGTCGTCGGATCGCTTCCGCATGCACTCTCTTCATTCTTCCGGCAGAGATGCTCCACGGTGCAACTGCCGGGTGAACCACATCGCCATGCGTGATGAAGACCTCACCATTGCACAATTCCAGGTGGCGATGATCGCTGATGAATGGATCGTGATTCCCGGATAGCAACGTCACATGCACGTCATCCCGCTCGCAGGCATCGAGCAAATGAACCATCTCACGGGCCGCGGCGGCTCGATGACGCGGGTGGTGAACTTCCGCGATGTCACCGTTGAGAATCAGGTGACTCATTCCGCGCCAAAGAGGGGCAAGGTCTTGAGCGGAACGTGCAGCGTGCCTGGCGCGACCGAGGTGAGTGTCGGAGATAATGAGAATGCGCCCGGCCATGCTTCCTCACAACAATCGGCTCAGCTCGCATGCGGGTTCAGTACGTTCCACGACATGCTGGTTTCCGGACCTTCAATGTGTGAACCCTTCACATGGGTACTCGCCAAATGTCACGGCATTCTTTCCGCGACGCTTTGACTCCATTGCCCGCTGATCGGCACGGTTCAGCAATGCGACCGCGTCGTAGGCGTCCCATGGATACGTCGCCAACCCCGCGGAGACACTGACGGGCCCAGGTGCATGTGGCCCAAGTTTCGGGAGCTTGAGTTTGCACACCTGGTCTCGAAAGCGATGCACAATCTGCTCAACCGTCTCGATCGATGAGGCACCCCTGGTGCGCGGTCCCTCTGGATCGGCAAAGACAACGACGAATTCATCGCCACCCAACCGGCAGACACAGTCACCGCTTCGGACAACGGACTGAAGGAGTTTGACAGTTTCGCAGAGTACTTCATCACCGGCATCGTGACCGAATCGATCGTTGTACTGTTTCAAATCGTCAATGTCGAAAACCATCACGGCAACCGACCGCCGTTGATCACGGGCCTGTTCAAGCAGCAAAGGCAGTTTTTCATCGATGAATCGCCGGTTGAACGCGCCGGTCAGGGGATCGCGAAATGCCTTCTCCTGTAACGTTGCGAACTCTCTCGCCAGCCGGCACCAACGCGCGAGCCACTTGGCCCAAGGGATAAGCTTGGATTGTTCAACGGGCGCAGCCAACCAGCCAAAAGACTGCTCCACTTCAACGACCGGAACGACAGTCAACCCTGGTGTGTCCGGCTCACACAGGTAATGGACCGCCTCTTGCAAACCCGATTCCTGCCGAAGAACTGCCATGGCCAGAGAGGGAAGTTTCTTCGGGTCATCCAGAATAATCGCAACCAGATCGACATCACCTAACGAGTCAGGTGGTGAAGGCAAAGCGGCTTCATCCCGCATCGCCTCGGCTGGTACAGACGTTCGGGGGGGAGTCTCCGTACCTCCAGAGGGCACCCTCACCGTGGTCTCTATGACCGGGGCATCTGCACCGACTGGCTCTGGTCGCAGGATTCCGGTGAGCGCATCAGGGGCACGCAAGACATCTCTTAGCAACCCTTCAACTTCTGCACCGATGAGTATCTGATCGAAACCAGCATCAATGGCATCCTTCGCGACCTGTTCCCGAACCCCCTCGCCACACCAAAGGACAAGTTGAATACTTGGATCTAATCGACGAAATGAACTGACTGCAGCGTTCAGCTGATCCGCCACTTGTTCAGCTGGCAGAATGACCGCCTGAATGGGCGCTCGCGCCGTGGCTTGAGCAATCATGCCCAATGCATGGAACACATCGGCCGCGTTCTCTGATTCGGTATCAATTCGGGGTGAAACTGCGCGACAGAGTTCAGCGCACTGAACGAACAAGACTCTGCCACGGCGAGCTCTTGTTTGTGATGTGCCCACGGTTGTCACGGTCGTGAATCCTCCGTCACGTTGCTATCCGTGTCTTCATCGATTCGCTCAAGGAGCAACGAAATCTCTTCGGAAGTGATTGAATCTCTTGTGACATCTCGCGAAGTGGCGTCTTCCACTTCGGGTTGTAGCGTAAGTCTCTGACTCGGTCGCGAAAATCCCGGCATTGAATCTGCTCGATTCCATGCACTCGGGGGCGATTGTTGAAACGGGATTGGATTACCGAGGTCCGGTTTGTGCACCGGGGCACCGGAGCCAGATGAGCGATTCGGCTCGCTGTCTCTGGAATCGTTGCCTTTCAGTCCCTGTGTATCCGCAATACTCGCATGCGAACGTCGAAGTGGATGCGATCGACTGAACGCGATCTTGAATTCTTGCTCGATCTGAGCGATGGTGGCACTGTCGTTCAATTGGACCACAACCGCATCAGGGGCGAATCGCTTCATGGCGAGATCGAACGCGGCCGCAATTGACTTACCAAGCTGACCTCGTACAAAGATGTAACTCCGACCGATCGCCGGCAACCCCCATCCTGCGCGAGCCCGTGCGACACGATCCTGAAGCAGCACTTCAGCCAACGCGACCCAAGGGTGATCGACGACGATCCACTCTTTTGACCAATGCTCGTCGGCCCCGGGTAACGGTGGACCGGATGCCAATAGCACGCACGGTCGTCGCGCTTCTGCCATCTGACCGCCGGATGGGTGTTCTACATGACTCATTGCACGCTTAAGTTTAGCACCGTCTACCCGGAAAGCCGGCCCGGAATCAGTGAACACCGTCGTTTCGGCGTACTTGATCACGAATGACACGAGCGATAACTGCAGCGGCATTGCGATGTGGGCACGCTGTCAACGCTGAACGCATTGTGTCCCGCTTTGGCTTGCTTACGAGCAGATCGCGAAGGATCGGCTCCAGCTGCGCAGCGTTCAGCGATGCCTCAATCAAGTCATCAAGGATTATCGCGCCGCCAGTGCGCGCCATGGGCTCGGCATTGGCGTACTGGTGACGATCGCGATGCCATGGATAAGGGAGAAGAATCGTCGGAGTTTCATTTGCCCATGCCTCGGCAACCGAATTGGCACCCGCTCGGCTGATCGCGAGGTCGGCGGCACCCCATGCACTGCCCATCGCATCCAGGAATGGGACGACCCTTGCTCGAATGCCAGAGGATTCGTATCGGGCCTGGATGCCGGCGGTGCGATCAAGTCCAGCCAAATGGAGAATCTGCCAATCTGCAAGCTGTGACCTGAGTCGTTCGGCAAGCAGGGGGGCGAGTTCGTTCAGTGTCTGAGCCCCTTGAGAGGCCCCAGTAATAAGTAAAGTTAGTCGATTCGGCTCCAGCCCCAGTCTGACTCGACACTCATCTGGAGTGTCGTTCGCAAGCGCTGAAGATCGAAGTGGTAAACCAACACATTCCCTTGAGAACTCGGGGAACGCAGGCGTGTCAACGGCAGAAAGTATTCGGTCACAGTGCCTACCGAGCCATCGATTCGCTTTGCCGGGAACGACGTCAAGGTTCACCAACAGTGTCGGTATCTTCCGCTTTCGAGCCGCGGCGACGACCGGAGCAGCCACGAATCCCCCGAGCGCGACAACCAAACCGACGGACTCACGCGACAGCAGTTGCGCTGCAAAGAGTCTGCTCCGGCGCCAACCGAACACAAAGCGGATGAATGGGCGAGGTCGCAGCGAGAACGGTGATGCCGGCACTACAGCAAAGCGCTCACCCGCAGCGGTCAATATTCGAGCATCGACATCTCGATTACTACACGCAAACAGCAGTGGGTGTGGAGCATTCTGTTGCCGGAGTTGTTCCGCCAAGGCAAGCCCAGGACTGATATGGCCGCCCGTCCCACCTCCTGCAAACAGAATGGTCGGTTCACGCTCGTTCACGTTGCCGGAAACGCCGGATTGGTAGCCCTTTGCCCGTCTTCTTCGACGGAGCCCTCCCGTTCAGAATTCACCGCTTCGGCCCTTCGAGCATCTCGATCCATCGAAACAAGCAGTCCCAATGCAAATGCCGTCAGGACCCAACCCGACCCGCCGGACGAGAGCAATGGGAGAGCGATGCCCTTTGTAGGTGCCACACCGACAACAACTGACATGTTGATCAGCGCCTGAAGTCCGACGGTCAACAGCACTCCGCAGGCAAAGAGGCGTTGAAATGGATGGACTGTCCTCCTCATAAGGGCAATTCCAGCCAGTAACAGGCCTACATACAAGAAGGTCACCAGCGCGGCGCCGAATACACCAAGCTCTTCACAGATGATCGCAAAGATGAAATCGGTGGTGTCTTCGGGGAGATAGTCGAACTTCCGAATGCCGTTTCCAAGGCCTCGACCGACAAGTCCACCTCCAGAAACAGCCGACATGGATTGAATCACGTGATATCCGATTCCTTGCGGGTCAGCGTACGGATCGGCATAGGCCAGTAGACGACTGATTCGGTAGGGGCTCTGCACGACCGCAGCCGCGAATCCAAGCAAGGCAATGGGAATCATGAGTGCAGCGTGCCATAGCCGCGCACCTGCAGTTACGGTCATCAGCAGAGCGACCAGGCCGATGAGCACGGCTGTCCCGAGGTCATCGAGTGCGATCAGCGTACAGATGCAGCCAGTCAACACCATCGGTGGGGCAAAGCCAACTCCAAATCGATGCATGGCACCGGCGCGGCGTGTGGCATACCAGGCCAGGACCAATGGCAGGCACCACTTGGCGAACTCGCTAGGTTGAAAGCTGACAGCCCCGATCCGAAACCATCGCCGAGCACCATTGACCTCAACTCCGATCCCGGGCAACTGCACAAGGAGGAGCAAGACCACCATCAATACGACCAGCCAGGGCATCAGCGATGCCGTCCCTCTGGCCCGGTAGAGATCGAGGGTGGGAATGAAGACGGCGACGGACATCGCGAGGATCGCCAGCAAGGCGTAAATGGTTGAACGACTCAGCAGCACTTTTTCGACCGTGATGTACTCGTCGGGTCGAACACTGAGTCCCGCGGAATTGACCATAACGACGCCTGTCACCAGAAGCGCAACAACAGAAAGTATCATGGCCTGACCGGGTCGGAGCATGCCGTCGTTATCGACACACGCCGATGTGTTTCATGATGATTCACGGGGCCCGACGACAGCCGGAAGCAGCCCCGACCGTCCCCAAGAGACTACTATCTTCGTTCATGAAAACCTCGACGCGCCAATCTGTTCGTCGCATCTATCTGGAGACCTTCGGCTGCCAGATGAATGAGCTCGATTCGGAGTTGGTACGGGACCAATTACAAGCATTGGGATACGGGTTTACAGCTGAACCTGCGGAAGCGGATGTGGTGCTTTACAACACCTGCTCCGTGCGTGAACAGGCCGAAAACAAGGTACTCAGTCGCCTTGGAATCATGGGTAGGCAGAAACAGGAGGGTCGGCACGTTGTACTCGGAGTCATTGGGTGCATGGCCGAGCGGGACGGCGTGGACATGATCCGACGATTCCCGCAGGTCGATCTGATGTGTGGCCCCGGCGAACTCGATAAGCTGCCACTGCTCCTTGACAATGCACTCCGGACAGAATCAAGCGAGTTGCATGAACGCATCGCGCTTCAGGGGTCAAACTCGCGCCGTTCAACGACACTTGCAGCCACGGATGACACTCTGGAGTTGCTTGATCTCAGCAGAGCATTCGATCCTGATCGTTCAGGCGCCTCCCGTCATAGCGCCTATGTGCGAATCACACGCGGTTGCAACAAGTTCTGCACGTACTGCGTCGTTCCATACACCCGCGGTGCCGAGGTTCATCGCCCACCGGATCACATCGTTGAAGAGTGCAGGAGACTTGCAGAGAACGGCATCATTGAAGTGACGCTGCTGGGCCAGACCGTCAACCACTATCTCTACATTCATGGCACGGCGCTGACGACGAATGGCGTGGAAGCACCGCAGGTCGGGCCAGGAGCTGCCGCATTTCGCAACGGGACTCAACAGCTCACACGGGGGAGACGTGCAACGACGTTTGCCGATCTTCTGAAGCGCATCCACGATGAAGTCCCGGAGATTCAGCGACTCCGGTTCGTTACCAGCTATCCACGCGACTTTACGGAGGAAGCACTTCGGGTGATGGCTGAATCGCCGCGCATCTGCAGATACCTGCATGTTCCCGCCCAGTCGGGATCAAACCGAATACTGAAGCTGATGAATCGAGGATACACGGTTGAAGAGTATCTGGAGTTCATCGATCGCGCTCTTGCCATTCTGCCGGATGTCTCGATCGCCGGCGATATCATCGTGGGCTTTCCTACTGAAACTGATGAAGATTTCGCTGCAACCAAGGCCTTGCTGCGTCGTGTTCCTTTCAAGAACAACTTCATCTTCAAGTATTCCCCGCGACCAGGTACGGTCGCGATCAACCGGTTCAAGGATGATGTACCGGATGAAGTCAAGCGGGCACGGAACAATGACGTTCTTGCGCTGCAGGCCGAGATCAGCTCCAAGGTGCACGCTGCGTATCGGGGCCTGAGTCAGCAGGTGCTGGTTGAAGGCATCAGCCAGACGAGCGCGAGACGGAAGGGCAACATCGAACTGCGCTGGGAGAAGCCACACGTCCAGGTCACGGGTCGAACACCTGGCGACCTGATCGTGGTCTTCGATGTTCCTGAGGGCGTTGCGGCGAATGATCTCATCGGAAGGATCGTCGATGTTGAGATCGAGCATTCCGGCCCTTTGATATTATTCGGTCGAATGACAGAACACGCGATCAGACGGAGCGCGTAGCGCATCCTTGCATGTCACCAGTTCTGCTGGATTGGACACGTCCGGATGATTGTGTGCGGAATGATGATTCGTGCAGCATTCTGACCGGTCCTCGCTGCCAGATCACTATGATCGCTTGATACCACCACCCACATGCTGTTTGAGGAGGCAGGCCAGTGGATACCCAATGGATCATCATCATTGCAGTCGGAGCATTTCTACTCATCGCCGTTTTCTGGGGAGTTGGCATCTACAACAAGCTTGTTGGGCTGCGCAATCGACTGCAGAATGCGTTTTCGCAGATCGACGTTCAACTCAAGCGACGGTACGACCTCATTCCGAATCTGGTTGAAACGGCGAAAGGGTATCTGAAGCACGAACGAGAGACGCTTGAAGCCGTGATCAACGCACGATCGAATGCAGTGAGTGCAGAACAGAATGCAGCAGCCAGCCCGTCCGACCCCGCTGCCATGAAGAATCTCATGGCGGCTGAAGCAGGGTTAACCGGCGCTCTCGGGAGACTGCTGGCCGTCGTTGAGCAGTATCCTGATCTGAAGGCGAATCAGAATATGATTCAGCTCTCTGAAGAACTCTCATCCACGGAGAATCGAATCGCTTTTGCGCGGCAGGCCTTTAATGACTCGGTGAACACGTACAACACGTATCGCCAGTCGTTTCCGCCCGTCGTCTTTGCAGGCATGTTCGGCTTCCGCGATGCCGAGTTCTTTGAGATTCAGAATGCCGCCGAACGCGAGACGCCAAAAGTTGCCTTTTCATAAATCACCATTCATCGCCGTACCAGGTGGCTGAACCACAATGACGACGACGATGGACTTCTTCAGTCAGCAGGAGTCAGCGCGCAAGCGCACGACGCTGCTCATCGCTCTCTTTGCGCTGGCGGTGATTATCATCCTCACGCTGACCTACATCGCTACAGCGGTGTTCATCCTGTACTTGCAATCGCGGCGTGACGGATTCGAGTTCTCCGTACAATCGCTCATTGATCCGGTGTTACTGCTCGTAGTTGGGTCAATCGTGCTTGCGGTTGTCGGCGGGGCGAGTCTGGCGCGATTGGCGATGTTGCGGGCTGGAGGCGGGCGTGTCGTTGCGGAAATGCTGGGAGGAACCCTGATTGATCCATCCACGCGCGATCCAGCGCAACGCGTACTGATCAATGTCGTTGAAGAGATGGCGATTGCCTCGGGTGTACCGAGTCCGCCGGTCTATATGATGGCCGACGAAACCGGGATCAATGCGTTTGCCGCAGGTTGGTCGACGGACGATGCCGTCATCGGTGTGACCCGCGGGGCAGTTACCAAACTTTCACGCGATGAATTGCAGGGGGTGATTGCCCACGAGTTCAGCCATATTTTCAATGGGGATATGCGGATGAACATCCGCCTCATTGGAGTCCTCAACGGCATACTTGTCATCGGGTTGGCTGGACTGGGCATCATGCGGTCACTGCAGTACGCAGCCCTCAGTGGGTCGCGATCATCGAAACGGGGGGAGGGTGGGGCTGGTGTACTCGTGATTCTGGCATTTGGACTCGCACTCCTTATCATCGGGTATGCGGGGGTCTTCTTCGGCCGCATCATCAAGGCAGCGGTCTCGCGACAGCGCGAGTACCTGGCCGATGCCGCTGCAGTACAATTCACTCGAAACCCAACTGGAATCGCCGGGGCGCTGCGAAAGATTGGCGGGTACAGTCGGCATGGACTCATTCGGCACGCGCGGGCAGACGAAGCCAGCCACATGTACTTCTCAGAAGGAGTACCGCTCTTTCTGACCGGCCTCTTCGCCACCCATCCGCCGCTTGAGAAGCGGATTCGCCGTATTGAACCCTCATGGGATG
>CBFGRU010000067.1:0-13184 GCA_965651255.1 uncultured Phycisphaerales bacterium
CCAGGTCGTAGTGTCGGCGAGGCCGAGGGGGAGGCCGAACTCCTCGCGCAGAATCTCATCAACAGAGCGGACGATGAACGAGACGACGGGCTTGGGCGTGTAGTAGATGCCGCGCTTGACGCGCTGCTGCGCATCGTACTGCTTCATGAAGTCTTCATAGAAATGGATGACCGGGTCTTCGCCCGCCCTCGTCCGGCCGAAGTCGCGCAGGACGGCATCCATGTTCGCTTCACGCAGGAGATCGACGACGTCGTTGACGCCGAGTTCGTCAAAGTCGATGCCGGAGCCGTCGCCGTTGCGTTGTCGTCCGCCGATGCGCACGAACTCGTTGAGCAGCTCCTTGAGGAACGGGCTGGTCTGCGGCATGAGGTTCGCTGCATCATCGGCAAGCAGTGCGACGCCTTCGCCGGGAACGAACCGCGAGACGCCGGCCGAGAGCAGACCGTAGGTGATGGTCTGCGCGTACATGTCCGCGAAGCCGTCTTCAGTGAGATCGTGAATGAGTGCATCGCGGAACGCGCGAAAAGTTTTGTGAAGCGGACCGTTCTCTGACTCGACGGCCATGCCTTCATTCACGCGCTTGCGGATGCGCTGCGCGAGGGAGGCGAGGGCGTCGGCGAGTTTCCTTGAGGTGTCAACGACCTCGCGGTGGCGAAGCGCAAAAGCATCGCGCCAGCGAATGCGCCACTCCTCGACCGTTTCGTCTTCCGGCCAGAGGAGTTGCTCGCGAAGGGTCTTCTCGACCCATTGCTGCGTGAGGGCGGTGTCGTCCGTATCCCACCCGAGAACGCGAAGGGTCGGCAGGCCGCGCGTGGCGTCTTCAGCGAAGTGTGCGAAGTCGATGCGCCTTTGGGCATCATCGCCGTATGCCGAGACGAAGATGAGATCATCCTGTTCCCAGGTCTTTCGCTCGGTTGGGTTGGCGGATGCTCGTTTGCTGCTGGCGAGTTTGCCGAGAATGCGACGGAGAACGGTGACGGGGAGGCGCTTTGGCTCGAACTCGACGAAGAAGATGCCGAAGGGCTGGTCGCGATCGATCTGGCGGAGCTGGCGAATGAACTTGATCTTGGCTGCAGATTTCGGGTCGAGGCCGAGATCGGCTTCCGCGTCGTACTCGAATGTGAAGTCGTCGAAGTCCATCTCATCGATGGGCCAATCGAGCTCCTCTTCGAGGTAGGTGAGGAGTTGCTTGAACGTGCGGACATCAGCGAGGGAACGGGTGGGCATCGGCGAATCTCAGCGTTCTTTGCGGCGGAGCAATCCAGCTTTGCGCAAGGATGAGAGGGCAATCCAGAAGTCGTGATTCGAGAGGCTCTTGCTGGTGCGTCGATTGAACTCAGCGCGCAGCCGCTCGAACTCTTCGGTGTATGGAAGTGTGTCGACGGTGAGGCGAGAACCGTCATAGAGGTCGATCAGCACATCGCGGCACGTATTGTCCAGGTCGCGAAGCGACATCGGCAATCCCCCTTCAGTTCAACTCCATCCAGGCGACAAGGCGCTGCGTGATGCGCGCGGGAGCGTTCACCGCACGGAGATACGTCTTGTTGATGTGCTTCTCGATCGACTCGCGGGCTTTGATCAGCGCAGCGCGGTCGATCTCGCAGTGCCGCTTCGTCTTCGGCGTCGAGCGAATGTACGCCGCGATGTCGGTTGACACTTCCAGAATGCTGCCGGTGTCGAGGTCGTAGAGGTACCAGCGGACATCACCCGCGCTTTCGGTCCATTGCTCGAACAGAGACACATCTTCTCCAACCGATTGGTCCTTGCCGGGTAGGGCGAAGCAGAAGAAGACGGCGCGGCCGGTGCGACCGTCGCTGGTCGGAGCGTCGAGTTCACGGCCGGAGAAGATGCGGTTGGGGAAGCGGTCGAGTCGGGCGGCGAGTTCGGGATCGGCGCGCAGCAGGTCTTCGTACTCGCGGCGCAGTTTTTCCTTGGCGGATTCGACGCCCTCGTACATCTCGTTGAAGTTCTTGAGCGCATCGAATTCATCTTCGGGCGTGAGCAGCGTCTGTCCTTCGATGCCGAACACGCGGCTGATGCGAAGCGTCTTGTGCGCGACGCGCTTGTAGAGCGCGAGCAACTGGTCAAGGTCGTCCGGCGGGAGGAAGTTCCAGTAGGCGATGCGGCCGCGCTGCCCCTTCAGTTCGGGATGGTCGGCGAGCATGCGCTCTTCGACGGCGGGATTGAGACGGCGATCGACACGGCCGATGCGCTGCATGAGGCGGACGGGATTCCAGTGCAGGTCGTAGTTGATCATTCGCGTGGCGTCCTGCAGGTTGAGCCCTTCGGACAGCACATCGGTGGAGATGAGCACGCGAATCTCGTTCGCCACTTCGCATGATGAGGAGTCGTTGTAGTAGGGGGAGAAGCGGCGGATGACATCGAGGCGATTGTCGGGCGAGGTCGTGCCGTCGATGCGGACGACATCTTCGACCCCCGCTTCCTTGATCTGCTTCTCGAGGTAGCGGGCGGTATCGGCGAACTCGGTGAAGATGATGACCTTCTGCGTCTTGAGTTCCTTGTCCTTCTTCAGGAGATCGACGAGAGCGCGGAGTTTGTCATCGTGCTTGGGTTCGAACTTCTGGAGTTCTTCGAGGAATTCGGCGACGGTGTCGAGGTCGTCGATGGTGTCGTTCAGGATGGCGGGGACATCGAACTCCTTGCGATCAACCTCTTCGACGGCGTCGAGCATTTCGGGCGAGATGATGTCTTCCTCGGTGTCATCTTCGGATTCGAAGAGTCCGTGCTGGTGGCGGTCCATGATGCGCACGTGTTCCTGCACGCGGCCGATGACCTTCTCGTATTTGAGCTTGATCTTGTCGAGACGGTCCTTCTCGTGCGCCGTCGTCGCGTGCTTCTGCGCCCAGGCGAGAAGCTTCAGGAAGAGGCGTTCGCAGGATGCTTCGAACGATGTGGCTGAACTCTCGAATCGCTTGAGGAAGCTGGTGCGAACAAGACCGACGACCTGCTTCTGCCGGTTGGCCTCGATCTTCTGCTCGGCTGTTTCGGCTTCCTCCAGTCGATACGCATAGGGGTAGTAGATCGCGAGCCGGAAGAGCGGTTCTCTCTTCTTGAACGCCTTGTCCACCATGTCGAGGAGTTTGCCGTAGGTCTTGCGCACGTTGTACTTCGCGACGCGCGGTTTCTCTCGCTCGGGGAAGACGGCGGCGGAACCACCCTCGGCCTGTTGACTCTTGCGGACGAACGCACGACTGCGCTGCACGACGAGTGTTTCGAAGAGTTTGTCGTGCTCCAGCACTTCCTCGGCGTCGGCCATCGACGTATCGACGGCATCCTCGTCGCCATACTTCTCCTGCAGGCGCTTCTTCAATTGCTTTTCGAGTTTGAGGAAGTGGCCGCGCAGTGACTGGATGCCGATCTTCGAGCCGAAGTAATCGTCCTGGCGGCGACTGAAGAGTTCGATGAGGTGGCGAAGATCGTCGAGGTGGTTGTTGATCGGCGTCGCCGTCAGCATGAACACCTGCTTGGAGTGATGCAGGGGCTCCAGCATGTGGTAGAGGCGACGATAGCGCGAGGGCCGCTTGCCCTTGCGCGCGACGAGTTTGCCCGAGCCGGGCTCGACATCGACCTGCACACCGGGATTGCGGAAGTGGTGTGCTTCGTCGATGACGACGGCGTCGGCTTCGTGGCGCAACTCCTCCATCAGCGCAGGCCAGTCAACATCCTGCGATGCCTGACGGGTGATATCGGTGTGGTTGATGATGCGCAGGTTCTGAAATGCCTGACGCAAGAGTTCCGGGCAGTAGCGATTGAGCGCCGCTTCCCACACGGCTTTGCGGCCTGACTTCGGCACGATGAGCACGACCTTCTTGCGATCGTATTTGACGAGTCGCTCAAGCAGCATCATGCCCACGAACGTCTTGCCGAGACCGACGCCGTCGCAGAGGAATGCGCCGTTGTGATTGCTCGCGATCTGGACGAGGTTGCGGTAGCCGGTCTGCTGGTAGCGGTCGAGTACCTTGAAGACGCGCGAGCCGCCTTGTTCGACCGGCTTCTCTTCCCATTCTTTGGCGGATGAGGGCGTGTCGCGGAAGAGATGATGCAGACTCTGAGCGAAGACATCAAACGGCGAGTAGAGGTGAACGTGCCGCTCGATCGTGCGGAGGATGTCGGGCGTGACATCTTCGGCATCGTCCCAATGTTCTTCGAACCACTCCTGCAGCACGCCGACGGATGGGCCGTCGATGCGGACGTTCAGTTCGATGTTGTCGGTGATGCCGGGGCGCGTGAAGTTCGAAGAGCCGACGAGCGCAGCCGAGCCGACGACGTCGAGCCGCGCGTGGGTGATGTACGCCTTCGCGTGGAACTTGTCCTTGCGGTAGACCTTGCAGAGCAGTTTCTTCTCGCGAAGGGCGTCGACGATGGCCGGCACGCCGTCTAGGAAGTCGTTGCGCTCTTTCTCTGTTTCGATGGACTCATTGAGGCGGCCGCGAATGAAGTCCATCGCCTCGTCGAAGGCGCGCTTCGTGCGGCGGCTGACCTCATCTCCCATGAGGATGCGGATGGCATCCGTCTTCTGCCACTCGCCGTCCAGTTCGAGCAGCGCGCCAATCTCGAAGTAGGCGGTCGCGATGTCGATGGCGGAAGAGAGCTGACACCAGTCGTGGAGGTATTGGGATACCTTCCAGTCCTTATCGCTGTTGTCGACGATGAATAGTTCACTTCCGGTCTTGCTCTTCCGAGTCGGCATTTATCCCTGACCTCTAGCCCTGCGGGAAGCAACCTGAGACCCTAGAGACCATCTCGGGACGAGCTGGTCAACATGGGCGGGAACATCCTACAGGATTGGGCGGCTTACTGTGACGCGGAATCGTGAGAGTGACAACAGTGTGTCACCGGAGGGGCCGTCGGCACGAGTCCCGATGTCAGTACATGATGAATCGCGGACTGCGCGCTGTTAACCAAACCGACTTGTCAACCAGAGGAACAGAGAGTTCGAGAGTTTTCGATATGCACCCCGATCCGAACCCCAGGGGTTGGGATCGGACCCCTTGAATGCACTCGCGAACCAGAGAGCGCGGTCGGAAACGACACCGCGCGCAAGTGCCTACAAACTAGCGATTTGCGGCCACTCCTGAAATCGCCCAACTCTGCGCTATCTGTCAACCAGAACGCCGCCGCGTTTCCGCGACGGCGCTTGAAGCTCCCCGAACTGGACTCGAACCAGTAACCTAGCGGTTAACAGCCGCTCGCTCTACCATTGAGCTATCGGGGAAAATCGGTTGTCGGGCGGTCGGAACGGCTCTTCCCCGATGGATGGGAGAGTCGGTCGTGCGCCGCTGGAACGAAGAGGGTATCGGCGATTTCCGACCGGTCAAGCAGTCGATTGTCTCGAGCCGGGGGACTCATCGTCATACGATTCGGCCGAGTGCGGGTCGGCGTGGTCGCCAGCGGCGGATCCCTTCGCGTCGGGGGTGGCTCGGCGGTCGCGATCGGTCGACGAGGCGGCCTGCGGACCAGTCGGCGGAGTATCGGGAGGGCGAACCAGCCGCATCGCCGGCAGCACTGGTGACGGCCGATGGTCGGCGGTCTTCAGTCGCGCAAGGCGGGTGGGCGTCTCATCGGTATCACCATCATCATCATCAGTCACCCTCTCGCCACGTCCTGCGACGAGGTCATCATCAGCCGCCTCGCGCGATGCTTCATCCGCGAGCACGCGGTGGTAATACGCCTGGTAGTCTGCGTACCAGGATTCCCACGCCGCGACTTCCGCGCGACGACGTCGAAGCTCTTTGATCAGCTCGAAGCGCGTCATTGACTGCGGATCGAGTCCACGTTCCTTCTTCACGCCGATGCGGCCGAGCAGACGATCGGTCATTTCCAACCCGACGACCAGTGTGAAGCCGTACCGAAGCAACTTCATCCCAACGCCGCGCAAGGCGTAGACGCGACTGGTTCGTGCGACGGTGGCGACGCGCAGAGGTCGCAATAGCGGCAGGCACAAGACCACAATGTCCAGCCAGTTCTTGCGTGCATACTCCCAGCGGCACTCGGCAATTGCAACCTTGATCGAAAACTCAATAAAGAACGCGAGCCAGATGACCACCAGTGAAATGGCCGACGCCCACCACTGCCACGTACCCGATTCCGGCGGCCAGAGGAACTCCCACGCCAGGAGTGGCAGAATCGCGAGCGCCAGCACGATCATCGGCCAATGGAAGTATCGCTCGATGCGATCGCGCAACACATCATCCGCCACGACCACGTGCTGCACGACCGGGATGCGCACATACCGCACGCCCGGCGGCGGAGGCGGCAGCGGAACGCCAGCAAAGTCGCACTGTTCCGGCTTCAGCGGGTTGGGTTCCGATTGCCTGGTCACCGTTCTGGTCAGCCCTTCTCCATTCACTTCACGGCCGGCGGTCATTCCGAGCCCGCGGATGAGCTGCCACAGCCACGCGCCATCATTCATTCTCGCGTCTGAACGCCGTGCGACCAGTCCGAATCCGGGCGGTTTCCGACAAGTGGGGCATGTGTTTGAAGCAACCCGCCTTGACTGCCGCAGCTCGGGCACCTGATGCCTCAATCGCTGTTTAGAGGAGGTCTGTGCTTTCGTACATCATTTGTAAACAGTTCCCAAACGGAATGAATTTGAGCGACCCGTATCGCTGTTTTCTGGCACTGAGGGCGTATGGGCACACCGATAACCAAGTACGACAGCCGCAACCTTTCTACAAGCTTTCTGCAAGGACCCACTTCGGTTTACTTCGAGATCCTTCGTTCCTGATTACCCCAGCCCGTCTCATGGCGGAAAGCAGATTGCTGATCTTGTCGTCTTTCTGCTCCGGCGTGAGGGTGACGCTGAGCTTTTCGAGAAGGAGGTCTTCAACCTCCTTTCGCGTCGCCGCACCAAATTTCTCGATGTAGTCAGTCACCAACTTCTTATAGAAGGCATCATCCTGGGCCCGAGTTCGGATGTAATCGGCTCTTGTTGCCGCCGCCTGAGCAACCGATGCGGACACATACAGATTTGGCTTCCTCCCCTCGATCAGGCCTGCCCTCCTGAGCCGCCGAACTGTCGAATCATCGAGTGGTAATCGTTTCTGGAGACGGTCCAACGCGAGGACATCTTCGAGGGGGAGATCAGTTTTCTGGATCAACAGGCGACTGTATGCAGGGTCAAGCACCCGACCGTGTATCGTTATCTTCACCCTCCCAGAGTTGCCGACATCGTAATCTGGCAAAGGGAAGTGCCGCTTGACCTGACTGCGATACATGCGCGCGATTCCGTAGCCCATCGTGTCGATCATGTTCAGTTTGGTCATCGCCTGGACAAGGAATGGATTCCGGTAACGGAGCGGTGTTTTGCCGCCCATGACGTAATCACCCGGCTCGCCTTCAAAGAAGGTTCCCACGTTCTCCAGGATCAAGCGATCCGAGCACTCACTCACGACAATTCGACCGTTCAACACGTAGTCCTGATGGGCAATGCAGTTGTGCAGTGCTTCGAGTACCACGGACTGGTCGTACTTTGCGACCTCTACGGGAAGCAGTGCTTCATCAGGCAGAATTCGTATCTGAACATTGCGAATCTTCTTGTACAACGATGTTGTCGAAAGCAGGAATGGAGCGCCGAAGTGCTCATAAGCCCTTTCATCTGCTTCCAATCGCCAAGTCAACTGGGCAGGATTGGGCAACAGATGGTGGGCTGATTCGGCCTTGCCAAGCAAGAGTAGTGCTGCACGGGTGACTCGACGGTCCCTGGTCAAACTTGTTCGATCGAGAAACACTTGTTCGGACCAACTATTGACTTCGGCGGCATCAAAGCGGTTGGCATGCTTTTGGATGAAAACGTTGCGTGCATGCGCAAGGGCCTCAGCGTCAAGGTCGTTCAGTGTTGCCGCATCGATGACTTGTGCGGTCCAATCGGTTCCAGCACTTTGTTGCCTGATTGCATCCTGCTTGTCCAGGCCTAAGGCAACCAGACTCTCCCCAGCACGTGCGTAATAGTGCCCATTCCATGCAATTGGCATCCCGCGCGGGGCCGCAGGGATCTCGAACATCAACACACGATCTCCTTCGACATCCAGGTCGAGTATCTCACGGATCGTGACACTTGGCTCAGTACCTTGTGCAATCTGATGCTTCAGTCCATTTAGTCGAGTCTCATCCGTTCGGTAGTCGCTGCCAGCAACAGTTCGAGTCTTGTTGTCAACGCCGAACACAAGCCATGCACGTTCCATACCTCGCAGGTTCGCCTCGTTCGCCAAAGCAGAGAAGTACTTGCCGATATCTGATGTTGAATAAGTGTCACCTACGTTCTTGAATTCGACAACTTCGCTCTCCCATTGAGCGATGAGAACTTCGAGCAAGTTTCTCAATTCAACCTGTTCCATCCGAGTGCTTGTGCGATACAGGACTGGTTTCGATTCGCGTTTGTGTCAGACGAAGTGTATCGACTTCAGATATGTCATAGTGCACGTCAACACTTGTGACAACTAGCATATTCTTCTTCGGCGAATCATCACCCGCCAGCTACGCGGTGGCGCGGTGGAGGCGGTCGAGGATCGATCGCCAGAGATCATGATCGCCCTGGTCGCTCGCACCACCCTCGGCCATGTGTGTTGAGGGTGCGGATGAGTTCGATGTGGGCGATGGGTGCTCGATAAGAATCCGCGTGCCCCGGCAGGCGTCGGCCTCGCGCAGTGCGCTGTAGAGACGCGCGGCGTACGCACGGGCGTTCGATGGCATCATGATGCGCCGGTGCGGCGGACTGACCTGCACATCTTCATGCAGCGCGAGGACGACCCAGAGTTCATCGGCGGGATTGGTCGTGATTCGTTGCAGGAGTTCTTTGTGCGTCAAGAGTTCTGCCGGCGTGCGCGGCGCGTAGTGGGAACGGCTCGTGCCGGGCCCGGCCTGCTGTGTATCAATCATTGGCGCATCGACGGGGCCAATGACCGCCTCGATCGCTTCCTGCGAGATGGACCCCGGCCGAAGAAGGACCGGCTGCGCGCTGCGGTCCGAGAGATCGATGACGGTTGATTCAATTCCCACCGGTGCGGCGCCGGCATCAAGAATGATGAGTTCAGGATGAGCAGCGAAATCCTCTTCAACATGCTTCGCCGTCGTGGGGGAGACATGGCCGGAACGATTGGCCGATGGCGCTGAGATCGGCTGGCCGAACGCTTCGAGCAGCGCTCGCGCGACGGGGTGCGCGGGTGATCGCACGGCGATGGTCTGACGACCGCCGGTCGCTTCGAGGGGAACGCCCTCGGCCCGGCTGCCGACGATGGTGAGCGGGCCGGGCCAGAACGCTTCGGCGAGTTGCTGCATGCGGGGTTCCCACGGCTGAATCAGGCGGCGGGCATCCTCGATGGTGAGCACGTGGGCAATGAGCGGATTGTCGCGCGGGCGCCCCTTGAGGCCGTAGATTCGGGCGATTGCTGCCGGCTCGAGTGTTGCGCCGCCGAGGCCGTACACCGTCTCGGTCGGAAACGCGACGAGCGCGCCGG
Source organism: uncultured Phycisphaerales bacterium (assembly GCA_965651255.1). Taxonomy (GTDB): domain Bacteria; phylum Planctomycetota; class Phycisphaerae; order Phycisphaerales; family SM1A02; genus CBFGRU01. The sequence continues at coordinate 9,477 of CBFGRU010000067.1, forward strand.
CGTGAAGGGCGGCTGCAGCCAGCGCGATATGTTCCGGGGTCGCGGGCAGAACGCGCGGCATGAGCGAACTTACTCCGACCGCCCGGCGGGGACCTGAAAGTCAATATTATTTATTGCAAGTCCTGTCCCCATGGCGCGATGCAAGGATGCAAGAGCAATATTAAAATTGGCCAGCGCCTGCACTTCCTCCGCCTCGGCGGCGGCGAGCGTACTTTGCCGCTGAAAGAGAAGGTTCAGACTGTCCGGCGTGTACCCCAGTTGGTTTTCGATCTCGATGCGCAAAACACGCAGGTTCTCGGTTTGCGCGAGTCGAAACGCGCGCGTGGCCTGAATCAATTCATAGTTTGTTACGACATCGCGAAGTGCGCTCTTCACATCCAGCACCACCTGCTGCACGGTACGGCGGTATGAGATGACCGCAGCGGATTGCTGCAGCCGCGCCTCGCGGAAACCCGCCTCGGCAGCGCGATTGCCGAACGGCTGTTCAAAGACGGCCCCGAGCAAGTAATCAATAAACCGATCTTCGGTCACATCGCCGTACGCGCCCTCGAAGTCATCGTTCAGTCCGAAATATTCGATGCGTGCGGTCAGGTCGAGGCGCGGAAGGCGCTGATTATCCGCAAGTGTGACGCCAATGGAGGCATCATCGACGTCGATGAGCGCGGTGAAGATCTCGGGTCGATTCTGAAGAGATGTCGAGATCGATTCGGCGAGGTTGAATTCCAGCGGCGACTCGACAAACCAATCGACCGGCTGCAGCAGCGTTTCGCTGCCGACGGTGACCTGGGTGTCGTTCATCAAAGTTTTCAACCGATCGCTGGCGGCCCGCACCCGACGCTGGGCGCGGATGACCTGGGCGCGGCGCTGCTCGACGGTGGAAATCGCATCGGCGATCTGCGCCTGATTCGCATCGCGAATCTGCCGCTTCTCCAGCAGGTCGCGCACTTCGATTCCGCGTTCGAGTAACCGCTGCTGAATGGCGAGTTGTCGGCGCGCGGTGACCAGATCCCAGTAGGCGGATTCGGTCTCGGCCACCACGCGAAGTAAGTTCGCTTTCAGATTCTGTACCGCGCGGCGATCAGCATTCTGTGCGAAACGAATACCGGCCGTATTTACATCGCTGCCGAAGTTGCGCAGCAGCGGCTGATCGATGCCGAGCGCCACCGTCGCCAGGTAGGCGGGATCAGGTGAGAATGAAAAGCCGGGTGTCTTGACGCGCGTGCGATCAAGCGCAGTCGAAATGGTGGCGACTCCACCGGTTGCAAGTCGCTTGCGCACACCGGTTTCAAAGGTTCGTGAGTCGCGAACGTTGACATTCGAGCCAAGAGGAATGCCGTTGAGTGTCGGTGTGGGTTGAGGTTCATCAAGCCAAAGTAAGTTGGCATTGGCAAAGAAAACCGCATCAAACACGGCCTCGGCCTGAACAAGCTGGGCTTCAGCAATCTGCGGCTGAAACTCGGCGAGTTGCAGATCGAGATTATTCTTCACCGCAGTGGCGACGGCCTGTTGTAAGTTCAGACTGACTTGCTGCTGTTCGCGGCCGGCCAGATCCATGCCAAGCGGCTCCTGGGCGGAGCCATAGGAGAGCGGACCAGCGAGTTGCTCTAATTCCTCACGACGATCTTTCAATCGCTCTTCGACGGATGCGGGTGGCTGCGTCGTTGTCTGCATGCCGGAAATCGCAGGAAGATCCTGCATTTCTCGCTCAACACTGCGAAGCAGGTGATGGTGCAGCGCATCCGGTGATTCACTCTTCAGAGGGCGCTCGCAGCCGCTCATCAAGGCGATGACCCCCACCGCACTGCACGAAAAACCGAAAAAGAGACGATTCATGGTCGTTGAGCATATGCTGTACGTCGGATCGCACCAACGTGACGGACAAAACCTCGAGCAGGACGCCGCTCGGCGAACCGGGCGACGACAGGAACTGGGAGGTCAATCATGCAGACCGCAATTCATCGTAATTCATGGCGAATCTTCAGTATTCTCGCCATTCTGGCCGTAATCACCGCCGCGCCGATGCGCACCACTGCGCAAAGCGCCGCGCAGGATCAGGCGTATCCCGCCATGGTGCAGGATCAGGAACTCCCCGTCCGATCCGGCGCAGGAACCAACTACTACAGCTTCGGCACGCTGAAGCAGGGCGATATCGTCACCGTTGTCGGCGAGCTCTACGGCTTCGCGAGGATCGCCACCAAAGGCCGCGCATTCGCGAAATTTCACGGCCTGATCCCGGTCGAAAACGCGCAAGTCGCGGCCGATGGCACCTCCGCCACCACCCTCGGCCGCACCGTCATCAGTGCGCCAAACCTCGATCGAGATGGCCTGCCCAGCCAGTCGTGGCAGCGCCTCGTGCGGCTCGATGTCGGACAGAAACTCACCATTCTCGGAAAAGTCGAAGAAGCAGGCAAAAACTACTACAAAATCGCACTGCCAGACATGGCCGACGGCTGGGTACCGCTCCGATCCCTTCGCCGCGCAACGCCCGAAGAAGTCACCGCCTACAACGCCCGACCGATCGAGCCGACTCCGCCCGCGACAGATCCGAACGCCCGCGAACAGGCGGGCAACAATCGCGAACGTGCGGACAATAGCAGTGATCAGGTCCGAAACAACGAGGTAACGCCACCCACTCCCCCGACCCGCACCCAGACCGAGGGCAGCGAAAACCAAACCAGCCCGCCGACCACGCCGCTCGGCACGCGCGAAGAATCTGCCACAACCGAAGAATCCGCAGAATCAGCGCAGAACAACGCGCAATCGACGCAGAACGCCGCAGATAGCCAGGATTCCAGCCAGACCGGTACCCGCGAAGAAACTGATGGCACCGCGGCCGAGACCGGCACAACGACCGCACCTCCAGCCCAGCCAACGCCACCGGCCAAGCCGGCCTCCGTCGAGCGGTTCGAGTCGCTCGAGAAATCCTACGAAACGCTGCTGAAAGAGCCCGTTCGCCAGGCCGAGATCGCGCCGCTTCTCAGCGAGTACCGCACCCTGGCCGCCGATCAATCCGCCGATGAACGGGTTCGGGCCATGGCAGAAACGCGCATCGCCATGCTCGAAATTCGCCGAGATTTGCAGATTCGGCTCGAAGAAATCGATAAATTGCGCGCTCGAGCCGACCTTGGGCGCGAAGAAACCGCCGCCGCCCGACTCGTCATTCAGCGATCAGGCGATTACGACGCCGTCGGCCGACTCACCGCCAGCACCGTCTACACCGGCGATACCCTCCCGCGACTCCTCCGCATCGTCGATCCTGCAAACGGCCGCACCGTGGCCTACTTCGAGCCCGACGATCGCTTCGATTATGCAGGCATGATCGGCCAATATGTCGGCATCAGCGGCGAAAAGCGCTACGACGCCGGCCTGCGACTCACGCTCATCACGCCGCGCAACGTCGAAATGCTCACCGCCAGCCCGCGCAACTGATCGCTCCCATCACCACTTCGTGACCCCACAAACATCGCCGCCGGTCGAACGCACACCGCTCGATCGGCGGTTTTCATTCATCATCACCACCTCCCGCTGCCAGAAGCAAATCATTGCCATCGATCGAAAAGATCCAGAAAATTGCCGCAAATCGCGCCTTCCGAGCCAATTCACCGAGATCCGGGCGCGCTGGTTTCGCGCCACCCAATTCCCACCAATATCCCGAGATCAGGCGCACCGCGCGACACGTTTTGACAGTTTTGGACACCAACCGCGGCC
>CBFGRU010000068.1:0-13174 GCA_965651255.1 uncultured Phycisphaerales bacterium
CGCGCACCGCGTACGAGCAATCGATTCGTTCACTATGGAACGAGCCGGAGCGCGAATGCAAGTACCTTGCGATCCGCTACGCCCGCGCGTTCCCGGCGCACATCGTGCCCGCGTCGATGCCGCTTTACCAGCGGTTGATCATCGAAGGCGCGTGGTGGGATTTCGTGGATGAAGTCGCGATTCAGATCGTCGGCCCGCTCCTTCTGCGCGAGCCGGTTCGCCTTGAACCGATGATGACGAAGTGGCTTCAGGCAAAGCACCTGTGGCTTCGCCGCAGCGCCATCGTCGTGCGCATCAAGCACAAGGATCAGACGAACCAGGCGCGGCTGTTCAAAGCGTGTGAGCAGTGCCTGCAGGAAAACGAGTTCTTCATCCGCAAGGCAATCGGCTGGGCGCTGCGCGAATACGCGAAGGCCCGGCCCGAAGCGGTCCGGCGGTTTCTGCGCGAACATCGCGAAGAACTGTCAACGCTTTCGTTCCGCGAGGCGTCGAAGCATCTCGGAGATGTTTAACCGGGTACGGACGAAACCGCATCGGGGACGACGCGGCTCACGCCTTCGCGTGCTTTCCGTTGACCGTCAACTCCGCCATGCGCACCGGTGAGGCCGCGAGCCAGCGCGGGTCTTCGCCGATGGTGTCGCCGTTCCGATTCACCCGGCCGAACGAGAGCACGCCGGTCGGACACATCTGCACGCACGCGCTGCAGCGCACGCACTGCGGGTCGGCCATCGCTTCACCCTTGTTGGCGAAGTTCATGATGTCGATGCCCTGATGGCAGACACTCGTGCAGACGTTGCACGAGATGCATTTCTTCTTTTCCGCGAGAATGCGGAACTGGCTGAAGCGCGTGTAGATGTGCATGAGCGCCGCGAGCGGGCACGCGAAGCGGCACCAGACCCTGCCCGAGAACCAGAAATACAGACCGACGCCGAGGATGCCCGCCCAGAAGAGATCGACGAACCAGACGTAGTTGACCCCCGGAATGTCATTGAGCAGGTAGTTGAACGCGCGCGAGGCGAATGATGTTTCGCCCATGATCCAGCCGATTGTGCGGAATCCGACGAGGACGAACGCGAAAACCATGAACGCCTGACCGATCATGTTCACACGGTTCCACACCGCGCCGTGCGGCATCTTCTGCCGGTGACGATCGCCCATCGTTTCTGCGAGCGCGCCGCACGAACAGATCCAGCCGCAGTACGCGCCCTTCCCCCATCGCCAGATGATGAACGGAATGACGATGAACGTCTGCACAAAGCTGATGCTGAGCCACCACCACAGCGGCTGGTCGGTGAACACGTTCCAGATGAAGAGCGGCCAGGCGAGGATGAAGCCGAACGCACGCCAGTACTCCCGGCCGTGACCGTAGTTCACCTGCGGAAAGAGATTGTCCGCCGCGGTCTGCAGGAAGCCGCCATCGAACGCGCCGTTGTTGCCAAGCCAGGGCAGGAGTACGTACGGCAACAGAAAGAGCGGCACGATCTGAATCAACGTGAGCGTGATCGTCTGCACACGCACATACGGCGTTCGCCGGCGGCGCATGCGGTCGATGCCGAAGAGCAGCACGCACAGGCAGTACGCAAACGAGTAGTAGAACCCCGGCTCGCCGAGTGAGACGGTCAATGTGCCGAGCAGGTGGGCTGGCGATTGGAACATCGCGCCGAGCGATGCCCACCAGTCGGGAATGTTGTACGGGAACCAGCCGTTCGCAGCCCACGCATCGCCGATCTCCGACACCCAGGAGATGGGCGGCACGTTGATGATCGTGACGTTCGGCTTCTTCCAGTGGTAGATGAAGATGCAGATGAGGAGGAATGCGATGAGCGAAATCCACCACCAACCGGTGCGCTCGCCGTGAATGCGGATTCCGGATCGTCGAAAGAAGTCGAGCGGCGCCTCACGGCCGATCATCGCGAAGACCACATCGTTCTCGATGGTCTCCGTCCCATGCGCGGTGGTGAGTTCGACTCCATCCGGCCGAATCTCCTTCACCTCGGAGGACATGATCAACCGCAACGAGCCCGCCGTACCACCTGTTCGCATCCAGTCGCCGGCAGCTGATGACTCGCGCTCACTCGATGGATGTTCCACATCGACCGCGGCTTCGGGGTTCTTCGTGAGCGCGAGGACATGTTCGATGTTGTCGGGCTTGGCGCGGCTGAACTCTGCCCGGCGGTAGGAGAGCGTGACCTCCGCGCCGCACCGGGTCAGCGCGATCGCGGCTTCGAGCGCGCTGTCTCCCCCGCCGACGACGAGCGCGCGCTGACCGCAGAAATCCGCGGGATCGTGCAGTCGTTTATACACCTTGTCCGAATCTTCGCCCGGCACCCCTAGCGAGCGGAAGTTCCCGCTGCGCCCGATGGCGATGATGATGCGGTGCGCGCGGATCGGTTCGCCCACGGTGAGGTGCACCGTGAGAATCCCGCCGGAGCGTTCAATGCGTTCCGCGCGCGCGGTCCGCGGCTCGATGGTGTGCTTATCGAGAAACGCCTGCAGTTCCTCGACGAGTCCCTCCTTCACATCGGCCTTCTCGGAGAACTGCAGTTCACCCGCGGGCGTCATGTCCGTCGGGTAGGTGAAGATCGGCTTCCCCTTCGGAAAGTCGATGATGGTCGAAAGCGGCTGCGAGGCGTCGATGACCTCCGCGCGAAGATCGTGTTTCTTCGCCTCGGCCATGGCGGCGACGCCCGAAACACCCGCACCGATGATGAGGAGATCGAGCACTTGATCCTGCTGCGAGCGGCGCTGAAACACAGGGTCATTCACAATCGTGCGTACGGTCCGGGCACCGGTATCGGATGAAAACTTCAGCAGTGGAATACCCGTGAGATCCCCTGTGATGTACACGCCGGGCACGTTCGTGGAGTAATCATCCCGAACAACCGGCAGTTGCTCGACCGTCCCCGCGGGCCAGCGCGTGTGCAGCCAGCGCGTGTAGCAACGAATCAATCCGAGCATGCGATTCTCCTGCGCCAAGGGTACCCCGATGACGCTTCAGTCGCTGGAGATTCCGGAACGTGATGAAGTGATGCCGAATCTACAGCGCGGTTCGCGGCCGAACCCTTCACACGCGATGATCGATGGTCTGATGAAGCAGCCCTAACGCATTTGTGATGACGGCTCTGCGAATTCTTCAAAGTCCCGACCCAGTTCGGCATGGATCTCCTGTTCGCCGACTTCGAATTCGAGATGGACGCCGAGATTGCCCGAACTGGTCTCGATGCGTGCTTCACCGCGCAGATCACCCCGTGTGAGTGATTCAATGAGTCTCGCGCTCGGGTTTCGCAGCACCTCATCACTCTCCACCGGTGCGTTCTGCTCGATCCAGTCGAGCTGAATCCGCGGGCCATTGGATTCACCTGCCCACTGCCATTTCAAGGCGACTGATCCGTTGCCATGACCGAAGGCGCCGAATCGCCGACTCAGCGCCACCAACTCGTTCATGACGATCGCCATCGCACTGATGCGATCGACGGCGATGGAAACATCAGGCCCTTCACAGTGAAGGCGTGCGCTCTCTTCGGGCGTGGCGATCGCGCGCACCAACTCTTCCAGCAGGACGGGCGATCGACGCTCCTGCGTCATCATCGCGTATGCCTGCGACAGAGCAAAGACGCGGCCGCGCAGCGTCTCCGCAAACTCATCCTTGCTCGAAACGCGACTGCGCGTCAGATCAATCAGGGACAGCAGCGACGCGAGGTTGTTTCGCACCCGGTGGTGCAACTCGCTCAACAATGAACGCTGATTCTCGTACGCAGTCATGAGTTGTCCGCTGGTACGGCGAAGTGCCGTCACATCGGTCAACAGACGCATACATCCCCGAAACTGACCATCCGCGCTGAAGATGGCGGTGCCATTTACATGCAGCACAAGTTCGCGCCCGTCACGGCATTGAAAACGCAGCTCATAACTGTCACGCGACTGGTGCGCTCGATCTTCAAAAGCACGCTGGCTGGCTTCGCGCCACGCCGCGGGCAGGAAACTGCCCGGACCGCGCCGAAGCAGTTCATCGGCGCTCACCCCCAGCATTTCCGCAAACCGTGAATTGACGAAGATCGTCCCCCCCTGTTCATCAAGAATCCAAACGCCTTCGTTGGACACTTCGACGAGCTGCAGAAAGTCTCGTCTCGTATTCTCCAGAAGCTCGACCGCGCGCCGACGTTCGGTAATGAGTTTGGCAACGACGTAGAAGAAAAGGAGCGCCGTGATGACGATGAAGCCCCACCCCTTCAGCGTCTGGGCATGCGCGGCAAGTCGCGGGTCAGTGATCAGCATATCGACGGCGGCATCCGACACGATGATCCAGACCGTCCCGAGAATGAGATAGGCAAAGGCCATTCGCCATGGCGAGCGATGAACATTCAAGCTGGAAGTTATCCACTCACTCGCCACGTGCTGGCTCCTGTGTGAGCCGTGTCTGCGCCATCGCGCCAGTTGGCAATGAAAGCGTACCACACTCCTCGCGTATGTGCGAAGAATCTCACCGGAGGATACCACGCTGCCACAGCCGGTCATTCACTCCGAAACACTGTTTACATACTCCTCCCACAGGATTCCGTAGAGCACGATATCGTGTCGAACACCGAATCGCTCGATGTGCTGACGAAGAATCCCCTCAAACCGCATGCCGCACTTCTGCAGCACGCGGCCCGATGCCTCATTCCCCGCGAAGTGATGGGCGTGCACACGGACCATCCCCAGATCGGTGAAGCCACGCGCCACCAGTCTCCGGGCTGCCTCCCCGGCGTACCCGTTCCGCCAGAAGGTGCGGTAGATCAGGTACCCGATTTCCGCCGCATGGTGTTGGCGACTGATGCGGATATCGATACTGCCCACCAGCTCATCATCTTCCCGGCGCTCGATGGCGTAGATTTCGCCGCGCCCCTGCTGGAATGTCTCGTCCTGGGTAGCCAGCCATTCCTCAGCATGGTGACGCTCGTAGGGATGGGGCAGCATCAGCGTGGTGCGTGCGACCTCCCAGTCGTTCAGTGGCTCGACCATGCGATCAATGTCCGCAGCGCGAAACGGTCGGAGTCGCAGGCGATCAGTGAGCAGTTCGGGTTGTTGGGTTCTCGCGCTCAACGATCAACTCACGCTGGCCCGAGGCGGCCCGGGCGATGGGCGCGTCAGCCGGGCTCGTGTACGGTTTCAATCCCGCTTGTCGCGGATGATTTCCGCATACGCGTTGTGGCTGTGGATTGATTCAAAGTTCTCACTTCGAATGCGGTACCACCGAATGCGATCATCGCGGTTCAGGCCGATCGCCAGGTCACGCACGATATCCTCAACAAACTTCGGATTGTTGAAGGCCTCTTCGGTAACAAACTTTTCATCTGGCCGCTTGAGAACCGAATAAACCTCGCAACTGGCCGCGGCCTCGAGCGTCTCGACCAGATCTTCGATCCACAGCGTTCCGTCGAAGCGCACATCCGCGGTAATCTCACATCGCTGATTGTGCGCGCCGAATGCGGAGATCTCCTTGGAACAGGGGCAGAGACTCGTCGCCGGGGCGGTGACGCTCATGATGAAATCATCCGTCCCGTCCGCCTCGCAGACGAATCGCACGCGATAATCCATCAACCCCGGATGCTGCGTGACCGGCGCGAATTTCTTGATGAAGTACGTGAACTCCATCTCGATGTGAGCGCGCTCCGCATCCAGTCGATCGCGCAGCCGCCGACACATCTCGAGAATGCGATCGGGCTTGATGCCGTCCGAGTAGTCGTTCAGTACTTCGAGGAACCGGCTCATATGCGTCCCCTTCCGCTCGGCGGGCAGCGAGACGTACATGTTCACGGTGGCGACCGTCGTTTGCGTGCCTCCGTTCGGTGTGCGGAGGGTGATCGGGTAGGTGATGTCTTTCACACCGACCTTGTCAATCGGAATGTGTCGCTGATCCACAAGGCCCTGGATGTCCGGAAGCGGTGCTCGGTTCGGGCGGTCCGTGGACATGGCGTTCTGCGTTGCTTTCATCATCAAAAAGGAGTCCTGCCCCGATTGGGGAATCAGAGGCGTTCATGCTAGCGCACGGGCTGCATGACACCAACCGCAATGCTTAGCTGCGTATTCGCTCGGCTGGTTCGTCGGATTCACGCTCGGTGCGGAATGAATCACTCCAGAGGCACCCAAGAACCGCTCCAACTGGCGCACCGGCAAACCAGTCAAGCGGTCGAATGAGTAACCATGGTGGCAGCGATCCCGTCCGGTGGAGTGTCTGCAGCGTTTCCATGCGCGGGGATTCGACCTGCCACCACGCCCACGATTGCGCCGCCATCGCCGCCAGCATGATGCCAATGACGATCGGCAGGAGCGGCCCATCCGGCGCCACAATGCGAACCACGACGGTGACGACCAACGAACCTAGCAGGGCTGCGGCAAACGTCTGCCCCGGATCGGGTCGAACCGCCAGAATCCATGCAACGGCCAGACCGCATGCCGCCCCGAGAAGAATCCCGACCAGCAGCGCAATTCGCTGAAGGGTGTTCCCCTTCATTGTTGCCGACTCATGCGTGCGACCCGCCCGGGCGATGAGCGAAAGCGCAGCCACGCTGATGATCGTGCACAGCAACGTCTCCAGCGGAAAGAGGGCCGGGCTCTGCTCGCCACTGAGCGTGGCAACCAGTGAGCCGGTTCTGAGCGGCAGAACCGCAAGAGCTGCGCCGAAGCCGAACGCGGCGGCCTTCCATCCCGTCCAGTGGGCAACGGCTGCGGCAAGGATCGCGACCACCCCAACCAAGACCACGACCACCATGCCGGCAAAAACGGGTCGTGCGGCCAACAGCACCGCTGCGCTGTCTCCGCCCGTGCGATCAACCAGCCAGGGCAGCGCCTGTGCAATCAGCACCGAACCGGCAATCATCAGGCAGAGAATGACCCCGGCCTGTGCCCAGACCTGAAGCGCGGAGGGTGCCGAGGTCGGCCGAGATGACAATTCGTCCATCATGGAGACAATGGTCGTCACGATTCGTCCCGGCGTCGAGCCCCGGGTAGGAGGAACATGGCAGAAACTTCTTCATCAGCCAATGGACGCGCCGCATCTGGGCTGAGCATCGGCGGACAACCGCTCACTTTCTTCGATGTCGAGACGGTGGCGCGCACCGGAAGACGAGTGGACCTTGATGACTCGCTGGCGAAAACCATGGGGCCATCGCGCGCCGTCGTCGAACGGGCAGCCGCGGGTCAGCGCGCAGTCTACGGTGTGAACACGGGGTTCGGCTCACTGGCGCGCGTTCGCATTTCGCCGGAGGAAGTGCGCGAAGTCCAACTCAATCTCGTGCGGTCCCACGCTGCCGGCGTGGGTCCGGAACTGCCGGAAGAAGTGGTTCGGGCCATGATGCTCGTCCTGGCGGGCAGTCTCGCGCGCGGCTGCTCCGGAGTCCGGCGGGAGTTGCTGGCGCAGTTGATCGCGCTGATCAATCATCGCATCACGCCGTGCATTCCCTCGCGCGGATCGGTCGGCGCATCGGGGGACCTTGCACCACTCTCGCATCTTTCGCTTGTCCTGTTCGGCGAAGGTGAAGCGATTCACGATCACGAGCGACTGTCCGGACACGAGGCGCTGCGACGGGTAGGCATGAAGCCGCTGCCCCTCGAAGCCAAGGAAGGCCTCGCGCTCATCAACGGCACGCACCTGATGACTGCCCTGGGCGCGCTCGCGATGCAGGATATCGAGCGATTGCAGCATGCCGCCCTGGCGGCCGCGTCGATGGCGATCGACGCATGCCGTGCAACCGATTCTTTTCTTGATGAGCGCATTCACCTCGCGCGGAACCAGCCCGGCCAACTCTCCGTCGCGCGTCGATTGCGGCGCGCATTGATGAACTCGCAGATCCTCACTTCGCATCGCGAGAACGACCCGCGTGTGCAGGATCCGTACTGCCTGCGCGCCATGCCGCAGGTGCTCGGTGCGGTCTTCGACACCATCGGCTTTGCGCGCGGTGTCATCGAACGTGAACTCGGCGCGGTCACCGACAATCCTTTGGTGTTCCCCGAGGATGAATCCATCGTTTCTGGCGGAAACTTCCACGGCATGCCGCTGGCCATTGCGTTCGACACGACCAAGATCGCCATCACCCATCTCGCCGGCATCGCCGAACGCCGTGTGAACTGGCTGCTGGCGGCCAGCGACAGCGAGAACCCGGTCAACATCTACCTCTCCCCTCGACCTGGCCTCCACTCCGGCCTGATGATCGCTCAGTACACCGCTGCGGCCTGTTGCAACGAGATGCAGACGCTTGCGCACCCGGCAAGTGTGGGCAACATCCCCACCTCCGCCGGAATGGAGGATTACAACTCCATGGGCGCAACCGCCGCGCTTCACTTGCGCGATGCAATCGCACTCGCCCAGCAGGTTATCGCAATCGAACTTCTCGTGATGACCGAGGCGCTCGAGTATCAGCGGCCGCTCCGATCGGGTGAACTGGTGGAACAGACCTACGAAACGGTGCGGCGTGTCGTGCCGAAACTCACGGCGGATCGTCCGCCATCAAAGGACATCGCGGCCATCGTTCGACTCATTCACGATGACGCCTTCGCGCCGCCCGTCGCCGATCACTGAATCAATCAACACGAGAAATGAGCGAGGCCCACGTTTTTTCAACGTGGGCCTCGCGCCGGTCAATTGCACGATGCATCTCTCGCGTGCTCAGCAGCCGTCGGCTGAACCGCTCTGGAAGAACGAAATCACCGCACCGGTGGGATCCTTGATGACCACGAAACGGCCGATGTTGTTCGGAATGTCCGCCGGTCCGTGCACGATCTCACCTCCGAGTGCACTGGCTTTCTCCGCAACGGCGTCAACGTTGTCAGTTCCGATGTACGGCATCCAATGCGGCGGCACGTGCTCGAATTGCGGACCGGACATCTGAAATGCGCCGCCCACACCCCGCTCACCCACCTTCAGAATCGTGTACATCATGTCCGGGCCCATCGGCATGTCATCGGTGCCGTAGCCAAGCAGTTTCGTATAGAACTCCACCGCCTTCGGCTGATCTTTCGTCATCAGCTCGTTCCACACAATGACATCCGCCACCGGATACGCGTTCTTGCTCGTAAACAGCGTAAACGTTCCGCCCGTCGGATCGTTCACCACGCTGAAACGACCAACCTCCGGAATGTCGGTCGGCGGTACACAAATCGACCCGCCGAGCGCGGTGACCTGCTCTGCCTTGGCATCCACATCATCGACATGGATGTACGTCATCCAATGCGGCGGAACCTCGCCCATTTCCGGACAGTCGGTGCTCATCATGCCGCCGAAAGACGTGTCGCCGCGCTTGATCATGTGGTAGGTGAAACCGCCCGGCATGGGCCAGGCCTCCGTCGTCCAGCCGCAGAGTTCACCGTAGAACTTCTTCGCGGCCTCGACATCCTTCGTCATCAACTCCCACCAGCAGGGCGTCCCCTGCGCAATGCCTGCAACTGCGTGTGCCATGTCCCTGTCTCCTGTTCAAAGTTGGTCAGCGTTCAGGCGTGTGATCCGAACGATACCGGCGACTCGGGGTCTGGTTCAACAGGAAACCGAACAAAAAGCGAATATTTGTTGGGTTCGCGCACCGCCAGAATTGAACAGCGCGGGGAGAACGCTCATCGCGTCACCCCCCCCGCGCGCTGACCGAGATGAACTGAACTCACATGGCCGAGTGGTAGAACGAAATCACCGCGCCGGTCGGATCCGCAATCACGCTGAAGCGGCCGATGTTGTTCGGGATGTCCATGGGAGGCACCTTGACCGTGGCCCCCAGCGACACCGCCTTGGCCGTCGCCTCATCGCAGTTCGGAACACGCAGGTAGGTCATCCAATGCGGAGGAACGCCTTCCCATTCATCGCCCATCATCGGCAGCAACCCCGCCACCGGGACGCCGTGATGGTGGAACATCGTGTACTTGAAGCCGTGGCCCATGTCCATTTCGGTCGTCGTCCAGCCAAGGACCGTCGCGTAGAAGTGCTTCGCCTGTTCGGGCGAACGAGTGCACACTTCATGCCACGGAAATGCGCGGCCGCTCACCGCTTCGGGTGACTCGGCCTGCGTTGACTTCGCCGGTGCCTTCTTCCTCTTCGGCGCGGCCTTGCGAGCGGCTCTCTTCGCAGACTTCTTTGCAGTTTTCTTCGCGGTTTTCTTCGTTGTTGACTTCTTCTTGGCCGACTTCTTCGCAGCCGACTTCTTCTTCGACACGTTCTTGCTGGTCTTCTTCTTCCCCGCTGACTTTTTCTTCACGGTGGTCGAACTCTTCTTCGATTTCTTCCTGGCCATGATCGGTCCTTTCCCGCGCCTTCTCGGCACGTGGAACTCCATCCTCACGCGCCGCGGCACAATCCGCAAGCCACGCCCATCAGCGATCCATTCGATCCATCCGGACATCCCCACCATCCAGCGGCGTGCCCCGCATCGTCGGCTGATGCCGCCCAAGCGTTTATCATGTGAACATGAGCACGATCACCGAGGCCTCGGTTCCCCGCACCCCCCGCAACCCCCGAACCATCCGCGCCCCGCGCGGCCCGGAGAAAACCTGCAAGACCTGGCAGGCCGAGGCCGCCATGCGCATGCTCATGAACAACCTCGACCCCGAGGTCGCGGAGAACCCCGCCGACCTCGTCGTCTACGGCGGTCGCGGGCAGGCGGCGCGATCGTGGGAAGCGTTCGACGCCATCATCGACTCACTCAAGAAACTCGAAGCCGATGAGACGCTCCTCGTTCAGTCCGGCAAGCCCGTCGGCATCATCCGCACGACCGCCGATTCGCCGCGCGTCATCATCGCGAACTCGAACCTCGTTCCCCACTGGGCAACCCAGGAACACTTCGATGACCTCGCCGCGAAGGGCCTGATCATGTACGGCCAGATGACGGCCGGATCGTGGATCTACATCGGCACGCAGGGCATCCTCCAGGGCACGTACGAAACCTACGCGGAATGCGCGCGACAACACTTCAACGGAACGTTGAAAGGAACGCTCAACATCACCGCGGGGTGCGGCGGAATGGGCGGCGCGCAGCCGCTCGCGATCACGATGAACGAAGGCGTGTGTCTCATGGCCGAGATGTGCCGCGAACGTCTCGAGAAACGCCAACACGACAAGTACCTCGACGTCATCGCCCCCGGAAATGACCTCGATGCCGCCATCGACCAGTCACTTGCGGCGTCGCGATCAAACAAACCCCTCTCCATCGGCTGGGTCGGCAACATCGTCGATCTCCTCGCGCGTCTCATCGAGCGCGACATCACGCCCGACACCCTCACCGACCAGACCTCCGCACACGATCCGCTGAATGGCTACTACCCCGAGGGCCTCACGCGCGAGAAAGCGGATGAACGCCGCGCATCCGACCCGAAAACCTACACGAAATGTTCCATGCAGACGATGGCGAAGCACGTTCGCCTCATGCTCGACCTTCAGAAACGCGGTGCGAAGACGTTTGACTACGGCAACAACCTCCGCCAGCGCGCGAAAGACGAGGGCGTCGCCAACGCGTTCGACTTCCCCGGCTTCGTGCCCGCGTACATTCGACCCCAGTTCTGCCTCGGCCGCGGACCGTTCCGCTGGGCGGCGCTCTCGGGCGATCCGGAAGATATCCGCATCACCGATGAAGCGCTGCTGGAGTTGTTTCCGGTGGAGGAACAGGCATTAGGCACTAGGCATGAGGCATTAGCAGAAGGCGACCAGACAGGAGCACTAGTGCCTAGTGCCCAATGCCTCATGCCTTTTCGCCAATCTCTCCACCGCTGGATCCGCATGGCTCAGCGCACCATCGGCGCGGGCAAGCAGGGCCTGCCCTGCCGCATCTGCTGGCTCGGCCTCGGCGAGCGCGACAAAGCCGGCCTGATCTTCAACCGACTCGTGCGCGAAGGCAAAGTGAAGGCCCCCATCGTCATCGGCCGCGACCATCTCGACTGCGGCTCCGTCGCCTCCCCCAACCGCGAGACCGAAGCGATGAAGGATGGCAGCGATGCGATCAGCGACTGGGCGCTCCTCAACTTCGCGGTCAACGCCGTCAGCGGCGCTTCGTGGGTGAGCTTCCACCACGGCGGCGGCGTCGGCATCGGCTACTCCCAGCACGCCGGCCAGGTCATCGTCTGCGACGGCACGCCGGAAGCGGACGCCCGCATCAAACGCGTCCTCACGAACGACCCCATGATGGGCATCTTCCGCCACGCCGATGCGGGATACGAAGATGCCATCAACTGCGCCCGCGAGCAGGGTGTGAAGATTCCGATGTCGTGATGGACGGGTTATACTGATGCCATGGGCGTTACAAAGAAGCACATACTTTCCGAGATTCGTCGCCTCACAAACGAGTCTGGCGGGCAACCGCCAGGAATCAAAGTGTTTCGACGCGCCACGGGAATAAAGGATACAGAGTGGTTCGGTCGGTATTGGCCGAGATGGAGCGAAGCGGTCACAGAAGCAGGCTATCCGCCGAATTCATGGCAGCAAGAGATACCGGAGGAGGAACTGCTGGAGCGCCTTGCGAATCTAGCACTCGAACTCGGCCGATTTCCAGTAAAAGCGGAATTAATGATTAAGAAGAAGGAAGACCCGACGTTTCCGAGCCATCCAGTTTATCAACGGCGGTATGGCAGTCTTCGAGCTGCTGCCAATGCCTTGTTTCGCTACGCTGAAGAAAAAGACGATCAGGCATTGGCATCGATCTGCAAAGATCGCGTCGCAAGAACATCCGGAAAGAGACCACAAACGGCTGGCGACACCAATGACATCGGCAGCGTTTACTTGATGAAATCAGGAGCATTCTTCAAGATCGGAAGAAGTAACGCAACCGGTAGACGCAAGTACGAGATTGGCATCCAACTTCCGGAAACACCGAAACTTGTACACGAAATCAAGACCGATTACCCCGCCGAGTTAGAGAGGTATTGGCACAAGCGATTTGCAAATAAACGAAAGAATGGAGAATGGTTTCAACTAGATGCGGATGACGTACGGTGCTTTAAGCGTCGACAAGCGTTCATTTTTGACGAGTATTTTCACTAATCACCGCTGCAGGCAAGACGCCATGCCAAAAGAACGGCGAATGCAAAGTATACGACAGCATCAACTTGAACTGATGTTGCGCGCTGCCCAGGACGCCGTGCGCGCGGCGCTCCGTCGGCACATGCTGCTCGGTGAGTCCGTTGCAGTAGCAGATGAGAACGGCGAAGCGCGCATCCTCTCGCCCGA
>CBFGRU010000069.1:0-13156 GCA_965651255.1 uncultured Phycisphaerales bacterium
AGACCGAACGAGCACGGGCGAATCGCTCTCGAGCAGTCCACCGATGACCGCGCGGACATCCTCGGATTCCGCGAGGCGTTTCACCGCCGGGCACAAGGCCGCCAGATTTCGCACCGCAAACACCGAACCGCGCCGCCGACGAACCGCATCAGAGGTCATCGGAGAATTCATTTGTGAAACTGCGGCGATGAGGGCCTCCACCCTCAATTCATCAACGAGACGGGGCAAGACCACTGCACCATCGCGCGCGATGGCATTCCCCATCGAAACCGAACAGGATGTGGCTGACACCTTCATTCCGGCGATCATGTTCGATCAGCCCTTGCGCGCCGGTTCTCGCAGGTCCTTGGCTTGCGGGAGATCTTCCAGTCGCGCCAGCCCGAAGGCCCGCAGAAACTCCTTGGTCGTGCCGTAGAGCATGGGCCGACCGATCTCTTCCGCGCGCCCGGTGATCTTCACCATTCGGCGTTCCATGAGGGTGCGCAGGACCTCACCGCAGGCAACCCCGCGGATGGCCTCAACTTCGGCCCGCAGGATCGGCTGCCGGTACGCGACGATGGCCAAAGTCTCCAGGGCGGCTGGAGTCAGTTTGGATGACTGTTTCGACTGGTGAAGGCGCGAAAGAATCGGCGCCACACTTGAACGGGTCATCATCTGGTATCCGCCCGCCACTGCTTCCACGCGAAAGCACCGTCCCGTCGAGTCATATTCATTGTTCAGCGAGTCAACCGCCTGTCGCACCGCCTTCACGCCGCCGGAATCCTGAAGCACAAGCAGATCGACAATGCGGCTCTCGGCGATCGGACGATCGATCGACATCAGCAGCGCTTCAACCCGCATCGTCAGTGGCAGGTCAGGGCATGGCGGCGGGAGTCGATCATCATCGACGCCTTCACCGTCAGCCGACGATACGGAATCGCCCTGCTCCTGGTCATCTTCGAGGTCGATCTCCACCGAGGGCGCGCTGTCGTGCTCATGCGCATCCGCGGAATCGGCCTGTTCTTCAAGCGACTGCGACTGTTCGTGCATCATGCTCATCGCGCAGCAGTCTAGCACGCACCCGCGGAATTCGCGCGGTGTGAGGGGAAACCATCGGCCATGGAAACACGCTTTAGATGGCGCCGCCGCGTGACTGCTGATCTTTCGCGAGGGCCACTTTGGCCATGGCGCGGTTGTAGTCGCGCTCGACGGCGTCTCGGTCCGCGGCAGAAGTCACGACCCGCGCTTTCGCTTCCGCCAACTCGGCTTCCGCTTCGCGCAGAACAAGACTCTCTGCCGGAATTGCCTCATCGCTCAGAATGGAGAGCACATCGTCATGAAACTCAGCGAAGCCGCCATCCAGCATGTACCAGCGCTCTCCGCCTTCGGCGAACTCCAGCCGCAGCGACCCGATGCCCAGTTTGGTCAGGACGGGTGAACGGCCCGTGATGAAGCCCATCTGACCATCCCACGCGGGAATCGATGCATACGTGACCTCGCCATCCAGCACCGCGGCGGTAGGCGTGACGATCGAGCACTTGAAGGACTTGGCCACGAGCATTCTCCAACGATCAGATCAGGAGGGCAGAATCACCATCCGGGCACGTCAAACGGGCAGAAAATCATGCCCATGCCGAGCGGGGAAGTGTAGCCGGACAGCCGGGTGATTCAACCGCAGTCGTCCCGCTCACGATGAACGCGGTGGCGGCTCACCCCGACTGATCGCAAGGGCCAATCGATAATTCCGATAGGCCGGCTCATTGGTCACTTCACGCAGAATGCAGCCCGCAAGCCACGTCGGTGGGTCAACCACCGCCTCTACGTTCGGCAACTCAACCTCCGCCAGTACGAGATCGAGCTCATCAAACTGGTCGATTTCCCAGGTCAACCCTGCTTCCTGCACGCGATACCGAACCTTCGTGAGATGACACTTCCCGGTCGAAGGCCACGCCTCCTCAAACTCCCCCTCGGAAATCTGTCGCTCAACCTCCGACCGCACCAGGCCTTCACCGCGCTTGATCGTGTGAAAGCACTCGACTCGGCCATCCTCATGGGTTATGCGCCGCAATCGGCCTTCCAGTCCGCCGGATTGTGCAGCCGAGTTGCCCGGCAGATACCCCTGCTCGACTCGCCAACGCTCGACCTGCCCAGGTAGTTGCGGCATCCCGCTCAAGAGATACGTTCGCTCGATTTCAATCGGCTCGTGTGCCATCGCACCGTCTCTTGATCATTCAGCCAAGGCGAACCTGTGCTGTTCAGGTCAGGATGAACATCGTCGCGAACATGATGATCCAGACAACATCGAGGAAGTGCCAGTACATCGCCAAATGCGAGACGCCGGCATGGTTGGCAGCCGAGTACGAGCCGATGAACGACTTGATCGTCACGACGGCCAGCGGAATCAGGCCCCCCACAACATGCAGCGCGTGGATGACGCTCAGCACGATGAACCCCCACATCGCGAAGCGATACGCGCGGTACTGATCATCGTTCAATAGATCCGTCACCCCATCCAGCCACTCCGCCCAACAGAGTACCTGTAACCCCAGAAAGGCAAGCCCGAGCAGCGCGGTGAGGGCAATCATCGCCTGCAGCCCACCCTGCGAACCGCGTCGAATCGCCGTCTTCGCGAAGTGCACCGTTCCGCTGGAAAAGAGCATGATGATTGTGCTCACCCACAACAGTGCAGGGAGCGGCGGCAGATCGGGGAATGGCGCCGCGTCTGCCCCGAGCAGAGGGTCCGCTGACAGGTCGCGCGTTTTCAGGCGAACAATGATGAGAACATATCCCACCATTGACGCTGCGAAGAGCATCGCCAGCGTGATGAGGAACACGATCATTCCCATCGAGCCGGTGGTGATGCGCTCGAATGGATCGCGAATGGCGAATTCAGCCGACCCGGCAGAGCGATCGGCCTCATGGCGCGATACGCGAGGGGACTCGGGATTCGCACCCTCTGACATCATGATCGGGTCACGCGTGTCAATCGAATGGACGGCGTAACAGCCAGGCCTACGGCGCCGGTGCGACGGGCGGGTAACGCACTTCCAGTTCCATCATCTGCGATTCGTACTCCGAGGTATCGGAAAGTGAGAACGCGATGAAGAGAATGACGAACGCCAGCGATGAGATCACCATGATCGTGTTGAACGGGCTATCCCAGCGCAAATGCATGAAATACAGCAGGACGAGGGCGGCCTTCGTTCCCGCGATGATGAAGGCCAGCCAGATGTTGAAGCTGCCAAGATCAACATACTTGGCGGTCCACACGGTGACCACCGTCAGCACCAGCAGCGCACCGCCAACGGCAAAGAGCATTCGCGGCGGAACAATGTGGCCGACCTCGGAGTGATTGTGAGAATGTTGAGCCATGACAGGTGCTCCGATACTCAGATGCGGCAGCCCGCATCGGCGTTGTCGTCAGATCAGATACAGCAGCGGGAAGAGGAAGATCCAGATGAGGTCAACCAGGTGCCAGTAAAGACCACCCAGATCGACCGGCGTGAAATAGGATGGACCAAACTCGCCCTTGCGCGCCCGGAGGAAGAGCCAGCCGATGATCGCCATTCCGACGAGCACGTGAATCCCGTGCAGTCCGGTCATCCCGTAGTAGATCGAAAAGTACACCTGCGTCAGCTTGGGTGCCGTCTCGGGATTGAAGCCGGCGTGGGCCTCTTTCGGATGAATCGCCTCACGTGGCGAGAGACCGGCCGGTCCGCGCGCCGTCGCGACCAGGGCCGACCGCTCCACCGCGATGCTGGCACGCTCGTACGGATTCCATTCCGAGCGGGTCGCCCAGGCGGTGTCATCGCCGGCCACGTCGATCGTCGTGGTCGAACCGGCAGTCTCACCTTCGGCCGTGGCATCCTCCGCGTGGTGTGAAACCGGAGCGTACCGCCCCGCCCAGTACAAACCCTCGTGCATCTTGTGGCTGTACTCGAAGTACTTGATGCCCATGAACCCGCAGCCGCCGAGAAACGTCAGCGCGAGCATGATCATCAGCAGGTTCTTCTGTCCCTTCTGCGCGGCGGTCACTCCCCAGGCCATCGTGACGCTGGAGAGAATGAGGACCACGGTGTTAATCGCACCCAGTTGCCACTTGGTCGCTTCGGCTCCGGCGACGAAGATTTCCGGGTGGTTCCCGCGGTAGACCGCGTAGGCGCAGAACAATCCGCCGAAGAGCAGGATTTCCGTGGCCAGGAACAGCCACATCCCAAGCTTGGCCGATGAGAACTGCTGGCCGAGACTGTCGAAGTGATGCGCCAGGTTCGGGTCGTGGTGTCCGTGGTCACCATCGTTCCCATGCCCGTGGGCGTGATCAGCGGAGAGCTGGCTCATGCCGAGAATCCTTGGTCAGTTGAAGTAATAGCCAACATCAGTGGGCGTGTCCTTCGCCAGTCGGTTTCGCGGAGTGCTGGTGCCGATCCCACGCGCGCTTGTCATCTTCCGTCCGGTGACCGGTCGCGGTGTCAACGTTGACATACCCGCCAACTTCATCATCCCATTCAATCACGCTGAAGTCGTAGCAATCGCCCACGACCGGCGCTTCATCGAAGTTGTGATGCGGAGGCGGCGATTCACACTGCCATTCGAGACTGCGGCCGCCCCACGGGTTGGCCGGGGCCTTCGGGCCGCGGAAGATCGAATGCAGCAGGTAGATCGCGGTCAGAATGAACCCCGCCGCCATGATGAACGCGCCGATCGAAGACCAGAAGTGGCAGATCGTGTAGATCGGATCGGGCACGTAGTCGTGATATCGCCGCGGCATGCCGTGGCTGCCCATCACGAACTGCGGGAAGAAGGTGAGATTGAAGCCGATGAACACGATGATCGCGCCGATGCGGCCCCAGAACTCGGAGTACATCCGGCCGGTCATCTTCGGCCACCAGTGGTGCATCCCGCCGATCATCGCGATCAGCGCTGAACCCATCATCACGTAGTGGAAGTGCGCGACGACGAAGTACGTGTCGTGCAGGTGAATGTCCACCGACAGCGTCCCAAGGAAGAGTCCGGTCAGACCGCCGATCGAGAAGATGAAGAGGAACGCCAGGGCGTAGAGCATCGGCGTGTTGAGACTGATCGATCCCTTGTACAGCGTCGCCAGCCAGTTGAAGACCTTCACCGCCGATGGAATACCGACGGAGAAGGTGATGGCGGAAAAGATCATGTTCATCAGTCCCGACTGGGTGCTGGTGAACATGTGGTGGCCCCAGACGAGGAAGCCGAACACCGCGATCGCGATCGAGCTGAACGCGATAAAGCGGTAGCCGAAAATGTGCCGGTGCGAGTGCACCGCGATCAGCTCGGAGATGATCGCCATGCCCGGCAGGATCATGATGTACACCGCGGGGTGGCTGTAGAACCAGAAGAAGTGCTGGTAGAGCACCGGGTCGCCGCCGAGCGCGGGATCAAAGATGCCGATGCCCATGGTGCGCTCGACGATGAGCAGCACGAGCGTGATGCCGAGCACGGGCGTTGCGAGCACCTGGATGAGCGCGGTCGCGTAAATGCCCCAGAGGAAGAGCGGCATGCGGAACCACGTCATGCCGGGCGGGCGCATCTTGTGGATCGTGACGATGAAGTTCATCCCGGTGAAGATCGATGAGAATCCGAGGATGAAGACGCCCAGCACGACCGGTACGACGCCGCCGAGTTCAGTCGAGGTGGCGTACGGAGTGTAGAACGTCCAGCCGGTGTCGAAGCCGCCCATGAGCAAGCTGAGCACCGCGAGGATCGCGCCGATGATCCACAGATAGAACGAACCGAGGTTCAGGCGCGGGAAGGCCACATCCTTCGCGCCGAGCATGATCGGAAGAATGAAGTTGCCGAGGGCTGCGGGCACGGAAGGAATGATCACGAGGAAGACCATGATCGCGCCGTGCAGGGTGAACATCTGGTTGTAGGCATCGGGCGAGAGGAACTGCTGACCGGGGTACATGAGTTCCGCGCGCACGCCGATTGCGGCCAACCCGCCGACGAAGAACGACGCGAGTACGGCAACGAGGTACATCAGCCCGATGCGCTTGTGATCGAGCGTCAGCAGCCACGAAAGGATGCCGCTCGAATGGTTCAGGTAATTGTCACCGTGCGCGTGCGCCCCGGCGTGGGCGTCGGCAGCGGGATGGGTGTGTGCTGTACTCATCGTTAGTCTCTCACCGATTCGTGGGTGATCTGTCGGTGTCGCGAATCGCCTTCATCAACCATCTGCATCAGCCGCGACTCATCGGCGCGGCGAAAAGAGAACCGGTTCACTCACCGCCCGGCGCGGGCTTTCCGGCGGCCTCCCATTGCTCCATTGCCGAAGGTGGCGGGGTGTTGTCTTCGAGCCAGCGCAGATACGCCATGATGTAGCCCATCTGCTCCTCGTCGATCTGTCCCTTGAAACCGGGCATCGCGTTCGAGCGGCCGGCCACAATGCGCTTCTGGGGTTCCCAGATCGATTCAATCAGGTAGTTCTCCGGCATGCCGCCGTACTCACTCTGCAGCAACGACGCCAGGTTCGAGCCGTCGGCGAAGGTCGTCTCACCGTTCTCGGTGCGCGACCAGATGCCCTTGAACGTCGGACCGGTCAGATCTCGGCCATCGGCGCTGTGACATGCAGCGCACCCGTTGACCTGGTACAACTTCTCGCCGGCAACATGCGTCGGCATCGTGGTCAGGTCACTGACTTCCGCGAGCCATGCTTCATACGCATCGCGGGTCGGATGCACCACAACCGTCGTGATCATGGTCGAGTGCTCCGTGCCACAGTACTCCGTGCAGAAGAGGTGGAACTCACGCTCCCGCCCTTCCAGCGCTTCGACCGGCACTTCAAACCACAATTCGGAGAACTTGCCCGGCACAACATCGCGCTTCACCCGGAAGGCCGGAACGAAGAGCGAATGAATGACATCCTTCGACGTCATCACCAGCCGCACCGGTTCCCCCGCGGGGACGTGCAGCACGTTGTCCTGCCAGCCGTTGGAATACTTGAAGCTCCATGACCACTTCTGGGCGGTCACATCAATCCGCATCGCGCCATCCGGCGCTTCCTGCATGTTCAACGCGCCTTTGAAGCCGAGATAGAACATGACGATGACGAGGACGAGCGGAATCGCGCTCCACGTGACTTCGAGCGGCGTGTTGTGCGTGGGAGCGGCGTGGGTGTCGGGGGTCGTGCCTTCAGCCGGACGACGGTACCGCCACATGAACCACACCATCAGCGCGACGATGATGACAAAGAAGACCAGGCACACCCAATAGATGAAGTAGAACGGGCCATCGACATCATCGGCGAACGTCGATGCCTTCTCCGGCATCCAGAACGTCTTCGTGGACTCCTGCGCGATGAACGCCGAAGCCGAAAGCTGGTACGGAATCTGACTGAGGAACGCCATCATGGTTCAGTCACCGCCTCGGGCGGTTCCGCCCGCGAGTTCTTCGTGAGATGCATTGGCCGGGACGCCGTGCAGATTCACATCGCGACGCCAGAGCAGAAACAGCATCGTTCCCAGACCGACAACCATCACCGCGCCGCAGAGGCGCATGAGTTTCATCACATCTGCCGTGTACTGTCCCTGCGTGGAGTCGTAATGGAAGCACCACAGCAGAAACTTCTCCACCGTCGAGCCGATGCGCCCTTCCGATGCCTCCATCAGCGCCATCCGCACATCCTTCGGCGGGTAGGGCATCGTGTAGAGGTAGCGCGTAATGCGCCCTTCCGGGGAGATGAAAATCAGCGGCGTCCCGTGCGCCCATTCCTGCCGATCTTCGAGCCAGCGCACCTTGTACCCCGTCGAGTTCAACAGCGCATCGACCGATGCCTGTGGCCCGACGAGAAAATGCCAGCCGTCCGAAGCATCTCCGCGCTCGTAGGCGCCGATGAGGCTCTTTTTCTTCAGGCGCGCGAGATCCGGCGTCTCGCTCGCATCGAACGACACCGTCAGCACATCGAACTCATCGCCGACGGTCATCTCCAGATCGTTCAGCGTATCGAGCACCTGGTTGAGCTGAATGCCGCAGAGCATCGGGCAGCGGTAGTAATTCAGCATCAGAATCATCGGCCGCTCGCCGTCGAAGTACGAACCGAGCTTCACCCACTCCCCCGCTTCGTTCTGGAAGACCGCCTCCATCGGCAGCGACTCGTTCAGCTTTTCTTCCAGATCCAGCCCTCGCCGTTCTTCGGGAATCTGGTTGTGCGCCTGACCGATCGCCATCGTGGCAACGAACGCATACGAAAGCGCCGCGACGGTGAATCGTCGAAGTCGATGGAACGGGTTGGCGTGGTTCAAGCGAAGCATATGACTCTGGTTTCGTCTCGTTCGTTCAATTGCCGGGCATCGTGACGGGCTCACCCGCCATGGCTGCATCACCTTCCTGCAGCACGAGTTCGATCGCGCGATCGATCGGGATGCTGATGCGCGAACGGTTCTCTTCGTAGTTGGCCTGCACGCCGTAGTTCATCAGCCGCTCGCGCTGCTCGCGCCGAAGGTTCTCAAGTTCAACCGACTGCCGCTCCACGATCTTGATGTTCTGTTCATCGTTGAGCGCCTTGTAGTACAGCGCTTCGAGGAAGATGTATGTAATCACGAAGATAATGATGCCCACCAGCGTGATGTACGCGAGGGAGCCGCCTTCTGGATCGCCGTAGGTGTTCATAACGCGATGTTCCTCGTGATCAGACATTCTCAAACGCCAGCGATTCGTGCAGCCGCGGATCTTTCTCTGGGATGAGTGAGTGATGACGCAATCGATTGATCGTCAACGCCACCAGCACGCCGCCCATACCGATGAACGTCAGCACATCCAGCCAGATACCCGCGAACGCCGCGCCGGGCTTGTCCGGGTAGAAGATCGGCATTACCAGCCAGAACAGGTCGAACCAGCACATGAAGACCATCCACACCGCGCCCGCAGCAATGAGCGGTACGCGGCGCTTCGGCACGCGCGAAATCAACAACACAAACGGCGCGGCAAAGTGACCGATGAGAAGGAAGATCGTAATCGCGTTCCACTGGCCGGGAATGATTTCCTTGCCGTGATACGGGACCGGTGATGTCACACCGCTGGCGCGCGGCTGGAACCACAGCGTTTCCTCAGGAATGTTGGCGTACCAGATCAGCATGTACTGGCTGAACGCGATATACGCCCAGAACACCATGCCGAAGGCGAACAGCAGCTTACCGAGGTCATGCAGGTGCTCAACGCTGACCGACTTCTGCAATCGACCGGTGCTCTTCAGCAGCACCAGCGTAATGATCGCGACGCCGAAGAAACTCGCAGCGCAACCCGCAAAGTAGTAGACGCCCCAGATGGTGGAGAAGAAGTGGTGATCGAGCGACTTCAGCCAGTCGATCGCCGCGAACGTGAGCGTGAGGCCGAAGAGAATGATCGCCGGCGCGGAGATCTTCTGCATGGACTTCGTCAGGCCGACATCACCGCTCGCATCCTGCTTCACGCTCATGCGGAAGAAGAACTGGCTCAGCCCGATCCAGATGATGAAGTACACCACCGCGCGAATGGTGAAGAACGTCGGGTTCAGGTACGGCTGCTTCCATTCGAGGAATGAATCCTTCGCGAGGGCCGCCGGTGACTGATCCGCCCAATGGAAGAGTTTGTGATCGAACATTCCCATCAGAATGGGAATGAAGAGAAGCGCGAACACCCACAGGTTGGCGGCGACCGCTTCGGCGAAACGACGGATCGTTACGCTCCAGCCCGCGCGTGTGATGTGGTGAATGATCGTGAAGAACAATCCGCCGAGCGAAATCGCCAGGAAGAACATGAAGTTGATGAGCCAGCTCTGGTAGAAGCGAGCAAGGTCGCCACCGAACAGCCCGATACCGAGCACCACGGCGAGCGCGATGACCCCGATACCCGCGGCCGGAACAAACAATCGTCCGGCAAGATCGCCCAGGTGGCGCGACTCCTTCGAGATGTCCACCGCATGATGAGCCGACATCAGGATTGCCTTCCTTCCGTGCTCGAAGCGCTGGCCTGCGAATTGCTGGTTGCGCGCTGCGCGGCCTCTTCTTCGCGAAGGCCGTCTTCCATGTCTGCGGGCACATCTTCCCACGATGCGAACTGCGAACGCTGCAGCGTCTTCACATACGCGGCGATCGCCCATCGATCATGCGTGGGAATCTGCGACTGGTACGCCGGCATGGTCCGAATGCCGTGCGTGATCGTGTTGTAAATCTGGCCCACCGACTGCACGCGACGCTGCACATCAAACAGACTCGTCGGCTGCACCCAGGTGGCCTCGCCCCGTTCCATCCACTTCATTGCACGGCGGTGCACGATGCCGTTGCCATCACCGCTTTCCGCGTGGCACGGCGCGCAGTAGATGTTGAACCGCTCCTGCCCGCGGACCAGCGTTTCCTCGGTCAGCGGAACCTGCGAAGGCAGCGAGGTCACCCACACCCCGGTCTCGCTGAGACCGCGCTCGAAGTGATCATCCAGATCGAGCGCACCGCGCGCGACCGTTCCCTCGACGGGCGGGCGCATCGCACGCTGATCATTGAACAGTGTCGTTGCATGCTGGGCACGGAACTTCGGCTGGTTGTCCATGTCCTGCAGAATGTGAATGCGCGGCTGGGCAGACTTCGCCACCCGCGAGCGCGCGATCACCATCGGCGGGATCATCGCCAGCAGAATCACAACCAGTGCGGTGCGGAACAGTATCTTCGGCATGGGTCAGTCCTTGAGCTCCTCAACGCCGAGCGCACCGAGAGATTTCAGCATGGTTGCCGTCTCCTCGCCGCGGAACTTCGCATCCTTGGCCTCAATCACGATGAAGAAGCGATCGGTCGTCGCGCGACGGAAGCGCTTCGAGTTCATCACCGGGTGATGAAAGCGCGGCAGGCCGTTCAACCCGAGCATGCCGAACACCGTCGCAAACGCACTGAGAAGAATCGTCAACTCGAAGATCACGGGAATGTTCGCCGCCAGTGACCAGGTTGGCTTCCCCGAGATCATGAATGGATACGGCGTCACCGGCATGGGGGCGTAGATCGTCAGCCACTCCGGCGCTGCGTTCGTAAACCACTGCAGCAGCAGACCGATCGTCGCACCGGTCGCCCCGCAGAAGAATACAAAGATGGGCAGCTTGGTCATCTTGATCCCCATCGCCTTGTCCAGCCCGTGGACAGGGAAGGGGGTGAGGCAATCCCACTGCCTGAATCCGGCATCGCGCACCTTGGCGGCAGCGCGCATCAACATCGCCGGGTTCTCGTACTCGGCCATCACGCCGTACGTCGTATCTTCACGACGTTCGACGTACCGGCCGGCCGGATCGGTCGAAAGACGACGGGCGCTCATCAGGCGTGCTCCTTCTTCGCACCGTGACCGTGCTCGCCACCGGGCGCATCGTCAGCGGAGTCGTGGTAATTGTGCGGATCGGCCTGCGGCATGACCGCCTTCACTTCTGCGATCGCGATGAACGGCACGAAGCGGACGAACAGCAGGAAGAGCGTGAAGAACAGGCCGAACGAACCGACAAACGTCAGAATGTCGATGCTGGTCGGAACGTAGTAGCCCCAACTGGAGGGAAGGAAGTCCGCCGCCAGCGAGGTGACGGTAATCACGAACCGCTCGAACCACATGCCGATGTTCACGAAGATCGACAGCACGAACATGGCAGGAATCGAGGTACGAATCTTCTTGAACCAGAAGAGCTGCGGCGAGATCACGTTGCAGCTCACCATGATCCAGTACGCCCAGGCGTAGGGGCCGAACGCGCGGGCGGCGAACGCGAAGTACTCGTACGTATTCCCGCCGTACCAGGCGATGAAGAACTCCATCGCGTAGGCGTATCCGACCATCGAGCCGGTGACGAGAATGATCTTGTTCATGTTCTCCAGATGGCGCATCGTGATGATGTTCTGGAGCCCGAGCAGCGATCGCGCGGGAACCGCGAGCGTGACCACCATCGCGAAGCCGGAGAAAATCGCACCCGCAACGAAGTACGGCGGGAAGATCGTGGTGTGCCAGCCGGGGAGCTGCGCGACGGCGAAGTCGAAGGACACGACCGAGTGCACCGAAAGCACGAGCGGCGTCGCGAGCGCGGCGAGCAACAGGTAAGCGCGCTCGTACCGATGCCAGTGGCGGTTCGAACCGCGCCAGCCGAGCGAAACCACGCCGTAGGCGAACGAGCGAATCTTGGTCGTCGCACGATCGCGAACCGTTGCCAGGTCGGGAATCAGACCGACGTACCAGAACAGCAGCGACACGGTGAAGTACGTGCCGACCGCGAACACGTCCCACAGCAGCGGCGAGCGGAACTGCGGCCACATTTCCATCTGGTTGGGGATGGGGAAAAGCCAATACGCAAACCAGACGCGGCCGATATGCACGCCGGGGAACATCCCCGCGCAGATGACCGCGAAAATGGTCATCGCCTCGGCCGCGCGGTTGATCGAGGTGCGCCACTTCTGCCGGAGCAGAAAGAGAATGGCGGAGATCAGCGTTCCGGCGTGGCCGATGCCGACCCAGAACACGAAGTTCACGATCGCGAAGCCCCACATGACGGGGTTGTTCAAGCCCCACACGCCGGTTCCGGTCGCAATGAGGTAGAAGAGCAGCGCCCCGAGCATCGCGGTGGTGATGGAACTGATCGCAAAGGCGATATACCACGCGCGCGTCGGCTGGGGCCGTTCAACCACCTGGCAGACCGCATCGGTCACACTGCCGAAGTCGTCGTACCCGACAATCAGCGGGGCGCGCTTTCCCGGTTCATCGATCGTGTTATCGACGATGCGATCGCGAACCAGATCCTTATCGAAGGAGAGGGTCGACATCAGTGCGCTCCACCTCCGTGCCCGTTCTCATCTTTCGGCCTCGGCGGCACGAGCGTTGGATTCGGGTTGCGAAGCCGGCCGAGGAACCGGTTTCGCGGTTTCGTGTTCAGGTACTCAAGCAACTGGTAGTTTCGCTTGCTCTTGCGCAGCACGCTGACGCGGCTGTTGGGGTCGTTCAGATCGCCGAAGACGATCGCCTGCGACGGGCATGACTGCGCGCACGCAGGGGTCACCGTGCCGTCGGGGATGTGCGGCGCCCGGCCGTTCGAGTTCGACTTCGCGCTGTCGGACTGCTTCACCCACTCGTTCTTGGCGTTGATTTTCGCTTCGTTGATGCGCTGCACGCAGAACGAACACTTTTCCATCACGCCGACCGAACGCACCGTCACTTCGGGGTTGAA
>CBFGRU010000070.1:0-13148 GCA_965651255.1 uncultured Phycisphaerales bacterium
GGATGCGGCCCATCTCCGCCATGATCGTGCGGATGACCTTGCACCGCGGCGTCAGGTCAATGCCGAAGAGCGTCTCCACCGCATGGTGCCAGGCAATGTCGTTCGCAATCGGCGAGATGTAATCCATCCGGCTGATCGTGCAGACGTACTGGTTGTAATCGTGATGCTCACCGAGCTTCTCAAAGCCGGAGTGCAGGTAGCCGATGTGCGGCGTCGCGCGGGCGATCCGCTCGCCATCCAACTCCAGCACCAGCCGCAGAGTCGTATGCGTTGCGGGGTGCTGCGGGCCGAAGTTCAGAATCCAGCGGTCCGGGCTCTCCGCGCGCTCGCCGAGATACTCGGTCGACTCGATGTCGATGTCGTAGACCTGGTCCGCGGGCTTGAGGGTGTAGGGCATGGGTGGAGGGTCGTTCGTCGTTGAATGTTCGTTCGTCGTCTGCGAGCCGCATCGTCCCCGATCGGGTCCTGTCGGCATGAAGCGAACCAGGACGGCGGCGGGCACGATGGATGTTCTGGTCCGGAGTATAGGGGTTGGCGGGCCGTTGCGGACACCTTTCACCGCGGTTTCAGGGGGTGAAGTCCGCCGGACGGGGTCACTGGGTGCGCGAGGGTGCTTCCGCCCGGCTCCGCGGTCACCTTGGCACGGTTGGGAGTGCATTCACCCGCACCCGCCGACATTCGGCGAAGCACGGGCGTGGTTCAACAGATTCGGAGGAACCACCGGCCCGGACCGGCCGCCGTTGGTGAATCGAACGGAATGTTTCCTCGCGTGAGGAGAATCCTCCAAGAAGGGCGAGTTTGTTCACCCGCGGGCCGCGCAGAGCAACACCCGGTGCGTGTGATGTCCTACGCGAAACGTGTAGAACATTCCGCAGGCCGCGCACGACATCACCCGAACCGTGCGTACCCTCGCGGAAACCGGGGGGTTGCTTCCCCGCTCTCGGCGATACCACCCGCACGTTGGGCGTGGCCATGCGCGGTGTTCTTCACCATTCGCGGCAGCGCGCGGGAGGTTGGGCCGGTGACGCCGACTGATTCGCGATGGCCCCGTTCCAACCGCCGCGGCTCCAAGATGCTCATCCGCACGCGTGGGGTGTATCGCGGTGTACCATCGAGCATGGCCGATCGGAAGCCGGAGCACATTCAGAGTACGAGGAATGACGCTGGTCCGGTGAAGGTGATCGATGAATGGTCGTACCGCGCCCGGCTGGGTGTGATCGTCTCGGCGCTTTCAATCATCGCCGTCGGAGCTCCGCCCGCGATCCTCTGCTGGTCCATCGTTGAGTACCCGCTTGGCGCGATTTTCGGCGATCTCCTGTGGACGGTGATTGTTCCGGTGTTCTTCATCATCACGCCGGTGTGCTGGGGCTTGGCTGCGGCCAGATTCGCAGAGCCAATTCGCGCCTCCCTGCGGACACCCGAATTGAACAAGTTGCCGTTCAATCGGATGGTCCTCATGGCGCTGGTCATGGCGGTTGTGTTCTCCATCCTCTTTACCGGCATCCTCGATGGCCCCCCAGAGTTTCGACTCTTGCGTCTTGGAGGAGAGTTGTTCCTGTTTGCGATCGCCGTGAGCGTGCTCGGCTACCCCTTCGCTGCGATCGGCACCGCGATGATCTTCATGTTCATCCGCCGATACCACGATCGCCTGCCGCTTCCGCGTGAGTTTGCCGCTCACCCACGCCGGTGCCTGAACTGTCAGTACGACCTCACCGGGAACGCAAGCGGCGTATGCCCGGAGTGCGGTTATGACCTGGCACAGGGAAAAGCGGCTGGAATTGACGACGCTCCTTCATGACCGCTCTCGCCAGTAGCCGGGTCGCCGACTCAGGTGCATCACTGCGACAATGACGATGGAATCATCCGCCGGCATCGCTCGGTAGACGATGCCGTATAGGAATCGACGCATGAGCAGTCGCCGCGCGCCGCGGAACATTGGTCGCCATGCCTCCGGTGCGGACCGAATCATGTCAATGATCGCCTTGAACTCCGACCGGAAGTCTTCGCCGAGGGCTGGATTGATTTCACCGTACCAGCGAATCGCTTCGCGCAACTCATCCCCGGCCTCGGCCAGGAATCGCACCGTCACCAGTTGCGTTCCTCATCGACCTCCCGCCAGACCGTCTCTTCATCGATGACTTCGGCGCTCCCACGTTCAAGGGAATCAAGGCGTCGATTGATCTCATCTCGCCACGCGGATTCGACCGTGGGGCTCACCTGCTCGCGCAGCGACCGCCACAGCGCTTCGGCGAGCGCGGCCCGATCATCGACCGAGAGTTTCAGTGCTTCGGACAGCAGATTGTCGCGCGTGGGGCCGACCATGGTTTTAGTATACCGAGCATCTCTGCGTTTCTGCATCTGGATCGGTACACTCTCTGTATGCCCCTGGAAGTCTGGCTCAACGGTTCGTT
Source organism: uncultured Phycisphaerales bacterium (assembly GCA_965651255.1). GTDB lineage: Bacteria > Planctomycetota > Phycisphaerae > Phycisphaerales > SM1A02 > CBFGRU01. Next base: position 2,412 of record CBFGRU010000070.1, read on the forward strand.
CGTCCCGCTCGATGATGCGCGGGTCTCCGCGTTCGATGCGGGGTTTCAGCATGCCGTGGGTGTGTTCGAGACGATTGCCGCGCGGAACGGCCGGCTCTTTCGCGGCGAGGCCCACCTCGATCGCATGGCGAACACCGTGAAGGCGCTCCGCCTCTCTTCGCGCTTTCGTCCCGACCCGCTGCACGAGGCGATCGAGCAGACCCTGGCGCGCAACAACCTGAAAGATGCGCGCATCCGCATCACCATCACCGGCGGCGATCTGAACCTCCTGCCGAAACCCGATGGGAAGTCGCCGGGAGCAAGTGATCCGACGATTCTCATCGTCGCCCAGCCGCCGACGAAGTATCCCGATGCGTTCTTTACCGATGGCGTGCTCATCGCGATTGCGGCGGATCGTTTGAACCCGTTTGATTCCTCCGCCGGCCATAAGACGGTGAACTACTGGTCGCGGCTGCTCGCGCTGCAACAGGCCGCGGCCGCCGGCGCAGCCGAGGCGTTGTGGCTGCTCATCACCAATCACCTCGGCAGCGGATCGGTGAGCAACCTGTTTCTTGTAAAGGATGGCGCGCTCTTAACACCCCGCGCCCGCGGCGAGGAAGAGCGGGTGATGAAAGGGGAACTGAACCCGCCCGATGAAGAGACCGAGGCGGCGAAGCAATCGGCCACGGGCGCGACCGCCCTGCCCGCGCCGGTCCTGCCGGGCATCACGCGCGCCGCCATCATCGAACTGGCCGATGACCTCGGCATGCCCATCTACCGACGGATGCTCTCGATCGAAGATCTGCTCAGCGCGGATGAGGTGTTCCTGACCAATTCCTCCTGGCAGGTGCTGCCGGTGGTGAAGGTCGAACAAGCGACCGTGTCTACCGGCAAGGTTGGCGCGGTCACCGCGCGGTTGCGCGGCAAGCTGCTTGACCTGATGCAGGCGGAAACGAGTGGCGACTGATTGGGCGGCGGTCGGGGTCGAAGGTGTGCGGCGAATCGGCCGAGATATCATCGTCGCCCCCGCGGAGGGTGAATGCCGGCGATGAGCGTTCCCGGCGCGGGCATGGTTTTCTTCATGTCACGCGGATCGATGAACCCGAGGAACCTGCTGGCGCGACTCGCGCTCGTTCGCATCGCGCCCTTCCTGTTCTGGCTGATGTGCTTTTATGCCGGGTGGCTGGCGGTGATTGTTGCGGGTGATCACTGGGTGACGCTGCGCGAGCACTGGGGCATCGCTGCGGCGATGGCGGCCGGCTCGTACGTCGCCGGCTCGACACCGATGGGCGGCGGAACCGTCGGTTTCCCGATCCTCGTGCTGCTGTTTGATCAGTCCGCCTCGATCGGCCGCAACTTCTCCTTCGCGGTGCAGTCGGTCGGGATGGTTTCGGCCACGATATTCATCCTGTGCCTGCGCCGACCGCTGGAGTGGCCGATGTTGCGGGCCGCGATGATCGGCGCGCTCATCGGAACACCCATCGGCGCAGCGTTTCTCGCACCCATCGCCAACGACCTGACGGTGAAACTCATCTTCGCTGTCATCTGGGCATCGTTTGGGGTGATGCATCTGGTGAAAGTGCACGAAATCGTCCGCGTGCACGGCATCACGCCATCCACCACGCGCTTTGACACGATGATGGGCCTTGGCGTCGGCCTTCTCGGCGGCGGATGCATCGCCTCGCTCACGGGGGTCGGCATCGACATGCTCATCTACACCATGCTGATTCTGGTCAGTCGGGCAGACATCAAAATCGCGATCCCCACGAGCGTGGTATTGATGGCCTTCACTTCGCTCGTCGGCCTCGCAAGCAATCTGCTGTTGCAGCGGGTCGATCCGGTGGTGTACCACGTGGATACCGAGGTGTTTCACTCCTGGCTCGCGGCGGCGCCGATCGTCGCGCTGGGCGCCCCGCTTGGTGCGTTCATGGTGGCGATCATTCCGCGCGGACCGACGCTGGTGTTCGTCAGTGTGCTCTGCATCGTGCAGTTCATCTGGACACTGGTGCACGAGTCGGTGGGCTGGATCACGCTGGGCATTGCGATCGGCGGGGTGCTGTTCTGCAACGCTGCATTCCACGCGCTCTACCGTTGGGGCGCACGCCGGCAGGGGCGACTCGGGCGACATCTCATCGTTGAATGATCAATCCCGCCGGGTGATGACGCGCACATTGCTGCGGCCGCTGTTTCCGCCGCCGAAAAGCCGCTTCACCGACTGAACCACGGCGTGCGCACCGGCCAGCACGAAAAACGCCGCCACCGCCAGCACCATCGCGAAGAGAAACAGCAGGAACAGCGGCAGCCCGATCACAAGCAGAAAGACCAGCAGCGCGGTGCGCGACAGCCAGCTCGGCTGGCTCGCAACGAATCGATATGCGTTGGCGACACGTTGTCCACCGGCGTTCGTGAAATTGTAGATGCGAAACGATTCCTGCATTTCAATCCATCCTAGGAGCCGGCGCCGACCCGAACGATGCCGCTGAGCGTGTACAATCCACCGGCGCCATCGGGATCGGAGAAAACCCGCTCCTGATACGGATTTCTCGCTCACCCAGTTCTTCGGGAACGGATGCCCAGAATGCCAGTGACCCCCCGCCCCGCCCCGTTCGTTCACCTGCATCTGCACAGTGAGTATTCGCTGCTGGATGGTGGAAACACGATCGATCGTCTCGTCAGCCGCGTGAAGGAACTGGGCATGGACGCGGTGGCCGTGACCGATCACGGCAACCTCTACGGTGCGGCGGAGTTCTACACCAAGGCCAAAGCCGCGGGCATCAAGCCGATTCTCGGCATCGAGGCGTACGTCGCGCCGGGCGACCGGACGGACAAAACGCCCAATGCAATCACCGATGGCGGGTTCCACCTCGTTCTCCTGGCGGAGAATCAGACCGGTTGGAAGAACCTGCTGAAACTCTCGAGCGATTCGTTCATCAACGGCTTCTACTACAAGCCGCGCATGGATAAATCGACCCTGGCGCAGTGGTCGGACGGCCTGATCGCGATCAACGGCCATCTCGGTTCGTCAATCGCATATCACCTGACGCAGTTCGTCCGCCACGGGAAGGATCATCACTGGGCGGCGGCGATCGAAGAAGCGAGATGGCACGCCGAGACGTTCGGCTGCAACGAGCGCGGCGAACCACGTTTCTACATCGAGCTTCAGCGGCACAGCGTGAAGGAGCAGGAGCAGATCAATCCGCACCTGATCGCGCTCGCCCGCGAGCTGAACCTGCCGCTGGTCTGCGATAATGATGCGCACTTCCTTCGCGCAGAAGACTGGGACCACCACGACAGTCTGTGCTGCATCTCGATGGCGAAGCTGAAGGATGAGTCCGACCGGCTGCACTATCCGAAGGAGCTGTACGTCAAGAGCCCGCAGGAAATGTGGGAGCTGTTCGGCGGTGATGTACCGGAGGCGATCGAGAACACGGCGAAAATTGCGGAGCGGTGCGAAGCCACGATTGACTTTGGCGCCAACCACGCGCCGGTCGTACGGGTGCGAAACGCGGGTGAAGTGCCCGGCTATGACCCGGCGCGCGATGGCAGTGATCGCACCGAATGGTTCAAGGCGTACTGCCGAACGTTTGAGTTGCTCCCCTACGACCACGAGCGCGACCGGGATGTTTCGAGCGAGCAGTTGAAGGAAGATTGCGATCGCGCGCTGCGCGATCTGTGTGAAGCCGGCCTGATCTGGCGGTACGGAACGGAAGGCATCACGCAGGAGATTCGCGATCGCTGCGAGCGTGAGTTGCAAATCCTGGCGGACAAACTCATCAGCGCGTACTTCCTGATTGTGTGGGACTTCGTGAACTGGGCGCGGCAGAACGGCATTCCCGCGAACGCGCGCGGTTCGGGGGTCGGCACGATGGTGGGCTACGTGCTGGGTCTTTCCAATGCGTGCCCGGTGCGTTACGGCCTGCTGTTCGAGCGGTTCACCGACCCCGATCGAACGGAGTACCCCGATATCGACATCGACATTTGTCAGGACGGTCGCGCCGCGGTCATCAACTACGTGCGCGAGAAGTACGGCCACGTCGCGCAGATCATCACGTTCAATCGTCTGAAGGCGCGCGCGGCCATCAAGGATGTCGCGCGGGTGATGGGCCTCTCACCGGGCGATGGGCAGAAACTGGCGAACCTTGTTCCGAGTGAGTTGAACATCACAATTGATGAAGCGCTCGAAAAGGCGCCGGACTTCCGGCAGGCCGCAAAGGAAGATGAGCGGGTGGCGCGCGTCGTGGAAACGGCCCGCGCGGTGGAGGGGCACGCGCGCAACGTCGGGGTGCACGCCGCGGGGGTGGTCATCGCAACCCAGCCGCTGGACAACATCATCCCGTTGTACAAGGCGACGGGGACGGATGATGTCGTCACGCAGTGGGACGGCCCGACATGCGAGAAGGTGGGCCTGCTGAAGATGGACTTCCTCGGCCTGCGCACGCTCTCGACGATCGAGAAAGCAAAATCGCTCGTGCGTGAGACCCTGCCGGAAGAAGCGATCTGGCGCGCGGTCGGACGCGAGCCCGGCCAAGGACCGCATCCCCTGGACCTCGACCGGCTGGAGTATGGCGATCAACAGGTGCTCGCCCTCTTTCGACGCGGCGACACCGCAGGAATCTTTCAGTTCGAGTCGGGCGGAATGCGCAAACTGCTGGTCGAGATGCAACCCGACCGGCTGGAGGACCTGATCGCAGCGAACGCGCTCTATCGCCCCGGGCCGATGGATCTCATTCCCAACTACAACCACCGCAAGCACGGGAAGGAAGCGGTTCCGAAGGTTCATGAGATTGTCGATCGCTTCACGGAAGAGACGTACGGCATCATGGTGTACCAGGAACAGGTCATGCAGATCGTGCACGGCCTGGGCGACATTCCCCTGCGAGCCGCGTACTCACTGATCAAGGCAATTTCAAAGAAGAAGGAATCGATCATCAACGCCGAGCGCCCCCGCTTCATCGAGGGCGCGGCGAAGAAAGGCCTCGCGAAGAAGCAGGCGGAGCAGTTGTTTGACCTGATCCTCAAGTTCGCCGGCTACGGATTCAACAAGTCACACTCAACGGGGTACGCCATCATCGCCTACCAGACGGCGTACCTGAAGACGTTTTTCCCGAATCAGTACATGGCTGCGCTGCTTTCGTTTGAAAGCAAGGCGCAGAAGGTCGAACATTGGGTTGCCTACCTTGAGGATTGCAAGCGCACGCCGTTTCCCGATCATTGCGAGAAGAAGCCGCACGTGGGGGTGCGCGTTTCGCCGCCGGACATCAACCTTTCGGATGCGGATTTCACGGTGGTCTTCGCACCGAATGAACCGCGCGACTCATTGCATGGGCATGTGCGGTTCGGCATCGGCGCGATCAAGGGTGTGAGTACGAGTGCGATCAACGCCATCATTCGCGAGCGGAAGGAATCAGGGACGTTCGAGTCGATCTTTGATTTCTGCGAGCGCGTTGACCTGAAGGCCGTGAATCGCGCCACGATCGAAGCGCTGGTGAAGTGCGGCGCGTTCGATTCGATTCACGGGACCGACCAGCGTCGCGCACTCGTCGAGTCGATTGACGATGCAACGCGCAGCGGACAGGCCGCGGCCGACGATCGACTTTCCGGTCAGATGAATTTCTTCGATTCGTTCAAGACCACCGAAGAATCGACGCCGGAAGTCACGCCCGCTTCGCTGCGATCGGTCGAGCCGTGGAGTGTTCTGGAAACGCTTCGGCAGGAAAAGGATGTGCTGGGGTTCCATGTGTCCGGTCATCCGCTGGACCTGCACGCGGATGTCCTGCGGGCGTTCTGCTCGCATACCGCGGCGCAGGCCGCCGAGGCCGAACATGATGTCCCGTTGGTGCTGGGCGGAATGTTCATTCATGCACGAACACTCCCAACGAAGTCGGGCAACAAGATGGCACGGGTCACGTTCCAGGATCTCGCGGGATCGATCGACGGCGTGATCTTTCCCTCTTCGCTCGAGAGGTGTCAGTCACTGGTCGAGGTTGACCGAGTGCTGATGGTGATCGCGCGGTCGGATCGATCGCAGGGTGAACCGCAGATCATCATCGACCGGTTGATTCCGATCGAAGATGCACCGCGGCAGATGGCGACGGCAATCGAGATCGATCTGACCGGGCCGCATGACCCCGCGCTGGCGTTGGATCAGGCCCGCCGGGTGCGCGCGGTACTGGAGAAGCACGGCTCGGCCATCGGCTCGAACGGGCGCGGCCGCGAGGCGGAGATTCTGCTGCACATTCGCGCGGAAGGTCGGCGGGTTTTGCTGCGGCCGAACATGCTCCGCGCCGTGGCCGATCAGCCGCTGCTCGAAGCGTTGCGAGACGTTGTCGGCGTCGAAGGTGTCCGCTTGCGCGGCGGACCGGCAGCAACGTACGCGACGCCCGGGCGAAACGGCCCGAACGGTCAGGGTCGAAACGGATTTCGACGTGGGCAGGCCGCGAACGGGCGAATCTCCGTGGTCTCGGCGTAAACTCGCTCGGCATGTCGGACTCGCCAACCAACCCGAAGCAGCCGGTTGACCCATCATCGATGGACGCTGCGGAGGTGCCGCCGCATATTGGCCCGCGGCAGGATGAGATGACCCGGCGCGAACGATTCGCGGCGCAGGAACTGGGCATCGTGTTGAGTCACTACGACCTGGGCGTCATCTACTCCATCAGCGAGTACCCGCGCGGCTCACGACGATCGCCCAAAGTCAGAATCCGCGCGCAGCGGGGTGAGTTCCTGCTCAAGCGCCGCGCGCCGGGACGCGATCTGCCTGATCGCGTTGCCTTCTGTCATCACCTGCAATTGCATCTGGCTTCGCGGGGCTTTCCCGTGCCGGCGATCATCGGCACGCGCGAGGACAACAACTCGATGGTGCAGCTCAATGGGCGCGTGTACGAGATGTTCGAGTACATGCGCGGCACTCATTACGATGGCTCGAAGCGCGGTGCGCAATACTCCGGCTACACCCTCGCGCGGCTGCACAACCTGCTGCAGTATCACGAAGCGCCGTTCGACGCTCCGAGCGGAAGCTATCACGAATCGCCCGGGATGGAGCAGCGGGCGCAGATGGCCGCCGAAGCAATCCGCCAGGCCGAACCCATGATCGACGCCCGGCGGATCAAGGCGACCTGTGCGTTTCTCGGCGATGCCTATGCGGATGCGGCATCGCGCGTGCGGACGCTCGGATTCGCCGACCTGAACACCTTTGTCGTCCATGGTGACTGGCATCCCGGCAATCTGCTCTACGAAGGGTTCAAGGTGCAGGGAGTCATCGACTTCGACTCCGCCCGGCGCGAACCGCGCGTGGTGGATGTGGCCAACGGCGTTCTGCAGTTTTCCATGGAGATCACCAAGGCGGATGACCCTTCGACCTGGCCGGATGGTCTGAACGCGGGCAGACTGCGCGCGTTCCTCGTCGGCTATGATCAACACGGTGCCGGTCCCTTGACTGATCAGGAGTACGAGTCAGTTCCGTGGTTGATCGTCGAAGCACTCATCGCGGAGAGCATCACGCCGATTGCGGCGACGGGCCGGTTTGCGCGAATTCCGGGCTCCGTGTTCCTCGAAATGGTCGAACGCAAAGTGCGGTGGATTCAGCCGCGCGCGAATCGGGTCATCGAGTTTGCGCGAAACAAATCCGCGTGAACAGTCTGCGGATGATGCTCCGTGTTGTCGCTGTGCTCGTCATCGGAGCCGAATGCTTCGTTCAGAACTCCGCGGCCGCTCAGACCATGGAACCGCTCCGTCCGATGCGCCCGCCGGTGAATGATGACCCATTGCCGCCGGTATCGAGTCTGACGGACGAGGCGTGGCGTGAGATTGATGCACTGGATGATCCTTCATGGAATCGTCGCGAGCTGGCAACGGAGCGATTGAAGGAACTCGAGTACAACGATGAAGCCATTATCGAGTTGCTCGAAGGCCAGAGTCGAACGCCGGAACAGGCGCACCGTCTTCTACAGGTTCTGCGGCACCGTTTGCTGAACCGGCCACGCGGCGCGGTCGGCATCAGCATGGATACGAACACGGGGAATGACGTCGTCGTGCTGGAAGTTATCGCCGGCATGCCCGCGGAACAACACCTCCGCGCGGGTGATCACATTCTCGCGGTTGATCACATTCCGGTCCGAAACCCGGACCACTTCGGCGATCTCGTCAAGGCCAAGCCGCCCGGGGATACGGTGGAAATCACGTTTCGGCGTGCCCTTACCGATGAGGATGGCCTCCCGCTGCGCGATGTGCGTACGGGGCGAATGATCTACGTCGATGAACCACAGACCAGATCGGTCCCGCTCGGCGATCTGAATCAACTCGGGCGAACCTGGGTTGACCGGCATCGCGAGATGCAACAGCGGCTCGCGCTGGATGCGATCCTCCGGTATTCACCGATGCTTCGCTTTGTTCCTTCGCCGGATGGAATCAACGCGGAACCACCGGTGCTTTCGGGGCGGGTCGATGATTTCCCCGCCATTCGCGCGTTGAAGAATCAGATTGCATTGATCAATCGGGGCGAACTGGTCATCACCGCCGACCTGCAACGAGAATGGCGCCAGGTGCTGGAGGGTCTGACCGAGATGATGAGTGATCGCTCGCTGACGGCGGATGAGCGATTCTTCATCGTGCAGGTCATTCAACGGTACGCTGAACTGCTTCCGATGCGCTGACGCTCAGTCTTGTATCAGCGCACCGACGATCCACGCCAGCAGTGTCAGAACGACGAGTGCAAAGCCGATCACGATGCCAACTCTGGCGAGAATAGGAACCCCCGCTGCGGTTGATCGGGCACTGAGTGGTTCGTGGGCAATGAAGCCGTCTGACGAGTGGGCTTCACGATCGCCCGCATCCTGCGCATCATGCTCGGTGCGCCGCTCCCGCAGCAACTCGGCGGCCTGCTGCGCATGTTCTTTGCGCACGTAGACCGGGACCCCTTCGCGATTCGACGCCAGCGCCGCCCCCTGCCACTGAACCGGAGCGTGCACGAATGCATCGATCCCTTCCTCGTGCAGAATCGCGGCCTGCGCGTGCGCCTCGAACTCGCTGCGCGCGAGGGAGGCAACCGCAAGGCCGTCCGCCGCTTCAGTCATGATGATTCACTCTTGTTCTGCGCGGTCGATTCATCGCCAAGGGTGCGAAGTGCCGCCGCCATCGCGGGAACAATGTCGCGCGATTCGGTGCGCACCAGCCAGTCTGAAAGCTGAGATCGTTCGATCCATCGACGATCGCCTTGCTTCAGTTCCGTAATGAAGACCGGCTGATTCAGCAGAACGCACTCTGCCCGATCGCCCTCAAATCGTTCGACATGAAACCAGAGGTGCTCACGTCCGCGATCCGTGTGGCTGGCATCAACAAAGCCGGATTTCAACAGAAACACGATGTCTTCCCGGGGCGCATCGACTTCGCGTCCGCGATGCAGCGCTGCAAACGCCATGGCCAACTCGGGCCAGGTCCGACGTGCAAGTCGCTCGTGCTGCCGTGTACCGCGCGTACTGGCAAAGAGGGTGGCCTGATCCTGCGCGAGTTTCTGCATGACCTCAGCGGGATACACCCATGCCGGGCGATACACCCCGCGGGGTTTCTCCGCGCAGATCACCGCGCGCGTGCCGGTGAAGCGGTCTTCGCCGCGCGCATCGCGATCTTCATGTGATCCAAGACCGCCCTGCTCAATGTGCGCCGAGGCCACATCCCACGGCTGAAGCGTCACCGGCAGACCCGCACCAATCTCAAACACGTGCCCCGGGGCCGACAGGTCAGACTCCAGAGAAATCTCGCCCAGACCATTGAGCATGATCGACGCAATCGAGCTCAGTTCGCCCGGTACATCGAGCATCTCCAACTCCGGCCGGCCGCAACGCCGCAAACCCGTGGTGTACAGCCACGTCGATCCGGTCTTTCCTTCGCGCCCCTCGATCTGAACAACCCACAGCAGGTCACCGGGAACATCGTCATTCTCTCGGCCCAGGAGATCAGCCAGCCGGTCTCGCAACATGTACGTGCCAAGGTTCGCATCCAGCAGAATCGGCACCGGGTCGAGCGCATCCAGAAGCCATCGCAACGCGGCTGCATATCCCTCGATCGGCGCGTTCGGCGGCAACATCGTCTCGAAGCCGAGGATGAATGGACACGACTTGATCGCCGCAAACTCTTCCGGCGGGTCGCCCGCCGGATGGGCTGCCTCGCACCAGACAATGAACGCCGGCAGCGGCTCCGGGCCGCGAACCACCACGTTCCAGCGAATGTGCTCGGGCGCGCCGGGAAGTTCATCTTCGAGCACTGCGAACCCATCACATGCCTCGCTCAGCGCGTGCAGAATCTCCTCCCGCGTCGGGGCGGTGTCATCCTGCCAGAACGCAACGAAGGTTGATGGCTCCGGATCGACTTTCCACGGGTCTGGAACACCAGCCGAGGAAGGATCATCCAGCGGCCAGGTGGGTTCACCGGTCGCATCGTTCAACGATCATCCTCCTCAGTTTGTATGACGCTCAACGGCCCAGAACAGTCCGCCAGCCGCAACCACACCAAGCATGAGCGCCGCCATGATGAGCTTGCGCTCGTGATGGTGCCGGTCCAGTTCCGCATCAAACGCTTCCTGCTCATCCACGATCTGATCGATCACATCCGCCAGTTCCGCCCAGTCCTTCTCGTGCACCTCGACGATGAACGGCCCGCGATCATCAGCATCAAACTCATTCGCCGGCGCGTTGCTCACACTTTCAACCGGCGCGGTTGTCCGACGGGATGCATCAAGTGAACGCAGCCGAACCTCGAACTCCA
>CBFGRU010000071.1:0-12636 GCA_965651255.1 uncultured Phycisphaerales bacterium
GATTGTCAATCCCGGTTTCGTGCGCACGCCGCTGACTGACAGGAACGACTTTGAGATGCCGTTCCTGATGGAGGCCGACGACGCCGCTCGCATCATCGCGAACGGCATTGCCCGTGGAAAGAAGGAGATTGCCTTCCCGTTCATTTTCAGTTGGACGATCCGACTGATGCGCATCATTCCCTATCCCGTATATGAACGGATCATGAACCGTGTATGGTCGCGGATGAACGTCCAATGAAACTCGCCGTTGTCGGAGCCGGCATCGCTGGGGTTACCGCTGCCTACCTTCTGGCGCGGCGGCATGATGTCACACTCATCGAACGTGAAGAATCGATCGGTGGCCACACACGCACGATCATGGTTGACGATCCACTCGGCCGGCTTCCGGTCGACATTGGCTTTATTGTCTGCAATCCCCGAACCTATCCGAACTTCTATCGACTCCTCGCCGAATGGGGCGTTTCACGGCGCGACAGCGACATGTCGTTCGGTTTTTCCTGTGAAAACACGGGGATCGGCTATGTTGGCCCGTCGCTGCGCGAGTTCATTCGCAAGCCAACCAACCTGCTCAATCCGAAATTGCTCCGCCTGATCCGTGAACAGCGCCGATTCAATCAGCGTGCGGCGGCCGACCTTGCAGCGGGCGTCATCACCAATCAGCCGCTTGGTGAGTATCTCGCGCATCTCGGTGTGAGTCACTTCTTTACTGAGTACTACCTGCTTCCGATCGCGGCATCCGTCTGGTCCAGTCCGGATGGCAATATGCTGCAATTCCCGGCCCTGGCGTTTATTCAGTTCTTCAAGAACCATGGGCTGCTTGAACTGAACAATCGACCGACATGGCAAACTATTGTCGGCGGAAGCTCGGTATACCTCGATGCATTCCGTCGGCACTATTCCGGTGAGATTCGAACCGGGGTACCGGTCGAATCAATCAGCCGACACTCAGACCAGATCGAGATTCATTTCGCCAATGGCTCACTCGAAATCTTTGACGCTGTGATCATGGCGACCCACGCCGATGTGACGCTGCGCCTCCTTCATGACCCAACCGAGCAAGAGCATAAGGCGCTTGCCACATGGCATTATCACAATAACGTCGTTCAACTCCACACCGATGAGTTGTGCATGCCGCGTGATCGCCGGCTGTGGGCGTCGTGGAACTATCATCGACGCAGTGATGCTGACCCAACTGCACCGGTAGGTATCACGTATTCCATGAATCGGCTCCAGGGATTGAAAGCAGCGAGGGAATACTTCGTTTCGTTGAACGCCAAGAGTGTCATCAATCCATCGAAAGTTCTCTACGAGACCGTCTTCTCACATCCCGGGTATTCGCCGCAATCGATTGACGCTCAGGCCTCACTTCGGGCAATGAATGGCGAGCGAAAAACCTACTTCTGCGGTGCACACATGCGCTACGGCTTTCACGAGGATGGTGTCGTCTCTGCCGTGGAGGTCGCGAAACACTTTGGAGTCTCCCTGTGAATTCGCGACTATTCCAAGGCGAAACATACCACTGTCGGCATGAGCCCACTCGACATGCATTTCGATACCCGATGTTCTGGTTTGCAGTCGATCTGAGCGAACTCCCCTCTCTGGATCAGAACGTCAAGTGGTTCGGGTACAACCGCCGCGCGCTCGTGGCAATTCATGATGAAGACTATGGAGGCGACCTGCTCGGCTCGCTGAAGGACAAGGTTACGACCAGACTTCAGAACGCGAAACTCGATCATGCAGCCACGCGAATCGTGCTCCTGACCATCCCGCGCGTCGCTGGATACGTGTTTAATCCGGTCAGTTTCTATCTGTGTTTCGATCAAATGGGTGCACTGGCGGCGCTCGTTGCTGAAGTTCGCAACACGTTCGGCGAAATGCACCACTATCTGGCAACACCGGAATCAACTGATTCAGGTGAATCGTCAGTGCGATTTCAACTTCCGAAGTCCTTCTACGTATCACCGTTTCTGGATACGACCGGATCGTATGATATTTCCGTCAACTATACGCCATCCGCACTCGATCTGCGCATAGACCTCAGGGCGAACGGTACGTTGCGTTTTTCTGCCACGATGCGCGGCCGGGGGAGTGAGCTGACCAGTCGCACCCTCCTGAAGACGCTTCTCCGTTATCCACTCTTCGCCGCCACCATCATGATGCGGATCAAGTGGCAGGCCTTCCGGCTGTACTGCATCAAACGGCTTCCGATGTTCGACAAGCCCGATCCAAGCCATCCCGAGACGACTCGTACCGATCGCCGCGGCCTCTGGGTGCGCTGGCGCGAGGCGTTCGTTCGCCATTCACGTCGCGGGACAGTCTTTTCAACGCAATCCCAATCCCCTTCAACGCGAGATGCGCAATGACGACCAACGCTGTAACCTGCCCGCTACCTTCATCTCGTTCAACACCACGTGGCGACGACGGTCGTCAGACATGGGGGCTTCAGATTTCTGACTCTGCCGTGCGTCGCCGTATTCAACGGCTGGGCATCGTTGCTCTTGGTGAAACCTATGAGCAAGGACACTGGCAATGCGACAATCTTGAAGACTTCATGTACCAGGTATTCACAGGATCACCGCTGACTCTGTCGCTTGCAGCATGGTCGAAGCTTCTCCTTGCGGCCCTTGACCAGCGCCTGTTCAACCGCCAGAACGGAAGGGGCGCGTTCAATATCGGATTGAAACATTATGACCTGGGCAACGATCTCTTCCGTTGCATGCTTGACTCAAGTATGACCTACACCTCAGGGTATTGGGCACACGCCACAACCCTTGATGAGGCGCAGAAAGCGAAACTTGACCTCATCTGTCGAAAGCTCAATCTTCGACCGGGGCAACGTGTGCTGGACATCGGCTGCGGGTGGGGCAACTTCGCACATTTCGCAGCCACAAACTACGGTGCACATGTCACGGGGCTGACTGTTTCTCAGGAACAGGCGCGATTTGCGCAGGAGCGTTGCCGTGATCTCCCGGTGGAAATTCGACTGCAGGATTACCGCACGTTCCGAGAGTCGTTCGATCATGTCGTCTCGATTGAGATGATTGAAGCGGTCGGCCGGAAGAATCTACCCGCGTACTTCAAGACCATTGATTCAGTTCTCAAGAATGACGGTCTGGCGGTAGTGCAGGTCATCTCGGGCGATACACTCTCATCAACGTCCGATCGTGGGCTGGATCAATATATCCTGTGGCTGGTGAAGTACATCTTCCCTGATGGTTATCTTCCGAAGCAGCATGAACTCGTACCGCCTCGTTCAACGCAACTCGCGATCGAAGATTGGCATCGATTTCATGATGACTACCCGAAGACACTTCGTGCATGGTCCGATCGATTCAATCAGAACTGGCGCCAGCTTGCCGCTCAGTATGATGATGCATTTCACAGGCGCTGGAACTTCTACCTCTCCGGCTGTGCTGCCGCGTTTCGCGCGGGTCTGGTGAGCGTTTCGCAATTGACCTATCGCAAAGGCACACCCACGCAGCGATCTGAACCACAACGGTGACCGGTCACGAATTGGTGTTCATGAGGATCTGGCCCATGTTCATGACGAAATCCCTGCTCATTCTCGGCGCATTCATCATGGCCGCGGCTATTGCGTACGCGCTGATCGTCGGAAACTTCTTCGCTGAGGCCGAAGTCATGCTCCCGCTTCCATGGTTTCACCTTTCCATGGTTGATCTGTACATCGGCTTCTTTCTGTTCGCTGGTTGGATCACTTTCCGCGAAGCCACCATGCTGCGGGCGGTTCTTTGGATCGCGCTCCTGCTTTGCCTGGGCAACATCATTTCGTGCCTGTATGCCCTGATTGCCGCCGTCAACGCGCGGGGGGACTGGAGCGTGTTCTGGCTCGGCCCTCGCCGCCACTCCCACAATCAATGATCTCGCGGGGGCTTCGGGCGTACCACGCGTTGGGCGAGACCAATCCGTTCCATGAGCACGATAATCCAGTACGTGGGATCGAACTCCCACCACTTCATGCCATGGGCCGCCGAACGCTGCTGCGCATGGTGGTTGTTGTGCCACCCCTCACCGAATGAGATCAGAGCGACCCACCAGTTGTTGCGCGAGCCATCTTTCGTTTCGAAGTTTCGGTAGCCCCATGTATGGGCTGCAGAGTTGACGAACCAGGTGGCGTGGAAGAGCACAGTCGTCCGAACAGCCACGCCCCAGATCATCCAGCACATTCCACCCTGCCACGTACCGAGAGCGATCCACCCCAGTCCAAAGAGAAGGCCCGCAAGCACAATCTGCGGAACATAGAAGAAGCGGTCGATGAGCAGCATGCCCCGATCGCGTTGCAGGTCTTTCGTAAAGTCAAGCGGATCGTAACCATCGGGGTGTTTGTAGAAGCACCAAAGTACATGCGCCCAGGTAAACCCGTGCTGGGGCGAGTGAGGATCGCCGGGGCCATCAGATTCACGATGATGAATCCGGTGCGTGCCAACCCATTGGAGCGGACTGCCCTGATAGCTGAGCGTTCCGAGGATCGTCAGAGCATACTCCACCGCGCGCGGTGTTCGCAGACTTCGATGCGTCAACAGACGGTGATAACCAAGACAGACACCAAGGCATCCATTAACAAAGAACATGAAGAACATCAGGAGCAGACCGCTCCAATGAAAAAACGCTGGCACGAGGGCAAGCATCGCCAACCCGTGCATCGAGGTCATAAGCGCGATGTTCGTCCAATGCCATCCACTCTGTCGCGTGATGAGCTTGGGATCTACCACTGATTCAACCGACTGCGTTCGCGCGTTCTGCATGTCCGTGAGTGCCTGCTGCAATTCGTTCATACCAAGTATCAACCCGATGAGCCCTCGTGGGTCCATCGTGCTCCTCGCCCGCTACAGTAGCCCGCGCAGCGGAGACGGGGCACCGGTTCGCTCAGCGCACCGCATTCCACACGCGCCTCGCGAGTAACGCGACCGGTCGAAGCACACGATTCTTCAGGATTAGACGGGTGCACTCAAGTTTGGTAATCGGCTCAAAACGGAGCGCGATGATGGTCACATCATCATGTGTAAACGAACGCGATCCACAGAAATCGGCCAGTGCGTGCAACAGCGTCCCAACGATGGCTTCCTCGGAAAGTGCACTGCAACGCTCCAGGATCGACTCAACACGCTTGGCGCCGAAGATGTTTCGTGAGGCATCCATCGCGTCGGTCAATCCATCGGAGATTACAATCAATCGATCCCCCGGCACAACGCGAATCTGGTCGATGGAGTACCTTGTGTCATCGGACACCGCGAGTGGAAAGTCTGATTCCCGCTCACCAGCAGCGGAACGACCTGCGCGCAGTTCCAATCGAATCCAGCGGTCCAGCACCCGACTGTAAAACCAGGCAGGCGGGTGTCCTGCGTAACTGAAGCTCAGCGTTCGAGTCGGAGGAAAGAACGTAAACACCGCTGCCGTCGTGAGAGCTTCCAAGCCGCGCGTGGTAAGTCGATCGTTCAGCGTTTCAAGGGCCTCGCGGTGATCGATCGCATTCATGAATTGACGCAGGAGGTCGTGCGCATGTGTGCTGACTGCCTCAACATCCGCGCCGTGCCCGACGACATCTGCCACCGCAAATCGCGACATCAGCCCGGAGCCGCAAGTCGATATGTAGTGAATATCCCCACCAATTCGAGATTGGCAGGGAATCGAGCGCACACACCCGCTGATGCCAGGAAGCACAATCGGAACATCAACCGCCCGGTTGCCGCCGAAGACCTCTGCGCATTCAAATGCCTTTCTCGCGCGAAAGGAGTCTTGTCGCGGCCCCTGAGGGCCAGCCGAGTTCACGGATTCCACAACAGCCGCCCTTCTCGTCATTTCGCACTCACAGCGGAGTCTTTCCACCCAGGGCGCGAATAACGCACCAGCCCGCCCAGCCCTCAAAGATGCCGAACGCGCCGACGACCGCAAGTCCTGCGGCAATCGCGAAACCTGCATCGCGCGGAAGTGCATCGAGCATTGCCGCGATCGCGATCGAGAGAGCCAGAATGACGCCCGCGATCCCCAGACCAAGGCGAACGGCCTTTCCACGGGCATCAATATTGCACTGCATGTCGGTAACCCTCCATCACCGTGCACTTCGATGCTGCCCCGCGTCGGGATTCACCTTTGCTCATCGCAAACAACTTCGATCCACGAACCGGTGGATGTGGCAGCTCGAATCTCGGCTAGCGGGAGATGCACAATCGGCCTCGACAAAGGTCGAGGCCGATTCGTACTGACGAGATTCCGTCAAAGTGACCCCAAGGGGATTCGAACCCCTGTTTCCAGGATGAAAACCTGGCGTCCTGGACCGGACTAGACGATGGGGCCTAGAGAGGCGAATCGTAGCGGCCTGAATCACCCGGACAAGTTACCAGGGTTGACCTCAGCCCGCAGAGTTTGGCTGAGCAGACCGCCGCGAACAACCGATTTCTTCGGATATGCGGCGTGAGTGGTCACCAATTCTCGAGCGAATTGCAGCAGCGACAATGTTGATGGTCGTGCTGGTCCTGATTGCACGAGTGACGACCCCTGAGTCAGGTGTTGCCGCGGTTGATGTTCTTCCAGCACGTCCGCACCCTGAAACCGGCAAGTTGACCGAGACCGATGCCGCTTTGATCGGGGAATTGGAAGGTCGGGAGTTTACCGTCCGCGTCTATGCCGGCGATCCGCTTCGCTACACCGTGCTGGAAAAATCCGGTCGTGTCCTTTGCCGAATGGAGCGAGCGGAAGTGGTTATCGATCGGTTTCCGGAAATCTCCCTGCCGCATCTCCTGAGCGAGCAGGCACCAGCCCTCATGCGGGTTGATCCTGCCGCAGTGGACTACCGCCGTTAACGGCGGACCGCAGCAAACCGCATCGACAAACATCAACCGAGCCGGGCATCGCCGTAACCGGCTACGCTGTCAACATGACGCATGCGGTGCCGACATCGAATGGGGTCGGTAAGAGTGAAGTGGTTCACCTTGTGACCCCGTCGGACAAACTCGCGCGGACGCTCCGCAAAAACCCACTGAACGACCAATCGATTTTGACGTTTGTCGGCCGCGGTGCAGAGGGAGTCGTTCGCTGGGCGGAGTCCCTCGGTCCAGCCACCGGCCTCTTCATTTGGATCGGTGTGGCTGATTCACTCAGCCAATCGCTGCGACCTGGTCGAGTTGTACTCATCTCGAATGCCATGAGCCAGAACGGCCGACGCTTTCCTGCGCCGATTTCGAATCGCTTTGATCGGGGGAACCGCGTCATCCGCGCATCCGTTGTTTCACGTGATGCACTTCCCCTGAGTTTGTCAGCACGCAAGGCCCTGGCCGAGCGGAGCGGCGCAGAGTTGGTCGATCGGGAGACGGCCTTGTTTGCTGAAGCAGCCACCCTGTTCGGTTGGCGCTGGGCCGCGATGGCTGTAGTTCGGCACGAACTCACCACATCAATGCCTTCACGATTCGATCGCTTCGAAAATCTGCACGGTCGAGCACGATGGGGAATCCGGTTCCTGTCCCTGTTCACCGAACCGATCACAACGGCTCGGGTCCTCTGCGGCCAACGCATCCCTCGTTCGACCATCTCCGCCATCGTGGACCTGGTCACGACAGTTCGATGTGGTTCGGTCGAGCCCCACTCTCCGGCGGAGCGCCAGGTGATATGAATCACGATCATGCCGCAAGACCAACGATTACCCTTATCTTCGGAGGATCATT
This sequence comes from uncultured Phycisphaerales bacterium, assembly GCA_965651255.1. GTDB lineage: Bacteria > Planctomycetota > Phycisphaerae > Phycisphaerales > SM1A02 > CBFGRU01. Next base: position 7,677 of record CBFGRU010000071.1, read on the forward strand.
TGATCCACCACATCGTGCGCATGTGGCGCTGCCTCGTATCGTGGCAAAAACGCTCGGTGCCGATCAGATTCTCTACATTCCCGCAGCGGTCAGCCCACTCAAGCGCGACACCCAGCCAACCGATGCAGTGCATCGTCTGGCGATGTTGCGTCTAGCTTTGGAATCTACCCCGAATACGACCATTTCAACACTGGAGCTCAATCGCCCCGGTCCAAGTTTCACGATCGACACACTTCGCGAACTGCATCAAACGGCTGGCGCACACGAGGCCTTCCGCCTCCTCATCGGGGCTGACCAGGCGCTGGTCTTCCATCGATGGCGGGAATGGCAGCACATCATTGAACTGGCCGAACCCGTCGTCATGCTGCGCGCTCCATTTGATCGCGACCGGTTTCGGTCCGCTCTGACCGAACAGTTCACACCGGAGGAAGTGGATGCCTGGATGAGGCGAACCATCGAGGTTCCAAGAATCGACATCAGCTCCACCGACATTCGACAGCGCCTGAGCCGGGGCGAGTCCGTTTCCGACGCGCTCAATCCTGCCGTGGAAGAGTACATCCGACGACACGCGTTGTACGGGTCTGGTACGCACCCTGCCGCATCGTGACATCGGGCTTTCCTGCCTACGATCACGATCCACTCATGACTGACCCTCCTGCCACGATTCCGTCCACTCCGCCGCGAGACATCTCGCGCGTGTCGTTCGTGTCACTCGGCTGTCCGAAGAATCTCGTCGACAGCGAGAAGATGCTCGGCACGTTGATTGACAGTGGATTCCGCCTGGTCAACGAAGATGCCGACGCAGATGCGATTGTCATCAACACCTGCGGCTTCCTCGAAGAAAGCAAGGATGAGTCCCTGGCGGTGATTCACGACGCCATCGCCCGGAAGGATCGTGGTGAGCTCAAGCGCGTGGTCGTCGCGGGCTGCCTCGTGCAGCGGCATCGGGCGAAGATGCTCGAATGGGCACCTGGGATCGACGCGATGATCGGCGTGTTCGACCGTGATCACATTGTCGATGCCGTGGGCGGACCCCCACGACGCGAAATCGCGCTCGACGCGGTGGATTCTGATCATCCGAAGTACTGGATCGCCGGGAACGCGTTACAAGCCGCGAAAGAGCGCGGCATGCAGACGATCGGCCTCACCGTAAACGGCGCCGATGGCAAGGGTATCGGCTACTTTGAAAGTGATGCCAACCGTTTTCGACTGACTCCACGTCACTGGGCTTACCTGCGCATCAGCGAGGGCTGCAATCAGAAGTGCGCGTTCTGCACGATTCCTTCCATCCGCGGCAAGATGCGATCCAAACCCCTCGACCGCATTGTTGAAGAAGCCCGCACGCTCCTGGCCGATGGCGCGTTTGAAATCAACCTCATCGGGCAGGATACCACCAGTTACGGCTACGACATCTATCGCAACAACCATGATGCAGCGCATGAGAACTACTCCGGCGATCTCATCGGCCTGCTGACTGCACTCAACGATGTCGGCCGCGAGTACGGCGGGGCGTGGATGCGCCTGATGTACGTCTACCCGACCTACTTCACCGATGAAATGATCGACGCGATCGCCTCCCTGCCGAACATCGTCAAATACATTGACATTCCGCTCCAGCACATGTCCGACCGCATGCTCAGCGCCATGCGTCGCAACATCACCCGCGCGCAGCAGGAAGAGTTGCTCTGGAAGCTTCGCGAGCGCATTCCCGGCCTTGCCATCCGCACCACCTTCATTACCGGTTTCCCCGGCGAAACGCTCGACGACCACGCACAGTTGCTCGAGTTCATCGATGAGTTCGGGTTCGATATGCTCGGCGTCTTCCGCTACTCGCGCGAAGCCAATACCCCCGCGGGCACGATGGATCTCGATCCAGGACTTCACGTCCCAGATGAGGTCAAGGCCGCCCGCGAAGAGGAGATCATGCTCCTCCAACAGGAAATCGCCTTTTCGCACATGGCTGCTCAAGCCGAGGCCCGTGCCCAGTTCGATGTCCTCGTCGATGCCAATGCGACCAGTGCCAAGCCACTCCCAGGCGACCTCCCGAACGCTGCGCACCGTGCCGTCGGCCGCGCATACTTTCAGGCGCCGCAGATCGACACCGTCACTCACATCCTCAGCGATCGCCCGCTCGCGCCGGGTGAACTCGTTCGCTGTACGGCCATTGCCAGCGACGGGTATGACCTCATTGCCCGGCCGACGGAAGAACTTGATCGCCGCATCAACCTGACCGTCGTGCGCTGAGGCCTGCTGCATGTCGCCACGGACTCATGCCCGAACTTCCCGAAGTTGAACGCGGTCGTCGTCTCGCTGAATCCATTGCGCTCAGGCGCACGATTCATCGCGCCATCATCGAGCGCGATCCCATCGTGTACGAGCGGGTGCCGCCGCGCACCGTGCAAAACGCTCTCGAAGGGCGCACTGTCCTCGCTGTCAATCGTCACGGCAAACAACTGTGGTTCGATCTCGACGAGCCGCCCCACCCCCTCTTTCACTTCGGCATGTCGGGCGAGTTTCGCGCGCCCAATGATGAACCCGTGCGCTACATCTCTTCGGGGAAGAAACCGCTCGATCGTTCTTGGCCGCCAAAGTGGGCCAAGATTCGACTCATCTTCGACGATGGCAGCGAACTGGCCATGATCGACAAACGACGGTTCGGCCGCATTCGCCTGCGCGAGAATCCGCGCGCTGAACACCCCATCGCCGAACTCGGCTTCGATCCCCTTCTCAATCTGCCTCCCGCGCGCACCTTGATGACGATGCTCCGCACTCGCCGCGCGCCGATCAAAGCGGTCCTGCTCGATCAGTCATTCGCAGCCGGCGTCGGAAACTGGATCGCCGATGAAGTTCTCTACCAGGCGAAGATTGATCCACAATGCCCGGCCCACGAACTCAACGCGTTACAGGTCCGCGCCATGCGCGCAGCGCTCAAGCACATCATCAGCCGCGCTGTCGCAGTGAACGCCGAGAAACACCGCTTCCCGAAGTCATGGCTCTTCCATCACCGCTGGGGGAAGAACGCATCAGCCACCACCGCGCGCGGCGAACCCATCGAGTTTCTCACCGTCGCCGGCCGCACCACCGCCTGGGTCCCCACCGTCCAGCGCCCATCAGCGCACCCTCAGGAACCGACTCATCATCGCGCGCTGACACGTTTCCACACCCATCGAACCGGCTAGAATCCGCGTCCCGCACACCACCCCCTGACCGATTCCAAACGGAACGACCTTGCAGATCCGCAACTTCTCCATCATCGCCCACATCGATCACGGCAAAAGCACGCTCGCCGACCGCCTGCTTCAGGCCACCCACGCCGTCAGCGACCGTGAAGCCAAGCAGCAACTGCTTGATGACATGGATCTCGAGCGCGAGCGCGGCATCACCATCAAGGCCTCCGCCGTCACCGTGAAGCACACCTACAAGGGCGAGGAATACCAGCTCAACTTCATCGACACGCCCGGCCACGTTGACTTTGCCTACGAAGTCAGCCGCGCCCTCACCGCCTGCGAAGGCGCGCTCCTCGTCGTCGATGCATCACAAGGCGTCGAAGCACAGACCGTCGCCAACGCCTACCTCGCCGTCGCGAACAATCTCGAACTCATCCCCGTCGTCAACAAAATCGATCTCCCCCACGCGCGGCCGGAAGAGGTTGCGCTCGAAGTGGAACAGGTCCTCGGCCTCGATGCCAACGACTGCATCTTCTGCTCCGCGAAAACCGGCGAGGGCATCGTCGAACTCCTTGATGCCATCTGCGAAAAACTCCCCCCGCCGCGCCAGAGCATCACACCCAAAACCCGCGCCCTCATCTTCGACAGTCACTACGACGACTATCGCGGCGTCATCGTCTACTTCCGCGTCTTCGATGGCACCCTCAAAGTCGGCGACAAGGTCCGCATGATGGGCACCGGACGCAAGTTCAACATCACCGAACTCGGCCGCTACACCCCCCTGCCCACCAAGGTGAAGGAACTCAAGACCGCCGAAGTCGGCTACATGGTCGCCGCCATCAAATCACTCGAAGATGTCCGCGTCGGCGACACCATCACCCTCGATCACGACCCCGCCGATGAACCGCTCCCCGGCTACCAGGAACCGCAGCAGATGGTCTTCTGCGATTTCTACCCATCATCCGGCGGCGGCGAAGGCGGCGGAAAACGCAACGACTTCGAAGCCCTCCGCGAAGCCATCGAGCGACTCCACATCAACGATGCCAGTTTCACCTACGAAGCAACCCATTCCGATGCGCTCGGCTTCGGCTTCCGCTGCGGCTTCCTCGGACTGCTCCACATGGAAATCGTCCAGGAACGCATCGAACGCGAAGGCGGCGTCGATGTCGTCCAGACCGCACCCACCGTCACCTACGAAGTCGCCAAGACCGATGGCACCACCATCGAAATTCACAACCCCGCCGACCTGCCCGACGCCGCGCAGATTCAGGAAATCCGTGAACCCATCGTCAAACTCGAAATCATCTGCCCCACCGAAAACATCGGCGACCTCATCAAACTCTGCGATACCCGCCGCGGACTGTTCAAGGAACAGAAGTACATCTCCGACACCCGGCAGATCCTCGACTACGAACTCCCCCTCGCCGAAATCATCTACGACTTCTACGACAAACTGAAATCCATCACGCGCGGCTACGGCACGATGGATTACGAAATCATCGGCTTCCGCGCCGATCGGCTCGTCAAAGTCTCCATCCTCATCAACGGCCAGCCCGTCGAAGCGCTCTCACTCATCTGCCACCGCGACTTCGCCGAGAAACGCAGCCGCATCATCCTGAAGAAACTCAAAGAGCAGATCGATCGGCACCAGTTCGAGATTCCCCTGCAGGCCGCGATCGGCGGCAAAATCATCGCGCGCGAATCCATCAAAGCCATGCGCAAAAACGTCACCGCCAAGTGCTACGGCGGCGATGTGTCGCGCAAACGCAAACTGCTCGAAAAGCAGAAAGAAG
>CBFGRU010000072.1:0-12417 GCA_965651255.1 uncultured Phycisphaerales bacterium
CGCATCAAGACGAACTGATCACTTCCGAAAGATCACTTCGGCGATGAGGCGCATCGGGGCGGATTCCCTGTAGCGGGCAGCATCACTGCGCGCGATTGTGATTGGTCGTACGGGAGTGATGAAAGTCACTTTCGCGGATCGATCACGTTCATCGCAGGAGAGTCGACCGTGAGCCATCAACCCAAGAACCGTCGGATGACTGCGTTGTGCACGGCCCTGGCAGGGGCATGCAGTCTGGCGCCATTTGTGTGGGCAGAATCCCCGCAGGATGTTGAGTCGTTGCGAAATCGCGTGGCAGAGCTTGAAACGAAGCTAGCATCAATTCAGTCGGCCGCCGAGAAGAATTGGCTCAGCAGCGCGAGGCAGGCCGAAGTGCGCGCCATGGTGCAGGATGTTCTGGCGGATGCCGACAGCCGGGCGAATCTGCTCGCCGCCGGCGGTGCCGGCTGGGCGAACGGCCCATTTCTGGCAAGTGATGATGGGAACTTCCGACTCGAGCTGCACGCACAGATGCAGTTTCGCTATGTCTTCAACATGCAGGATGACCGCAGTGGTGACTCCAGTCGAGGTGGCTTCGAGAATCGGCGAACCAAGTTGATTCTGAACGGCCACATCGTTGACCCATCATGGCTGTACCGCATCGAAGGGAACTTCGGCTCCGATGGGGGCACGTTCGGATTGCAGGATGCATACATCGCCAAGGCGTTTGACAACGGCTGGGTTTTCGTGGCCGGCCAGTTGAAGGTCCCGATGCTACGCGAGTTTCTCGTTGACAGCACGCAACAGCTCGCGGTGGAGCGATCGCTGGTCGATGCCGAGTTCAACGCCGGTCGCACTCAGGGCGTAGCACTCGACTTCCGCAATGAACAGTTTCACTTCACCGTCGGCTTCACCGACGGCCACAGTGCCACCGGCGGATTCAATCGCCCTGCCCTGGCGCGCGACACCGAATACTCGTTCACCGCCCGGGCGGAAGTACTGCTGGCTGGCGGGTGGGATCAGTTCAACGATCTGACCAGTTGGCCGGATGAAGAGTTCGGCTTCCTTCTCGGTGGTGCACTGCATTACCAGGATGGTGAGTACGGAACGGCTGATGATGAGATCGAAGCATTTCAGTGGACAGTGGACGCCTCATTGGAGTTCGGCGGCGCGAACCTCTTTGCCTTCATCGTCGGCCGACATCTCGAAGCAACCGGTGTTGGTGTTGATCAATACGGCGCCGTCATTCAGGGTGGTTTCTTCCTCACTGATGAATGGGAACTCTACGGCCGCTACGAATGGGGTGATGATGACACGGCTGCAGACGACCTGAGCATCTTCACGATCGGTGCGAATCGATACTTCGCGAAGAACTCGATCAAGTGGTCAACGGATGTTGGTTTCGCGTTCAACGAAGTATCGAGCACGTGGGGCGATGGATTCCTTGGAACCGGCGGCAACGGTGCCGGCTGGAGGTCTGACGCAACGGATGATGACGGCCAGATCGTGATCCGCACGCAACTCCAGTTGCAGTTCTGAACAATCGGCAGATCGATATCCCAGCGCGAAGATTGATGGCCGGACGATCGAGAGGATCGTCCGGCCTTTTGCTATCGAACCGGCGGTTCAAGGTAGCTCTGGCAGATCCAGAATGGCGCGGAGGTAGGCGTCGAGGTATCGTTCCACAAAGAGATCGGCCGCTGATGCGGTCGCCTGCGTGTCCGCACCGAAGATGCAGGCGCGTTGATCAACGAATTCCTGGTCCAGTTGCACCTGCAAAGTGTCGTCGATCAGAAAGGCCGTAGGCAAGCGATTCGCGAGCATGGCGGATGCTGCGTTGAGACCCGGGCGACCGATCGCAATCGCCGGGTCGCGCAGGAGATCATCGTTGTTCAGATACCACACATCCGTGCACACGATCGGATCAAGCGCGCGATCGCCTTCGCGAAGGTGCTCATCGAGCCAGCGAAGGATGCGCTCGCGCAAGCGGTAGGCCAAGGGGCGATCTGAGACCTCCGCCAGAAGGTGAGCTCCAACCACAATCAGGAGCCGCTGCAGAGGTTCAATGGAGGGAGCATCGGGCATGGGGGCAGGATACACGCAGACGGATTCAGCGAGGGTGATGTGAAATCGGACCGTCGGTGATTGACTTCCAATGGTGGCTGGGCGATACTTCGCCCATTCAATTGAGACTGAGTCGCAAGATCAAAGAGAGCCCTATGAACCACCTCACATCCACGCTGATCACGGCCACCCTGATGACCTCAGTGCTGGTCGATGGCATCAACGCTCAACCCGTGCCACTCCAGAATCGCGGAGCACTGCTGGTCTCCGACCAGGGGAATCCACCCTTTGATGGGATCTTCATCCTGCAGGATCTGGATGGTGATGGCCTTGCGCTGCAACCAAGTGAGGGCGCCGTCTGGTTCGATCGAACCAATGCAGAAGGTTTGCTCGAAGAAACAAGCAACTTTCTCGCAATCCACGCCACCGCCGACGGAACGGTGTATGCCGCGGACGGTGACAGTCGTGCCGTCTACCGCCTGCGCGATGTGAACGGGGATGGCGATGCCCTTGATCTCGGCGAGTCTTCCATATTCTTCGATTCATCGAACTCACTCGGACTGCCAATGGGAGTGCCCAACGGTCTGTACACCGACCTCGAAGGAACGGTGTACCTCACCCTGGCGGGGAGTCTCGCGAACAATGAGCCCGATGCCATTCTGAAACTGCGAGATCTGAATGGCGATGGCGATGCACTCGACCCGGGAGAAGCGATGATCTGGGTCGATCTCGATGCTCTGGAAGGAGGCAGCAGTGTCCCCTTTGAAGTGCTGGTGCGCGATGATGGAACCGCACTGTACATCGAGTTCGCCGGCGCGCCGGATACCATTCGCCTCCTCGATGATGTCAACAACGACGGCGTCATCACGGCGGATGAGCGCACTGTTCACCTTTCTGATGGCGATTTCGGTGTGGACTTCGGGTTCTCACTGGCTGCGGATACCGGGACGATCGTGAACACCAACGCGGGATCATCCCAGGGATTGTGGCGCGTGACAGATCTGAACAACAGCGGCACGATCGATTCCGAAGATGAAGTGCATCTGCTGTGGAGCGAAACCGAGAATGCTGACGGCGTAATGACTTCAACCGTGTTTGATGTTGAAGTCGGCAGCAACGGCCGGCTGTTCCTTCTTGATAGCGCAACCGAGGACCGCATCATTGTGCTTGAAGATCTGAACGGCGATGGTGACTATCTCGATGCGGGCGAAACAACTGTGTTCGCTGAAGGATCAGTGCATAACTTCGATCGCCCACGATCGCTGACATTCCTGCCGAAGTCCGGCGCCGATGCGTCATTAGCATCGTTCAGCGTCGTGTTCGGATCATTGATCAGCGGTGGCCTTGACGACCTGCGTGATTCGGATGATTCATTCCTTCGCGCAAGGTCCCGCTTCGGCTTCACGGCGCTGGAACCCAACATCATGCAAATGGAAGTCCGCGCGACGGCTGTTCACATGGCGACTTTGATGGATGTCGAAGTTGAATCGCGCATCAATCACCCGATGGGGACGGCCACATACTTTCTCAGGAACTGGACAACTTCTCAGTACGAACTCATCGGAACCTCGGCGCTCAGCAACGTCGAGCAGGCCGCTGCATTCACCGGCATTGAAGCCAAGCCGTACGTTCGCGCAAGCGACCAGCTCATCGATCTTCGACTGAAGCACATCGTAGTATCCGTGTTCACAGCGCTCGGATTTGATTCCTACATCGATCAGATTCGATTCACGACGTTTGAGTGAGTCGAATCTCCGCGCGGAGCGGAGGAAGATCAGGGAACGGCTCGCCGTGCTGGTTACAGTGCAGCGAGCCGTTCCTGTACATCGTGCGCAATGAGCGATGCAATGACTGGACCAAGATCTCCGGCCATGACGCTGGCCAGATTGAATCCGCCATCTCCCCCACCCCCTAGGCGGTGATCAACAACGAGATTCTCTTTGTACCGGTACGTGCGAATTTTCTCGGCCCGGTTGCCGCCACCGATCATTGATCGTCGCTGTTCCCGACGGACGGCATCGAGTTCAGCGCGCTGCCGCTCGTACAGGCGGGCGCGCAACAGACGCCACGCCTTCTCCCGGTTCTGCGACTGACTCTTGGTTTCCTGCATGCGAACTTCAATCCCCGTCGGAACGTGAATGAGATGTACGGCCGTTGCGACTTTGTTGACGTTCTGTCCGCCGGGGCCTTGTGCGGTCGTCATGATCTCCTTGACGTCATCCGGCTGAATCTCGACCTCAACTTCTTCCGGCTCCGGCAACACCGCCACGGTTGCAGTTGATGTGTGCACCCGCCCCTGTGCTTCGGTTGCGGGAACACGTTTCACCTGATGCGTCCCGCCTTCGTAGCCAAGTTCGCTCCAGGCGCCGGGTCCTTCGATACGCAGCACGATCTGTTTGAATCCGCCTGCATCAGCGGGACTCATCTGCATGGTTTCAATCGTCCAGCCGCGCGACCGCGAGTACGCCGTATACATCTGCGCGAGGTCGCCCGCCCAGATCGCCGCCTCATCGCCACCAACACCGGCTCGAATCTCGAGCATCAGCGAACCGATCGCCAGGTCGTCGGTCATGACGAAGGCCTGCTGAACGCGACCTTCCAGCTCATCCGCCCGAGCGAGAACTCCCGGAAGCTCCGCGCCCGCGAACTCGGCAAGTTCGACATCGTCCGAATACTGCGCTTCTCGCAACTCGCTCGCCTCTTCGAGCAGTGCTCGATATGTGCGCCAGTCATTCACCAACTGGTCCATCGCAGCGCGCCGCATCGAGAGACTCTTCATCAGTCGATGGTCATTGAGCGCTTCGGGTTCGAGCATCTCACGCCCGAAACGCTCATATTCCTCTTCCATCTCTTCGAGCTTGCGTTGCAGGTTCTTATGCATCGATGCTGGCCCGACTGTACCATCCCGCGATTCTTGCTGGCGCAACAAACAACCGTGACCGGAAGCCGATCACGGTTCAACAGGCAACGAACACCTTGTCTACTTCTTCTTGGGGCCCTTGAAGTAGTTGCCCTGGAACTTCTTCTGGAACTTCTCAACGCGGCCCGTGGTATCAACGAACGACTTCTGGCCGGTGAAGAACGGGTGAGAGCCCGACCAGACTTCAACGTGAAGCTCGGGCACGGTTGCCCCAACCGTCATGACGTGCTCGCCACGATAGAACACCTTGCAGTCGGGGAAATACTTGGGATGAATGTCGGCCTTCATGGTCAACGTGTCCTTCTCAACGATCTCCCTTGACCACCACCGCCGGGGTGAGAATCAGACGATGGATCAGGGATGGGGAGCGGGGAGTATAGCCAGCCATTCGAGAAGGGCAAAGACGCCGTCACGGTTGAATGGCAATGGGTCAAACGAAGGAACGCCCCGCAGGGGGATCCTCGCAAAATCAGGACTTTTTCTCGACGAGACCGGAATCTCGGTGTACGCTGAGCATGGATGAGCGTGACGGGGCCCTGATCAAGGACCCAGCACCGGCTGTGGATGCGCCTATCAGCCGGCTAAGACGAGGACACGCTCTCATGAAACCAATCATTCGACTCGCTTCCGAACCACGAGGGCTGCAGGTCGCGCGCCGCAGGCCGACTGGCTTCACGATGACGGAAATGCTCATCGTCATCGGCCTGATCGTGCTCCTGATCGGCATCCTGCTGCCAGCCATAGCGGGCGTTCAGCGACAGGCACGCATCACCCGGACAACCGCGCTCATGGAAGACTTCGCCTCCGCCTGCGCCATTTTTGAGCAGCAGCACGGCGTCGCGCCGGGCGTCATTCCGGAAGATGTTCTCGCGAACGATCCGCTGATCTCCGGGACCGAGAACGCACTCTTACACCTTCTCGGAGGGTATCGCCTGCTGCGCCCGACGGATGGCCCGACCAGCGATGCTTTCGCGCGTTACAACGCGCCGGGAGACTTCGAGAGCGGCGCAACCGAGTTGGTGTTCACCGGTCCGAACGGCGCGACCTGGCGGCTCAAGATCAATCTTGATTTCTACGGTCTGGGTCCGGTGATTGATGGAAAGCAGTATGACCCCTACTTCTCTCCCGGCGCAGGAGACCTTGTTGCAGTCCAAGGACAATTGGGTCAGAACCAGGTACCGATCCTCGACCTCGTTGATGCGTGGGGATCACCGATCATCTATGTGCGCCGCGTCCGCACAGTCGGCCCGCTCGTCGGTGAGTTTGCTGACCTGCCGCAGTTTCTCTGCCCGACAACCAGTGGCGGTTGGGGTGGTACCATGCAGCCCTACATCCGATCGACCGCGCTTGGCGATCGGCAGATCAACCAGATGCCCGGCGGTGGTAACTCCAAGTACAGCGTCTTCAATGCATCCGGTCCTTCTCCGCATAATGGAAACTACTCGCTTGCGGCGTGGAACCTGATGATGCTCATCGCGAACGAAGCATTTCGCGTTGACCTGCCGGGTGTGTACGACTACACCACCGCGCGCGGCGGGTTCATTGTCATCAGTGCCGGTGCCGACGGTGTGTTTTTCTCCACGGAAGATGGCAAAGGAAGCACGACCGATCCGCAGGAAGATATTGACACCCCCACCGTTGCCGGCGAGTATGACGACATCGTCGTCCTCGGCGGCGGTCGCTGACGTTCACCCGCTTCGTAACAGAACTAAAAGAACCCGCGCCACCTCGACGCGGGTTCCTTTTTGTGTTCAATGAACCACTTCTGAGGTTCGCCCCGCAGATCAGGCGTCGAGCAATCCCTGCGCTTCGAAGTATTCGATGAGCGTCTTGACGGAATCATTGATGCTCAAACGATCCGTGCGGAGGTGCACCTCCGGGTTGCTCGGCGCTTCATACGGATCATCAATTCCGGTGAAGCCCTTGATCTCCCCTGCTCGCGCCTTCTTGTACAGCCCTTTCGGATCGCGCTTCTCTGCTTCTTCGATCGGGCAATCGACGAACACTTCGATGAACGGGAGCTTCGCATCCTCGTGCAGCTTTCGTACCAGGTCACGGTCGGCGCGGTACGGACTGATAAAGCTGGAGAGCGAGAGGAGTCCGGCATCGGCGAAGAGCTTGGAGACTTCTCCGATTCGGCGGATGTTCTCAGCCCGGTCCTCGGCGCTGAAACCGAGATTCTTGTTCAGGCCATGCCGAATGTTGTCACCATCGAGCCGGTAGGAAAGTTTCCCGTTGTTCAGCAGTACCTGTTCCAACGCAACCGCGATGGTGCTCTTTCCACTGGCGCTCAGGCCAGTGAACCAGACGGTGGCCCCCTTCTGGCCGAGCTTCTTCTCACGCTCGTCGCGGCTGACGGTGCCTTCGTGCCAGGTAATGTTTGTTGCAACCTGCTTGGTCATGATTCGGTCGACTCTTTCAACGTAAAGAAGGGTATGAAGATGCTCTTCCGGCTGTATCAGACAGCGGCACCAGCTGTTGAGGTGGCCCAGGTGATCAGGACATCTGCCACTTCTGGCCGACTGAACTCCATCGGTGGGCGCTCGCCGGCTGCGAGCATGTCACGAACTTTTGTCCCCGACAGGAACACCTGATCACCTTCGATCTTGGGGAACGTCTTGGCCGACACCATTCCCTGTGCCCTCCGGCTGTACGCGGCGTGCTCAAACTTGAGCGGAACGATACCGATATCGTCGGCTGCAAACTCATCGAAAATCTGTTGAGCGTCATACGTGCCGTAGTAGTTCCCGACACCTGCGTGATCCCGCCCGACAATGAAGTGCGAACAGCCATAGTTCTTGCGAACCAGAGCATGCAGAATTGCCTCACGCGGTCCCGCATACCGCATCGCGGCCGGCATGACCGTTAACATCGTGCGCTCCGGCACGAAGTAGTTCTGAATCAGCACCTGATAGCAGTTCATCCGCACATCCGCGGGAATATCGCCGGGCTTGGTTTCACCGACGAGCGGATGAATCAGCAGACCGTCACAGATTTCCTGGGCACACTTGCACAGGTATTCGTGAGCGCGATGAATCGGATTGCGCGTCTGGAACGCAGCGATCGTCTTCCATCCGCGCGCGGCAAACGCCTTGCGCGTCTCAGCCGGCGGGAGACGAAACTCGGTGAACTGTTCTCCCGGTTCCCGGGCGGGTGTCACCGTCAGGACATGAATCGGCCCACCGACGAGCCAGTTGCCTTCATCCTGAACGGCCTTTACACCCGGATGGGCTGAATCATCGGTGCGAAACACGTTCGGAATCTCGAGACTCTTCTCGTGAGCGTAGATTTCCTGAACATCCATGACCGCCAAAAGCGTGCCATCAGCATGATGCAGCGCGGCCTGACCGCCCTGCTTCAATGTGGCTTTGACGTCGTCATTGACGGCGAGCGTGATCGGGATCGGCCAGACCGTTCCATCAGCCAGACGCATGCGCGTACAGATCGATTTGTAATCCGCCTCGCCCACGAATCCCGTGAGCGGGCTGAACGCCCCGATCGCGATCATCTCCAAGTCACACGCCTGCTTCGCGGAGAGCGTGACTTTCGGAAGCGATGCTGCGGACGAGGTTAGCTCCTTCGCTCGGGCGGCATCCACGATTCGGTTGACGAGCGTGCCCCCATGCGGGGCGATCAGCGATCCGGCGGCCATGCGTCTCTCCTCGATCCTTCAAAGTCGCATGCGATCGGCAGCCAACGGTCCGCCTTTGACCGATGCGAAGGTCAACTCATACGGGGCCGGATCGTAGGGGTTCGGTCATCGGTGGACAATCAACGCAAACGAACGCCCCACCCGACAAACGACAATCGCAATTGCGGCATTGGCGCCGGATGGCACACAAAACGGCGCGACATGGGGATGAGCAGCCGTACGGCACCCACTCTGCACAAGTGGGTCATCAACCCAGGTCGCGCCGTTGCAATGAACATCGTATCAGGGCGTGCGGTACTCCGCATCGGGTCGATTCGCCATTTTCCCTTTGGCCGGTGAAAAACGACCTCGGCTCAATTGTCGCCGGTCCGATCCTCATCCGGTCGAGCATTGGCGCGCCGAGCACGGTTCCTCGCCGGGCTCGCGGGTGCGCGGTCATTGGTCATCTCCGACTGCTGATCTCGCTGATGCTGTCTCAGGAACCGAAGCCGACGCAAACCTCGCTCATCCAGCCCAGGCCCCCTCATTTCACCCGGCATCGCCCGCTCCGGAAGTCCACCAGAGGTCACGCGATCACCGGATTCCTGCATCATCTGGTCACTCATCGTGGCACCAGGTGCTTCCGGGTTTCGATCGCTTTGCATCGCCGCAGCTCGGCGTTGTTCAGCGCGTTCTTCGATCCGGGCCCGGGCCTCCGCCAATTGCTCTCGCATCAGACTCTGCTGTTCTTCGGACAACACCGACCAGATCTTCTCCTGCAGTTGCTCAATCTTCGGCGCGCCGTTACGTAACTGCTGCAGTTGCTGCGCCACCGAGCGGTCCGGAGCGGCGTCTCCGCTGCGCATGGCTGCGATTTTCGATTCCAGCTCGCGGAACGAATTCGCATTGGCGCGGCGATACTCGCGAACGGCTTCATCATGTTCGGAAGTCAGTTTCTGGATTGACTTCCGCTGCTCTTCACTCAACGACATGGCGTTCACCAACCGGAACCAGGCGTTCACCGGCACCGTCACTTCGCGGCGAGCGCGATCCCCTTCACCGAAGCCGCGATTCGCTTCCAGACTTTGCTCCTGAACGTTCGGCCCCGCCAGGATGCCGCGGGAGTCGTTGGCTTCCTTCTTATCGCGCTCCACCTGTTTCTGGTCGGGCTTTCGGTCCGGCTGGGTTTCCTGCGCTACCGCGCGAACACTGCCAACCGCCAGCACCAGGCATGCCATCACGACTCCGGCCGAGGTTCTATTCATCGCGCGCATCGTCAAGACTCCTGCTCAGGACTGCGAAGAACTGCCTGCCTCCTTATAGCGAACGATTCGTTCAACTGACTATTGCAGGAAGTGGTGTTCGGATCGCCTATGATCACAACCGGTTCTCAATTGCCGCGCGAAACGCTCTGGAGCCCTCTCCCCATGCCATTGACCCAGGACGACGTCCTTGCTGCTCTCCGTACCGTCATGGACCCGGACCTGAACCGCGATCTGGTCTCTTTGAACATGGTGAAGGGGGTTGACGTTCAGGGTGATGAGGTTCGTATCCACATCGAGTTGACGACTCCGGCCTGCCCGATGAAGGATCGAATCAGGAACGACATTCAAACCGCGGTGCAAAAGGCCGGCGCAGAACGAAATCAGCCGGTAGGCACCGTGGAAGTGGAGTTCTCGGCCGATGTCCGCTCTCCCCAGCAGAAGATGCAAGGGAAGGACAACCCGCTTCCTGGCGTGAAGCACGTGATCGCCATCGGCGCTGGGAAAGGCGGTGTCGGGAAATCCACCGTCGCGGTGAATGTGGCCGTCGGCCTGGCCCGCATGGGCGCCAAGGTCGGATTGCTGGATGGTGATATCTATGGACCCAGCGGCCCGACGATGCTCGGCCTTCACGACGCCCAGCCACGCATGGTCGATGAGAAGACGCTGCTTCCATTCGAGACCTGCGGCATTAAAGCGATGACGATCGGCAAACTCGTTCCACCCGATAAAGCGCTGATCTGGCGCGGACCAATGGCCCATGGCGCGTTCCGGCAACTCGCCCTGCAAACCGCGTGGGGAGATCTTGACTATCTCATCGTTGATCTTCCGCCGGGAACGGGCGATGTTCCCCTCTCGCTCGCGCAGATGCTCCCGCTCTCCGGTTCAGTCGTCGTCTGCACGCCGCAGCGTGTTGCGCAGGACGATGCACGTCGCGCCGTTCGCATGTTTCAGCAACTTGGTGTCGAAGTCCTCGGCGTCATCGAGAATATGAGCTACTTCATCGGCGATGATGGCAAGGAATATGACCTGTTCGGCCGCGGCGGTGCGGAACTCTTTGCCCAGGGAATGAACCTGCCATTCCTCGGAGCGTTGCCCATTCATATGGATCTGCGCGCCAATTGCGACAACGGCCAGCCGCTGAAGAACTGGGAATCCAATGAAACCCTTGCGAGTGAACTCGACACGATCTGTCGCAATCTTGCGAGCCAGATTTCGATCGCAACGATGGCGGGTCGATATGTGCAACCGACCCTGTCCGTCCGCTGATGCTCAGGCAGCGCCGGCGGCCGTCTCGTACCGAAGCGGGGTGATTTCCATTCGTGTTTCGTGGAGTACGCCATCGGGCATCTGCTGACGACTGTTCATCTTCACGATCAAGAGTGAATCGGGATGAATGAACACCTCAAAGGTCGCGCTCGGCGATTCACTCGATTCGCTGCCTGATCGCAACTCAACGCGAACGAGTTCCTGATCGTTCTCCACGACACGATCAGCCCGGACCGGCGTAAAAACTTCCGGAACACCAGCGCGCAACTCTCGCAGCGGATCTTTCGAGATTCGCAATGTCAGATGCGGCGCGAGCCAGAGGCCGTACTGTCGGTCCACATCCTGCAGTAGTGGACTGCGCCGGATCACGCCACCCAGGCCGATGGATTCGCGCACCTGGTCCCCCGGAGTCGTGACCGAGAATGATCCTGCTTCGTCGTACGTGCAGTGAAGTTGCGTCTCATGCTTGCGTGGTTCTTCCCCTTCCCGCGTCGTGACATGTTCGATTCGAACCCGGTCCTCGTACCGGCTTAGCGATCGATATCGGGTCACCACATCTGCGAACACCTTCTCGGCATTCAGCTCAGAGACGGGTGCACCGCTCCCCGAGTCCTGCAATGACGGCACGGCGGACGAACTGATCAGAAACCGCGCATCAGACAGGCGGGCACGATCTGGCGCGGTGGCCGGGGCCATTGGCAGCAACCCGGTCGCCATACTGAGAATCGTCACTGTTCCGATCATGCCTCGCTCCTCAATTCGCCGTAATCCATCGTAAGCGCATCCCCTGCTCACCATCATGGACGCCCAGGATACCTCGAAGCAACTAGAAACTCAGGATATTCCGGGTTGAACGTGCATGGGGACGTTCATCGCTGTTCTCGTCTGAAATGTTCAGATCGTGTTCGCATCCGAAGATTCCTCGTGTATGGACCGAGACCGTTCCTACAGTGGCCGGCATGCAGAAAAACACCACCCATGATGTGCTGCGCCGCGATCTCGGCCTTCCGGGCGCGATCTTGTTGGGGCTGGGTTCGATTCTGGGGACGGGCGTTTTCGTTTCCATCGGAATCGGCGCCGGCGTCGCAGGCCCTGCGGTTGTTCTCGCGATCGCAATCGGAGCGGTCGTTGCAATCTGCAACGGACTCTCCTCTGCTCAGCTCGCGCTGGCGATGATGGAACGGGAGGCGTTCGGCGCGTCCTGGGACGACCCCGCCTGGCTGCACGTCCAGGTCGAGGCCAAGAAGCGCGCCTTCGCGATCCGCGACCGCTATCTCGGCGATCCTCGGTCA
>CBFGRU010000073.1:0-12336 GCA_965651255.1 uncultured Phycisphaerales bacterium
CTGCTCAGTCGCTGATGCACCCCAGGCGCCATCCAGATTCATCTCCTCCCAGAGAGAAGGCAGCAACCACCAGATGCCGAAGTACTCATGATCACGCAGCGACCAGCTACTGAAGCGGTGCGATGCAAACTCCTCATCCAGATTTGAGGTGTCGGAGTCGTCATTTGAGGCAGTCGCTTCGCTGTGAGCCGTTGCAGTCTCCGCACCCAACTCCATTTCAGCGTCGGCCGGCTCATCCCAGGCATCGAGCGAGAACGTCACATCATCGGCTTGGGTCAGTTCACGCTCTGCCTCGACGGTCACATTCGCATTTTCCTGGCCGGTGGCCGCGGCCGAAGTACCGGTGACGTCTGTCGCCTCTTGCGGCGCTTGCTCAGTCATGGGCTGTTCCGTAACGATCGGGGTACCGGTCGCTTCCGCGGGCGATGCGGGACGATCCCACTTCGACTTCGCGGCTTCTGCGAGTGGATCACGCTTCGGGGCCGCAGTCTTCTTCGACTGTGCATCACTGTTTCGCTGGCCGGTGAGTTCCCGATCGAGCATGCGCTCGAACAAGCTGCGCTCAAAGTACTTCTCATCGGTACCGGTCAACTTCTGGCGAAGGGCAAGCAGTTCGGGTTGATTCGAGTTCAAACGCAGCGCGTTGTTGATGTGATAGAGTGCAAGTTCAACATCACCTTCATTCGCCGCATCAAGCGCGCTCTGAGCATAGTTCGCGGTCATCTTCTCGCGACTGAAGGGCAACAGACCGCTTCGTGCGCCGATGCGAACCATCTCAGCCAAGGCGAGCATCTCTTCGCCATTCTCCCAGAGAAGTTCATCTCGCAGGATGCTCGGCGTGATGAGGAAGATAATCTCATCCCGCTGTACGGCGTCATCGTGGCCTCGGAATGCCGCACCAAGGACGGGAATGTCGCCCAGGAGCGGGACCTGCCGGCGGGTCTTGCGGGTTGATTCTTTGAACAAACCGCCCAGGACCATGGTTTGACCATCACGAACGCGCACGTTTGTGGTCAGTTCGTTGGTCAACTCGTCCGGAATCGTGACACCGGCTCCATCTGAATTCGTAACCGTACGCAAGCTCGCTTCTGACACACTCGGTCGAAGTTCCAGGCGAATCATGCCGTTCTTACTGATGAACGGCCGGAAAACCAGTTGGATACCGGTATCCAGAAACTCTACCGTTTGAGTTGTCGTCGTTTCGGTTGCGGTGGTTGACAGATAGCCGACTCGTGCACCAACGAGCACTTCTGCCCGCTGACGATTCAAGGCCATGATTCGAGGCCGCGCAAGAATCGTGTTGTCCGTGACTTCATCCAGCATGCGAATGAAAACCGCGACATCGTCGGTGAGAATGCCCACCTTGAAGCCACCTGCACCGCCGGTGTTACCGACCGTTGAAGTGACAGCTTGTGCTTTGTTGTCAGCGGGTTGTACTCCACCCTCGCCCGCGCCGTTCAAAAGGTTTCCGACCGCGCCGAGCGGTGAGATCACATCATTGAAGTTGATGTTTGCGAGCACCGAAAAGTCAACGCCGAATGCATTGGCTTCGTTGACCGACGTCTGCAGAATTGTCGCTTCGACCAACACCTGTTGTGCAGGAGTATCGAGCTCTGCGAGCAACTGTGCAATCTTCTCAAGGTTCTCGGGATAGTCGGTGACAACCACTTTCGCAGCAAACGCGTAGCTGTCCGCACCAACATCACCGACATCCGGCTTGATACCTGCAGGTACCTCACCTCGGAAGGACGACTTGCCTTCTTCACTCAAAAGCGATGAGACGAACTCATTCGCATCCTGAGCCGAGAGGTAATCCACTTCGAAGATCCGGGTTTCGGTCTTTCGGTTCGCCTTCCGGCGCGCCTCGAGCTCTTCCTTCGTGTACACGTAGATGAAGTTGCCCTGTTCCTCGTAACCGAAACCGTTCACGGTCAGGATGGAATCCAGTGCTTCGTAGAACGTCACGTCGTAGAGGTTGGCGGTGACGGTTGCAGAGACGTTCTTGCTCGTGATGATGTTCTTCCGAGCTTGCATCGAAAGCATCTGCAAGACCTGCGCGAGGTCGGCATCCTGCACGGCGATGTCGACAACGCCGTAGTCTGTCACCTCTACCTGTGGATCCTGACCGCCACCATCGGCACCATTTTGCCCGAGCGCCGGCATCGCCAGCGTGGCGCAGAGCGCATAAACGGACCCGAAGGGCAGCAAGAAACGACGCCGGTGCGATCGCAAGGACAGAGACATACTCGTGACTCCTGACTTCCCGAGGACTTCACTCATCAGCGGCCGCCGTCAAGCGAGAACGGCATCCGAAGCTCGAATACGAAACCATCGCACTCGAGCAGGACGGACCGCGACCGGATTTCACTCAAAATGAAGGATCGTCCGATGTCGCTCGCAAAGGGGACACGCTCCCCTTTGCTGTACATTCGGCCGTTGATCACTGCCATAATCGGACTGCCCTTCATGACGGCTCCCAGTTTCATCCGATCCAGTTCGCTGCGCAACTCACGCTCGCGCTGGACGATGACCTGCATTGGTTCTTCGGCAGGAGCAGGCGTCGACTTGGGCGCTTCCTCCACAGTCTGTTGTGGCAAGGTCCGTTTGGGAAAGAATTGCGAATTGATCCGGAATGGATCGCGTGCTGGCCGTTCGGCCAGACGAATGTACACCGTCTCCAGGTCCTTCAGCCGCGGAGACTTATCAGACTTCTGATCACCGGGGACCTGTGTTGAGTCCTTCACAACAGTGGTTGCACCATCATCTGCCACTGCACGTCGTGGCGGTTGTGATATGACGATGATCCGCCCCCAAAGGAGGAGCCCCAATCCCAGGCACCCGACCAGCAATCCGAATCGACGCTTGTCTGAGGTCACCTGAATCCAGAGGCGTTGCAGGAAGACTGGCATGTCAACGCACCTCCGCGATGCTGCTGTTCTCGAACACGGCTTCGATACCGATCGTTGCAGTAAGTTGCCCGCTTAGTTTCTCATCCCGAGCCATGCGAACGGAGACCGTTCGCAGCAGGCGATCGAGACCTTCGATCGCCTGCAGTGTCGCGAAGATGGAGTCGAAGTCTGCCACCATGTCAATGGTCACCGGCAGTGCTCGCAGAGAATCACTCGGCATGGTTTCGATCGCTTTCATCTGACCAGCGGTAAATGTCTGGTCGACAATGCGATGTCCATCAACTGGAAGCGAAAGAACGCGAATCAGCCCTGCAACATCAGCGGAGAATGGAATCTGCTTCAAATCGGATTCGACAATGCTCCTGCGCCTTTCCAGCTCCTGTTCAAGACGTTCGATCTCAGACTTGTCACTGTCAAGCTCAGCAACTCGTTCTTCAAGGAAGCTGATCTCGTTCTTAATATGCCACGCCCGCCGGTGGGACGGGTAGGCAAGGATTCCAAGTCCAAGCAGAAAGCCCGCGAGAATGACGAGTGGCACCGCAATGGTCGATCGATCATTGACCATGTCTCGCCTCCATCGGGTCGGATTCAACAAGATGATGACTTACATATCGGCGCGTCAGATCGACGGTGAAGCTCAAACGGAACTCCCGTGCGGATTGCTCGTTTACCACGCGCTGACGACTGAAGTCCAGACTCACCTGCGCAAACGGTGCACTCTGCTGGAGTTTCGAGACAAACTCCGCAATGTCGTTATCGGTAACCGCGAAACCTGACATTTCTGCCAGGAGCACGCGCTCGACTGGATCAGCATCGCTGGTGCGATTGCTGGCGACGCGGGAACTCGTTCGAATCTGACGTTTCGTTCCCATCTGTAAATCGATTCGATCGAGCGTCACTGATCCGGGCATCTTTTCGACGACCGATGCGATCAGACCGCTGATTGAGATCGGCGTCTCCGTGTTTCGGTACACGATGACGTACTGATTGATTTCATCAAGCTGTTCCGTGAGTTCGCTGACCCGCGCTTCGTGAGCTTCAACCTGGCGAGCATGCGCCTCGGTTTCCCGCAACTGATCTTCCGCATTCAGTCGCTGCACACGGGCATGTGTACTCACAACGACGAGAACAATGAGCGCCACCACACCAAACGTAATGTTGCGGCTTGCGATGGTTCGCGCCTGCGCGCGCGCTCGAAGCGATTCGGGAAGCAAGTCGATTGCATGCTGTCGCATCAGGCCGCCTCCCTTTCGGCCGTCTGTTCGATCCGACGACGCTCACCACGAGAGTTCCAGAGACTTCTCAAACTCAAACCAGCAGCAACTCCCCAAGCTCCAGCAGGCCCGATCGGCCGACCCGCGCCAAGCCCCTGAGAGTGCAGTCCCGAAGTCAAGTCAAACACTGCGTCCGAAGCAGTGACTCGAACCTTGCACGACTGCGCGATCATCTCAACTAATCGTGGGTCACGTCCATCACCGCCTGTCAGGTACACGCACTCCGGTGAGGGCCCTCGAAACGTCACGCTGTAGTAGCGAAGGCAGAGGGCAACCTCTTTGGCCAACTGGCCATACAGGGGGCGCAGGGCTTCATAAATCATTCGATCAGCAACCTCATCAGATCCGGCTGAAGTCGCCGCAGAATCATGAGGGTCGATCTCGATTCGACGTTCGCGCAGTTCGCGTGCTGATTGTGGCTCAACCTGAAGATACTCAGCCACCGCGCGATCGAGGAGATCACCACCCAGTGCGACCGGTTTACAGAACGCCACCTGGTCGCCACGCAGAATCATGATGATTGAACCCGAACTGCCGACTTCAACTACGCAACGGATTCGATTCTGGTCGTTCTCGCGACGGCAGTTCAAACTGTGGAGGCGGGCAAGCGACATAAACGGCGCATCGATAGCCACCGGGCGCAGGCCGGCCTCGAGGAGCGGTTCAATTCGTGACTGAATGCAACTGAGTTCCGCTGCAACCAGGAGGACCTCTTCTCGAGTGTCAGTACCCTGTTGCACTTCACCGAGCCGAACAAAATCCGCCATCATTGACTTGCGGTCTAGCCCGAATCGCTGGGCTGCCTCCCACACACATGCATCCGCCAGTTCGCTGTCACTCATTTTCGGAAGTCGGATCGACTGCATGTGCACGTCATTCCGATGAAGGCACACGGCGCAGCGGCGCCCGGCAAATCCTCCGGCAATGTAGTTCGCTCGTACTCGTTCAACGAGATCGCGTGGAAGTTCGTCGCTGTTCAGCTCGAAATCAACTCGCGCCATTCCAGCGACTTGAATGCCCACCCGCCGGCGGCGCAGTTGCAGCATGCGAATCCCACGCGACCCGTATTCAAGGCCGATGAGTCCATACGACGCCTGAAACGGCATCAATGTACGGAATGCCTCACTGAATGTTGCCACGAGTCATCCACCTCCGACGCAACTGCATTACTGCTTCACTGCTTCTCCACTGACATCTTGCCCGTGAAGGCAGCGATGTTGATGCGGTACTGCTGCGTCTGCGATTTGAGAATGATGAATCCACCGGTCCCTGGTGTTCCGTCCGGTGCGATCGTCCCTCCGAGTTCATCAAACGTGAGAAAGCGTTCATCGCCATCAAGCTCAACCGATTCGATTGTCAGGCCTTCGAATCGATCATCCGCAGAGAAGTCAATGACGTACGCACCACTCGCTCCCGGGCGCCCAAGCGGATCGAAGATGTAGTCGGTATCCACATCGTACGGAGAGCGCAGGAGTACATAGCCGCGACCATCATCGAAGAAATACACGCGTCTTCGATCCTGATGCGAAAGCGCATCGGACTGGGCGAAACTGATGTCGGAGATGAGTTGGCGTACCGCGCCCTGGATCGTCAGTTCATCGGGCTGCCCCAGTTGCGGAACAAGCAGCGCACCGGCCAGGCCGAGCACCGCCACGACCATCAGCAACTCGATCAGCGTGTACGCCCGCCGCACACAATGGGAGAGTGAAGTTCGCATTAATTGCTTCCGCGGCCTTCAGCAACCTTCTTCTGCTCTTCCATGAGCTTCTTCTGCGACTCTTCAAGTTCCTTGAAGTTCGCCACTTCAACCTTCATCTTGCCGGACTCAATGAGACGCGCCATTCCGTCGACGCGCCGACCGATTTCGCGGAGACCATCGATCATTTCCTTCCGCTGATATCCGGCATTCGGGATGCCACGCGGATCCTGAGCAATCGCTTCTCGGTTGACCGATGGACCATCGCTCACCTGCACCCAGATGTTTGCTGCAAGCAGGATGGCAATGATGGAAAGAATCGAGTCGCGGTACGAAAAGCGTTTCATGCTTGTCACTCCTTCGCCAACAGCGATCGCCAAGTCGCCGCAACAATGACTGTCGCGCTGTCAGGCGTATCGACTGAATCAGCATGCCACGTAAGACCGATGTGCAGCTTTGCCATCCCGTCAGACCGTTTATGCAGTTCGGTCAGTTCAAGTTCCCGGACGTCAGTGGCCAGAACGACGCCATTCACATGCGCACTCGTGCGCCACCGGTCACAAAATCCCGCATTGTCAAATCCACCAAACAGTGCAGACCCATTATCAAGACCCTCATCATCACCGGGCGCAACGGAAGCGACCGGTATTTCGCTGCCCCTGTTGGCGCGTTGATCCATCCGGTACAGTGTGATCGCCCGAAGCACTCGACTGTGACTGATCAGGACGATTTCATCGGGATTGATTCGCCCTGGGTCGTGCACATCATCCTGCCATAGCAGTAAATCGACACCTGCATCATTCCGCCATGGCCGGTGAAGAATGACCGCTCGACTGGATGAGATCAGTTCGACCAGTTGCTCAGTCAATCGGCGGCGATCTTCATTCTCCGGCAACGAGTGTTTCGCTGCTCCTCGCGCAAAGAGCGTGACCGGCCCGATGAGCCCATTGACTGCACCAAGGACCAATGCGCTGACGACAATGCCTGTCGCATAGCGTCGATGACGCGCGAGAGCGAACCATCGAGCGATCGCCCGGCGTCGCATGGAATCAGCCAACAAATTGGTCGAACGGACACGGAGCATGGCAAAAGCGAACGCCGCGGCGTTTCCACCGCGGCGTCTTCAATTCGATTCAAGCGAGACGGATTACCAGGGCAGCGGGCTGCCGTCGCCGTTCCCGTCACCATCAAAGTCGATGTTGTCAGGATTGGTGGCAAAGATCTCGCCAGTTGCGTTGTCATAGACCCACGCCACACCGGCACCGTCGGCTGCGGCAACCGTGCTGGTGCCAGTCAGCGAGTTGACGGGTGCGGCCTGCAGGTAGTCGGCATCGACCAGCGGATCCCACTGATCAGCAACCAACGTCGGCAGGGTGCCGTTGTTGCGAACGCGGAACAGTTCAATCTGGCTGCGAATCGTCTGCAACTGACTGCGGAGACTCGAAGCCGTTGCTTCCTGCGATGCGTTCGTGAACTGCGGGATCACGATCGCGGCGAGGATGCCGAGAATGACAACGACGATCAAGATTTCGACCAGCGTAAACGCCCGAGACTTTCTTGCACTTGCGCGCATGCGAGTGACTCCTTGTACGGACTCCTCCAAGACCTTGGCGGGCACGACCAGCGGCGGCCGCATCCCGTGTGACGGCATGTCAATTCGCACGATTCCAACAAGGTGTCGTGCGGCGGATTCCTGCTGCCGTCCCCTCCGGCGGCAGGCAGGTCCGCAGAGCCGGCGAATGCATCGCCGGTAATGAACTCACGATTCACATCGACCGACCGCAAGTCTTTCACCAGTCGAGCTGCCAGACTTCTGCATCGACTGCCCGCACAATTGGAACCATTTACCGGAAGGCCTGAAGTACATCACCCAGTTATCAGGCAATGCCTGACATTCGTACAGTCGAGATCGTGACTTCACTCTGTTCTCGCAACGCAACAGTTCATCGTCTACTCCCGCTTATCGCACTTGGGGACACGGAACTCCTGAAGCCTCCCTACAGGGTCAACCTTTGCATTGCGATGTCCGCACAACCCAGCCGCAGGACTGCATAGACTTTCGTGCAACTTCGGTTTCTCATGCCCTGAGGAGGACCAGGCGATGCCACAGAGACGAGTGCTGGTTGACGATCAGTTCGAGCCGGAAGGTATCAAAGCGTTGCAGCACCTCGGCCTGGAAGTGGAACTGATCAATCAACCCGAACGACACTCGCTCAGCCGGACGATCCGTGAGTTTGACCCGGAAATCCTCATCGTCGGAGCGGCTCCGGTAACTTCGGAGGTCATTGAATCGGCAACATCTTTGCGGCTCATTGTCTGTACAGCGGACCATGCCATGTCTGTCGATGTCGTTGCGGCATCAGCCCACGGAATCGCAGTCGCAGTTTGTCCGCGCGCTTTTGCCCTGGCCAATGCGGAACTCGCCTGGTCGTTGTTACTCGCCACTGATCGCGAGCTGGTCGGCCAAACGACTGATCTGCGGTCCGGGCAGTGGAAGGATGAAACGTACTCAACGGCTATGGGACTTCAAGGTCGCACACTTGGCCTGATCGGGTCCGGACTGGTGATTGAGAGTATCGCTGAACGTGCGAGAAGTTTCGGCATGCATTTAATGGCCTGGTCGCCGGTCAACGCAGAGTCTCAGTCCGATTCTCGCGCATCCCTTCCGCGTGCCGAATCTGCCGTGGCGGTTGCGGAGGATTCTGATTTCATCATCGTCCATGCCAGAGGGTTCGACGATATCGCCAAACACGTTGGCTCTACATTCTGCCGCGCACTTCGCCCGGGAACGGTGCTTGTCATTACAGCGGGCTTGCGGGAGTTTCCGGAATCAACTCTCATAGAAGCGATGGAGGACCGCAAAGTTCGTATCGGTGTCGCACTTGATCCAACCTTTGAACCCGACTTCATGCCTTCTGGCGTTTTCCTTCGTGCCAAAGGTCTCAGTGCCATCCACCGTATGGGCGCATCGACTATCCAGGCCCGCCGTGCGGTCGCAAAGGAAGCTGTTGAGACCATTGCCCGATACCATCGAACAGGTCAACCAATCCATTGCGTGAATCGGGCAGCAACGACCCCTGCCAATACGCTCCTGACGATTCGGATGCGAAACCAACCGGGAGTCCTTGCCCACGTTTTCTACATTCTCGGCCAAGCCAAGGTGAATGTCGAAGAAATGGAAAACGCCATCTATGAAGGGCACCGTGCTGCTTGTGCACGTATTCAACTTGATTCACCGTTAAGTGAAGACATGCTTCACGCCATTCGCGCAAACCATGCCGTCATCAGCGCTGAATGCATCACGCTCGCGCCAGTACCCGAATCCCCAGCACCATGAGTAAGTCACCACGAGTCTTCAATTTCTGCGCCGGACCAGCACAGCTACCGGAAGAAGTTCTCTCCCAGGCGCAGGAAGATCTCTGGTCATATGGTCAATCAGGTATCGGCATCCTTGAGTTAAGCCACCGCAGTTCCACCTTTGACCGGATTCTCCATGAGGCGGAGTCCGGCCTGCGTGTGCTCGCAAGCATCCCGGATGACTACGCGGTTCTCTTCCTGGCTGGAGGCATGACAACGCAGTTTGCGCTTGCACCATTGAACTTCCTCGCAGCGAGCGACACGGCAGAATTTCTGCATACCGGTGTGTGGACCGGAAAGGCAATCGATTCCGCCCGGCGAGTCGCGAAAGTCCACCTTGCTTTTGACGGCGGCTCCAGCGGTTTCCGTGCCCTCCCTTGTGCTGATGAGATTCACCCGAACACTGCAGCAACATATCTGTGGTACTGCTCAAACAACACGATTGAAGGCACCCAGTATCAGCAGGCACCCGACACGACGCTTCCCTTGATGGTTGATGCAAGCTCAGACATTTTCAGCCGCCCGTTGGACATCCAACGCCACGTCGCCATGTTTGCCGCTGCGCAGAAGAACCTGGGGCTCTCCGGAGTCTCGCTGGCCATCATTCATCAATCGTGGCTCAGTAACTCCAATTCATCTCTGCCAGATGCACTTCGCTATCAGGCCCATGCTCAAGCAGGTTCACGCTTGAGTACTCCACCGGTATTCGGCATCTATCTCATCGGATTGATTGTTCAATGGCTACTCAAACAAGGCGGTCTTGCCGTCATTGAGCAGCGGAACATACGAAAAGCGAAGGTCATCTATGATGTGCTTGATCGGCATGAACCCTTCTACCAGGTCAATCCGCGAAAGTGCGATCGATCCTGCATGAACATCGTCTTCCGCACAATGCGAGACGAAATGGACCGCCTCTTTGTTGAAGAGGCCGAACATCAAGGCATGTCCGGACTGGCAGGCCACCGCGCACTGGGCGGCCTGCGGGCATCAATCTACAACGCTTTTCCCGAAGAAGGATGCATCTCACTCGCACAGTTTCTGGATGATTTTGCTGCACGACACGGATGAATCCGGCCTGGTTATGTGAGAGCGCCAATCAACGCACGGAGTTGCGGAAGGTAGGAAGTACCAAAGATGTTCACGTGATTCAGCATGTGATAGATCTGATACACCTTCATCCGACGCTCAACGATGTCGCTCAATGGCTCCTCCTGGAGAGCGAAATAGGCCTTGAAACAGACCTCAGGAAAGCCGCCAAACAATCGCATCATGGCAATGTCCGCATAACCATCCCCTACGGAACACGCGGGGTCTATCACTGCCATCGAACCATCGGCGCATGGCAGGACATTTCCTCCCCACAAGTCTCCGTGCAGCAACGATGGACGAGGATGCGAAGGAAGAAGCTCAATCAGCATTCCCAGGACACTTGTACACGCTTCAAGATCTGTACCCGTCAATACACCGGAAGCTTCTGCCATGCGCAGTTGGGGTTCAATGCGGCACACTCGGTTGAACTCTACCCAGTCATCATGCCACCCATTGAGCTGCGTTGTTGAACCGAGGTAGTTATCCGCTTCAAATCCATACTGTGAACCCATGTCTACCTGGTGCAACGCGGCGAGTTCTTCGCCGAATTGAATCCACATCGCCGACGATGCGGATGTTGCCTCCAGATGTTCGAGCAACAATACACACGTACTTTCATGCTCTAAACATCCAAAGACACGTGGAACCCGCACAGTCTGCGTCGCGCTGAGAACTTCCAATCCACGCTGTTCGGCCTTGAATCGATCCGCATTGGGAGAGGATCCGATCTTTGCTACGACGCTGAATCCATCCTGCAAGATGATTCGCTCGACCTGATCAATGCAGCCCCCGCTCAAGCGCTCGCGCTTGAAACGGTCGGTGGCAAGCCCCGCAGCATGCAAAGAACAGGCGATTGCATCGCGATCACCACTCATGTTGATGCTTTCGAATCAGTTCATCAAGCAGACCGATGCATCCCATCTCAATGAGATCAGAGACGGTCTCGAACCCGTCGGATTCACCGTAGTAGGGATCAGGCACTTCACGCAGACGTTGATGCCTTGCAAAGTCAAGGAGCAGGTGGGTTCGCTCACGAGGCGCATTGAGTGCAAGCAGATTCTCACGGTTTGACTGGTCCATCGCAATCAGATAATGAAATCGTGCAAAGTCATCTGCATGAACTTGTCGCGCCTGACTCACAAGGGTAACCCCCCGCCGCTTGGCGGTATCGCGTGCTCTTGAATCGGCGGGCTCACCGACATGCCAACCTCCGGTTCCAGCCGAATCAACGCTGAAGCGGCTCGCCAGCCCGCGGTCATTTGCCACGTGTAGAAAGATGCCTTCCGCCAGCGGACTGCGGCAGATGTTACCGAGGCATACAAAGAGCACACCAATGCGTTCAGATTGCGTCATCGC
Source organism: uncultured Phycisphaerales bacterium (assembly GCA_965651255.1). Classification (GTDB taxonomy): domain Bacteria; phylum Planctomycetota; class Phycisphaerae; order Phycisphaerales; family SM1A02; genus CBFGRU01. Next base: position 11,682 of record CBFGRU010000073.1, read on the forward strand.
CCAATTGTGACATGACCGCAATGGAACGCAACCTCTGCCAGTTCAGCCGGCGTGACTCTCGATCGGCGGATTCGCCCGCGGCAGATCGACTGCCCCCTTTGCAGGCGCACTCTGACGCGGTGCGGGTTTGGCCTTTGCTGACGCTCGTTGTTGCTGACGAATCGCATACTCATGGCGACGTGCTGCTTTGAAGGCAATCACTCCAATAAATCCAAACAGCACAATGGCAATCGCATACACCACGCGCACGCGAATTCCTGTCATCAAGACCAGCAGTGCAAGTGAAACACCAACCACCGCAAACGCAAATGAGATCGCGTACAGCGCAAAGACCGCCCGCTTGACACCCCCCAGAACTCGCTTGAGTTGATGGTGAATGTGTTGATCATCTGCCTCGGACATCGACATGCCGCTAAGTTTGCGCCGAACGATCGCCAAGGCCGTATCCATGATCGGAACTGAGAACACAATCAAGCCCGCAAAGACCAGGTGGGTCTGGCCGTACTCACCCATCATCAGGATGATGCAGACGGTCACGAAACCGATCAGCAGTGAACCGCAGTCGCCGAGAAAAATCGTTGCCGGGTTGAAGTTATGCGGCAGGAACCCGAGTACGGCACCCATCAGCGCGAAACAAAGAACAATCCTGGCGCCC
>CBFGRU010000074.1:0-12303 GCA_965651255.1 uncultured Phycisphaerales bacterium
GCCCGCACCGAAGTGCAGCGGTTGTGGATTCACGCGCGGCTGGCCCGCGCGCATGATCAGCGGGGTGAGCCCATCCGGGCTGCTTCCCACGCGGCGCGGGTCCTGCTGACCGATGCCGCGGCGTACTGGTCGATCCTGGTTCCCGAATCAACACTGGAAGATGGCGCAGAGATCGACCCTCTGCTCGCGCGCGAAGCGTGGTGGGCGATCGATCGACTCCTTCGCTGCGATGCAGCACCGGAGGTCAAGGCCGCCGCCGAACGGCTTGCCGCGCTCGTGCGCCCCCTGCACGAACGCGCACAACAGGCGCAACCGGGCGTCGTCTGGCGCGAAGGGTCGTCGATTTCCGGCTTCGCGATGAACGACCTGCAACGCAGCGACTGGCGATTGCCACCATCGAACGCATCAAACGTTGAAACGCCCGTACGACCGTCAACACCGCCCGGTGGCAGCGCACCGACTCCCAATCCGGGCACACCGAACCGGGAACAGGCCGGTCCGAACTCTCCCGACGCCATTGATGAGTTGCTGCAAACGAAGCGTTTCAGCGAGGCCGTGACCATGTGCGAGCGCGTCGCACGTGATCCGGCGGATCGCTCGCTTTCGCGGTTTCTATTGCAGTACGGCCGTGCCCTGAGCGGCGCGAACCGGCCGCGCGATGCTGCCATTCGACTGATGCAATGCGCGATTCATTTCGCAGAATCTGATGAAGCGCCAGCCGCACTCATGGAAACGGCGCTTCTCTATCGTTCTCACTTCGATCAACCCCAGACCGCTCAGCGACTGCTTCAGCGTGCGATGACGTTGGCGGAAGCGCGCGGTTTGACCGAACTCACCCAGCAACTGCGGAACCTGCAAGGATCCGGCTCATGAAGAAGACGTCCGTGCCTGCCCCATCACTTCTTCGCGCGTCTCGTCGTACGTGGCGCGCCGCATCACTCACGACTGCCGGCATCGGGCTGCTCGTCCTGACGGCCGGCTCAGCGCTTGCGCAGGATAACGCCGGCTCCGATGCGCAGTCGTTCGCCAGCGCGTTCTTCATCAGCCGCCGCGCCATCGGGAATGAGTGGCAGATCGAACTCCTCGGCAGTCTCATCATCTGGCTGCTGCTGGCGCTGTCGATGCTTTCGATCGGCCTGATCGGGCACATGGCACTGACGAATCAGCGCAAGTCGATTCTGCCCGAAGGTGTTCTGCGTGAAGCAGGCGAGTTACTGCGAGCAGGAAAGTTCAAGGAGGCAGTCGCCCTCGTCACGCAGGATCAGAGCTTCTTCAGCCGGGTGCTGAGCGCCGGGCTCAGCGAAGCGCCGCACGGCTACGGCGCAATGATCCGCAGTCTCGAGCTGACATCCGATCAACACACCACCGAGCGGCTGAGGCGCATTGAATATCTGAACGTGCTCGGTCAGGTGGCGCCGATGATCGGCCTCTTCGGAACGGTCTACGGCATGATCCTGGCGTTCTACTCCATCGTTTCGGCCGGCGGCGATGCCAATCCCGTGCAACTGGCTGGCGGTATCGGAACGGCCCTGGTCACCACGTTCTGGGGGCTCATCGTCGCGATTCCTGCGCTCGCGGGGTACGCCATCGTGCGTAACAAGATTGATGCGCTGACCGCCGAAGCGACGCAGGCGGCTGAGGAACTGCTCAACCAGTTCCGCCCGCGTCGCGCGACGACAACGGGCGGCAGCGACGCGAAGCCCACCACCTGATCGTTTCCACCATCCAGCGATGACCGAGAGAGATTGCCGACGATGAGTGCGATCTACAAACGCGGACGAGCCGATATGGCGGCCAACCTCACGCCGATGATCGACGTGACGTTCCTGCTCATTGTCTTCTTTGTGCTGGTCTCGCAGATTGTCGATCTGGAAAACGTGGATATGGACCTGCCCACGCCGCAGGACCCGGCGACGACGACCATCACCGAAGAAGAGCGCATCGTGGTGAACATTCTGCCCGAAGGCGAGCGGGCTGCGGGGTATCGCGTGGGTTCTCGTACGTTTCCGCCCAACGCCGAGGGTAGCGAAGCAATGCGCCTGCATCTCGCGGCGATCTTTCAGGCCAACCCCGGCATTGCGATCAACGTGCGTGCCGATCGTGACACCCAGTACGAATACATCGAGCCGGTTCTGGATGCGGTGTCGAAGGCAGCGCTCGGTGCCGGTGTCGAAGGATACATTCCCCGCGTCAACCTGGTGGTGAACAAAGTCGAGGATGGCGTGTGAGTGGCTCTATCCATCAACCCGGACGCTTCGATGAATCCGTCGAGCGCGACAGCGGCGTCATTGAGCATCGTTCATCGCGCTTGCGCCATGGCCGACGATCGTCGCGCATGACGCTGAACCTGACCGCGATGATCGATGTGACGTTCCTGCTGCTCGTGTACTTCCTAGTGGCGACGGAGTTCAAAGTGGGTGAAGCGGTGTACCAGCTTGATCTTCCGCCGCGCCTTCAATCCGATGCGCAGCGCGATCCGTTTCAGCTTGATGAACAGCCGCTGCGGATCAACATCTCATCAACACCGACCGGTGCGACGGGGTACCGCCTCGCGATTGAAGGGCCGTTTCCGCAACCGGCCACGTTCGAGGAACTCTTCGCGTTTCTGCGTGATCAGCAGATCAGGCCGGACTCGGCGCGTGGGCTGTTCGAGTCGGAACATCCGATCATCATCGTCCCCGCGCGGACTGCGCGGTGGGATCATGTGATTGATGCGCTCAACGCCGCCCGTCGTGCGGCCTATACCAACATCAACTTCGCCAAACCGCTGTGAGCATGATTCGTGCGATAACACTCAGACTGCTTTTCGCCCCGGCTCTGCTGGGTATCTCCCTCTGCGCCGGTGCGCAGTCGCTTGATGACCAGCTCGATCGGGATGAGTTCCTGCGCGGCCTGAGCGAGTACGGCCTGCGCGATCTCATCGACCATCTGGCCGATGATGCGGATGTGGCGGGCGACACGGTGGAGGGCCTGCAGCTCACAATCGCGCGCGAGGAAGCGGCGTACAACGCGGCGGCAAGCAACTCCGCTGCGCAGCGCGCCGCCCTGCAGCGAGTGCTGGCCGCGCGCAGGACGTTGATCGCGCGCCATGCTGATGATCCGAACGCCGCCATCTGGATGACGGATCTGGCGACCGACCTGTATTTTCGCACCCTCGGGCACGAGGCGCTCGAAGTCGTGGCGCTCTTCGGTCTGCCGACGCTCGATCAGCAACAGATCATCCGGCAGGTCGCGATCGAGATCGATGAACTCAGCGATGAAGCGGAACTTGCGATCACCGACGCGATCATGGAAATCGAGAACACACCGGGATATCGCGAAAACATCGCGCTCCAACTCGAACGGCGTCGCCTCGCCGATGAAGAGCGCGATCGACGCATTCCGTTTCTCCGTGGTGTTGGCGCGGTGCTTCGCGCGCAGTTTGCGGCGACATCGGCGGAAGAACGCCAGCACCTGCTTGAACTTGCCGTCGAAACGCTCGAACCGCTTCCTGAACGTCTCGACGGTGCGGTTCGACGTCGGGCGCAGGTTTATCACGGACTGGCGCTCGCGAAGCTCGGACTCTTTGAAGAAGCGGAGAACGCCTTTCGCACTGCCGCGACGGATGAAGATGCCGACGCGATGGATATCTTCAGCGCACGCATGGGCGGTGTGCTGAACCGCACCGAACAACGCGGCCCCGATGCGGGCCTGGCAGCGCTGGAATCCATCGAGCCGCGGTATGCCGGCGCGAACGATCTTTTCTATCGACTCATGATCGCCGATCGCCGATTCGTGCTGCGACAGATGATCGCCCAGCGCGCCTCGGCTGCGGATCGTCCGCGCCTGCTCACCGAGGCGTTTACGAGCTATCTCTCGCTGCTCAACAATGCTTCGGAACGCGAAGCGGCGGCGCTCCGTCAACTCATCTTCGGCAAGATGGCAGCGGCCGCCGACGCCGAGACGCCGCTCGATCAACTGCCGCCGATCGTGTCGATCGCCCGGGCCGAGGCGATGGCAGAATCTGACGACACCCGTCGCGAGGCAATCGAACTCTTTGCAGCGGCGATCGCCCGCACCGACCTGGATGAGCGCACCGCCGTTCTTGCGCTGGATGGCCTCGGCCGCGCGCTCTACCGCGATGAACAACCTGTGGCGGCGGCCGATCGTTTCTTCCAACTGGCTTCTCGGTATCCGGCCGATTCGCTTGCGGAGCGCGCAATCGGGCTGGCAGCGGCGCTCTTCGTGCAGCAGCACCGCGCTGCGCCCGCCGATGATGCCATTACCGCGCGAACGGTGGAGACACTCGCCCTCGCGCTCGAACGCTTTCCCATGCTCGCCGACATCGAGCGGTGGCGGTACGAGTTGGCGCGGATTGAAGTCGAGCAGGCGAAGTTTGCCCAGGCGCGAACGCGCATCGAGCAGATACCGCCCGGCGCTGAGGTCTATGTCGATGGTCGCGTACTGCTGGCGCGATCGGCGCGAAATGAAGCCGTCGCCGCAACCGAACCGGCGCAGCGCATCCAGGCATGGCAGCGTGCGCTCGAAACATTGAAGTCCGTTCAACAGGAACTTGAGCGGCTGCGCGAGCGTACGACTGGGCCATCGCGGCAGGCGATCGAAACGCATCTCGATTCGCTGACGGTTCTGGAAGCGGAAGCCGCCCTCGGCGCCGGACGCGCCGCCGAGGCGCTGACCCTGCTCGAGACACTTGACATCACCACCATCGATCGGCGCGTCGCGGCGGAGCTGCTGACGATTCGCATTCGCGCCCTTCAGTCAGCGGGTCGGCTTGATGAAGCCAGGCAGGAAGTCGATCGCTTCATGCGCGCGATTCCCGAAGCGGCCGGCCGCGTGATTCCATCACTGCTTGAGTCGATCGCGCGCGAGGTTGAGGGCCTGCGTCAGCGCGGTCAGGCCGCCGAAGCCGATGCACGCGCCACTCGTGACCTGCAACCCTTGGCGGAAGGGCTCGAAACCTGGGCGCGCGGCCGGTCACACCGCCCGGGCGCGCTCGACAACCTGCTGCTCACCGTCGCCGAAGCGTACCGAATCGCGGGCAACTTTGAACAGGCGCTCCGACTCTTCGACGAGGTGCTCGCCCGCCAGCCGGCCGCGCGCGAGGCGATCATCGGCCGGGCCGAGGCCCTCTTCGGCCTGTCGCGTTACGGCGAGGCCATGCAACTCTTCCGCCGCCTCAGTGCCGACCGGGAGCAGGCGCGCGATGAACTCTTCTGGCTGGCGGAACTGCGCATGTTGCAGATTCTCGATCGCGCCGGGCAAGGCACGCAACAGATTCGACCGCGCATCATGCGCTTGCGCGCGATCGACCCCGACTTCGGTCGCGAGCGCTTTCGCCGCGAATTCGAAGTGCTGCTGAACAAGTACAGTTGACACCATCGGCCAACACCATCTCCCGCGGAGTCGGCGTGTGCGGACCGGTCGATCAGTCGTGCATGAGCCGCAATTCGTCCCGAAGGATGGCTGCCAACTCGTAGTTCTCGGCTGCGAGTGCGGCCTTGAGGCGTTCCTGCAGTTCAACGCGCTGACTCGTCGGCAGTTTCGGCACCAGTGCATCGCGCATGCCGCGGAGCAACTGCACTTCGTTGCTGCTTTCTGCATCACCGGGCCGACCGATCGCGCCGTAGACGTGGCGCAGCTGATCGATGCCGTGATCAAGCACGCTCATCGCGGTCTTCACTTCGCGCTGGGTGATAGCCAGCGTCGCCAGGGCGCGCGTTCGCGTAGCCACCAGGTGAGGCAGGAGTGGATCGAGCGACATGCGATCCTCTTCCTCCGCAGCGAACTCGCGGACAAACTCGATCACGCGCAGGTTCCGGTCCACATCGCGCACCGCATCCTGATACTGTTCCAGCGCGAGGTACCCGGCTGCACGATGATGAAACTGCGCGGCCTCTTCGCGCAGCGCACGGCAGTCACCGGGGCTGACGACAAAGCCCGATGCCTCGCCGTACTGCGCCTCCCACTGCTTCAACCGTTCGAGCTGCTCATCGAATCGGCTCTCCAGACCGGCCGGCCTCGTCCCGTCGGGGCGGCCTGTCAGCTCCAACTGCAGGATGCCCAGTTCGATGCGGATCTGCATCACCGAGCGATCATCGTTCACCTGCACGAGCCGGACGTTGAGTTCGCCCGGCTGGAACGGCCAGTCCTGCAAAAGTGGGGTGATATCCGGATTCATGATGAGAGGCGGCGGACTACCATGGATAGACGGTGGTGAAACGGTTGATTCAGGGAGGCCAGTGACCGATACGATTGACTGTATCGGCAGGGTGGGGTTCGATTCTCTGCTTCATGGCCGATTCGGTGGACCTGCCTCAAGGCGGGCAAGGATTCAACCGATGGAGCGGCGGAGAGAGGACGGTTGCTTGGCCAATCGGCGGCCGATAGGATCATTGAGCGGAGTGATTTTCTTCGGGCTGATGCAACCTATCCTCCGATTCCATCGGAGTTTATGATGCACAGGCACCCGATGTCGCGATACGACTGAATGTCCAGACGCAACACTACCAACCCGGTGAAGAGCAAGCCCGCGACCGGCAATCGCCGGGGTCGAACGGGCGGTTCGACGGCCCTGCAGTCCGATCTCGAGCTGTATCTCAAGGAGATCAACGAGACCGAGCTGCTCACCGCCGATGAAGAGAAACACCTCGGCTGGCGGATCATCAACAACAACGACATGGGCGCACGCGATCGCATGGTGCGCGCCAACCTGCGGCTGGTCGTCTCGATCTGCAAGAACTACGTGAACCGGGGGCTCTCGCTGTCGGACCTGATCGAAGAGGGCAACATCGGCCTGATTCGTGCGGTCGAGGGCTTTGACCCCGCGCAGGGCGCGCGGTTCTCAACTTACGCCTCGTGGTGGATCAAACAGGCGATTCGGCGCACCCTCATCAACGCTGCCCAGCCGATCCACATCCCCGCGTACATGGTTGAACTCATCGCCCGGTGGAAAGAGGCCTCACGACGACTGGAAGAGGAGCTGGGTCGTCCGCCATCGATGCAGGAACTGGCGCGCGAACTCAAGCTGCCGCTCAAGAAAGTGCAGATCATCCGCCGCGCGCTCAAGGCGTTTCATTCGCGGCCGCAGATGCCGGTCGATTCGGATGGCGAGATGATGGACTTCGCTGACCTGTTCCAGGATACGCGATGCGATCAACCCGATGAATCAATTGCGCAGTCGGAAGAGTTCAAGCTCATCCTGAAACTGATCGACTCGATTGATGAACGCGATGCGCGCGTGCTGAAGCTGCGCTTCGGATTGGAAGGTCAGGAACCGCTGACCCTGAAGGAAGTGGGACGCGAAGTCGGGCTCACACGGGAGCGTGTGCGGCAGATCGAGCTGGAGGCGTTGCGTCGCATCGCGGCCCAGTTGCAGGATGACCGCCCGACGCGATTCTTCCGTGCTCGTACCGAAGCGGCATCCAGTCGCAACGGCTACGCCCCTGATCCGGGGAATCCGCTGCCGCGCAAGAAGACCGGCTGACTCCATCAACATCTACGCAGAATGACCCTCCATCGCGGGCACGTCGCTCGATGTGTCATTGACATTCGTGGTTGCAATCGACAATCGATCATTCAACCAGTCGGCCAGTGCCTCGGCATCGGCTCGATCGCTGGATGATGTCACCTTCACCTCCGCGGAATCACCGGCTTCATCGGCATACTGCAGATACAGGTGAAAGGTCACCGTCGTGGAGTTCTTTCCCCGCGTCTCAACGCGGTCAATCCGGGTCGCGGTGAATCGCTCAACGGGAACCAGCGCGCCCGGCCGGAAGAGTCGTGAGCTGGGCAGCGACACCATCTGGTGCCGAAGATCGATCAGGAGATCCGCCAGCCCGCTCCGCGTGCGGTACGACTGAATGAATCCAGCCACCACGGCAAGACCAAGGACCACGCACCACGCAGTGACCACGACGCCCCACGGTGGACTGAACCCAAAACCGAAACCGACGATGAAGATCATGATGAACGAGCTGATCCCCGCGACGATCCCCCCGGTCGCGACCGCGGGCAGCGCCGGCAGTCGCACCCGCACGTGGTTGATATCTTCCTGTATCCTGGCGCCGCCCACTTTCGGGACTTCACGCTTGAAGAGTTGCGCAAGTCCGATGTACCAGATACCAAGCATCACGACGTTGAATGGCGTCATGAAAAGCAGAAGGAACAGATCGTCTCCCTGCACCCCCACTTCGAGTACCGCGCTGGATGGATCGTTCGGGTTGTATCGCACTTCGACCGCGGCCCCGGCGGGAAAGCGCTGCACCACATCGCGCGCTGCGGAGGAATCGCTGGAACCCCACGCGCCGAATCGCCACGTATCCGCTTCGTAACGCTGTCCGCCCACCTCGTACCGGAACGTCACTTCCGCCCGGTAGGTCGTGCCGTCGCTGTCGGTACTTGTTTTGACCTCGCTGCGGATGACTTCACCTGCGGTGACCGGCCATGACTCGGCCTGCATCTGCCGCCAGAGGTTGTAGCCGATGAATGCATCAAACGCGCCGGTGATCGCCGTCCAGAACAGGCCGAACATCAGCAGGAAACCCGCGGCTCCGCATCCGCCCTTCTTCTCACTCATGAACGTGAGGATACCAATCGGTGGATTCATCCGCCACAATCCGGGCCGGTTGCCGTATCCTCTGCAGAGTGAAGGAGCTTGCCGTGAACCGACGACCCGCCCTGTTCTTCTTTTCTCTGCTGGTTGCCGCGGTGGCGATTCTCTCAAGAGCCGGGGATTCGCTGCAGGCAGCGGCATCTGCGGGCGACGATGCGCCCGTGCGCTACCGCGTGATCCTGGATGCGCCGCAGACGCAGATGGTCACAATCGAGCTGCACATTCCCGCGGTGGAAGGTGATGTGATCGACTTTCACCTTCCGGTCTGGAGGCCGGGCAAGTACCTCGTCATCGACCCCGCGGGAACCGTGCGCGATGTCACCGCGCGCACCATGACCGGGCGCGGGGTTCCGATTGAAAAAATCCGCAAGAGCGCCTGGCGCATCAGTCCCAATCCCGGCACCCCCATCACCGTGCGCTATCGCGTGTATGCCAACTCGCTCGGCGACCGGACGCGCCACGTTGATGACACCCATGCCTTCCTCAGCGGTTCAAGCGTGTTTCTGTTTGCAGAAGCGCTGCGATTCGCGCCGCTGGAAGTGCACATTGACGCCCCCGAAGGGTGGAAGATTGCGAGCGGGCTAGAGTTTGCGCCGGGCAGTGACACCGTGCTCATCGCGCCGAATTACGATGTGCTCGCCGATTCACCCATCGAAATCGGCGAGCACGATTTCATTCGCTTTGAAGCGCTCGGCAAGCCCCATGACATCGTGATCTGGGGTGAAGGTGAGTTCGATGCCGAGCGGCTCGTTGACGACTTCCGCGACATCGTGGAAGTGCAGCACGACGTCTTCGGCGGTGAACTGCCGTATGAGCGCTATGTCTTTCTCATTCACGCAGGGCGGAATGCGGGCGGCGGCACAGAGCATCTCAACTCGACGATCATGCAGACATCGAAGGCCTCGCTCGAAGGGTCGCTTTCCAGCAACAGCGCGTATCACCGCTTCCTCGGGCTGGTGGCGCACGAGTTCTTCCACACCTGGAACGTCAAGCGACTGCGCCCGGCTGGCCTGCAGCCCTATGACTACGAGCGGGAAAACTACACCGACCTTCTCTGGGTGGCGGAAGGCACGACCAGTTACTACGACGACCTGACCCTCGCGCGAACCGGTGTGTACTCGGCCGACCGGTACATTGATGTGCTCGCCAATGCGATCAACGGCCTGCAGGGGCGGCCGGGACGACTCGTCCAGTCTCTCGCGGATTCATCGTTTGATGCGTGGATCAAATTCAACCGCTCAACCCCGGATGATGTGAACTCAACCATCTCGTTCTACTCCAAAGGGGCGCTTGTGAGTCTGCTGCTGGACATGGAAGTCCGCCGGGCAACCGGCAATGCCGTGACGCTTGATACCGTCATGCGCGAAATGTACGAACGATTCCCGCTCGAAGGCGGCGGTTTCACCACCGCCGACCTGATGGCGGTCATCGAAGAGCTGACCGGGAAGGACATCGAGCCGTTCTTCGCCGCTTACGTGCGCGGTACGGAAGAACTCGACTACGCGAAGGCGCTCGAGGTGGTTGGCCTCGAACCACACTTCCGCGCCAACAGTCGCGAACGCGATGCAGATCGTGAAGATGCATCCGGCGCACCGGCTCTGCCCCGGCGCGCGACGCTGGGCATCGCCCTTACCGGCACGACGGTGCGCTCGGTGGAAAGCAGCGGCCCGGCGTACGCCGCGGGAATCATGCCCGGTGATGAGTTGGTCGCGCTCAATCGGCGGCGAATCACATCATCCAGCGTGCTGAGCGATCTGATCAGTGAGTTCGACCCCGGCGATGAAGTCACGCTGCTCTATTTTCGTCACGATGAATTGCGCGAGTTGACGATGGCCCTCGGCGGCGAGCCCGACGGCCGCTGGACCATCCGCCGCATCAAGGAACCGACCGCCGAGCAGAAGGCCGCATACTACACATGGCTCAGGCATCCCTGGCCGGGTGAGAAACCGCCGGGTGAGAACAACGAGGAAGAAGAGAAGCCAGATCGTGCTGAAGGCGGATAAGCCGCTCGCGCTAACCGGCCTTGTAGAATGGGAGTTTCGTCACCGTCGCAGGCGTCATCGCGCGACCGAGGTTCACTTCCACGGGGGTGCCTTCTTCCGCCAGCGCCGCGGGCACGTACGCCATCGCGATGGATTTCTCCAGCGTCGGGCTCCAGCATCCGCTGGTAATGAAGCCGACTTCTTTCCCGCCTTCGTGCACGGTCATGTTCTGACGGGCAGCGCGCTTGCCCTCCAGAATGAGTCCGATGAGCTTCCGCGCGGGCCCTTCCTTCGCGATCTTCTGCAGCGCATCCTGGCCGATGAATCGCCCCACTTCCGGCGGACTGTTCTCCGGGTTCTCGCCTTTGTCGAGCTTGATCGCAAAGTTCAGGCCAGCGGAGATTGGGTCGAGATGTTCTTCAATCTCATGGCCGTACAACGGCATGCCCGCTTCGAGGCGAAGTGAATCGCGCGCACCAAGACCGATCGGCTTGATCGCTTCGCTCGCGGTTTTCGACCCGAGCAACATCTTCACCGCCTGGTTCGCGAATGACTTCGGCAGAATCACTTCCACACCATCTTCGCCCGTGTAGCCGGTGCGCGAAATGAGAATCTGCGCGATCAGCAGATTCTTCTGCGTGAATGTATACCGCTTGAGGTTCGGCACTTCGCTTGAAACGCCTGACAGCAATTCCATGACCTTCGGCCCCTGGATGGCGACCATCGCGGTCTTTTCCGTGTCATCCTCCTGCTTGAAGGCAAGATCACCCTTCACCTGCGCAAAGTGTTCGAGCAACTTCGCGCGGTTCGAGGCGTTGCAGACCATGAGGTACTCGGTCTCGCCCATGCGGTAGATGAGCACATCGTCCCGGCAGCCGCCATCTTCGTTGCAGATGAGCGAGTAGCGGACCTGGCCGTCCTTCATCCCCCAGATCTGGCGCGTGCAGATGCGGTCGAGAAACTTCCGCGCATCCTTCCCGCAAAACCAGATGCGACCCATGTGCGAGACATCAAACAATCCGCCGCTCGTGCGCACTTGCTTGTGTTCTTCGATGATCGAGTGGTACAGGATGGGCATCTCCCACCCCGCGAACGGCACCAGTTTCGCGCCGGACTCGACGTGAAATGCATGAAACGGCGTGCGGCTGAGGGGAACCTGTGGATCGGCAGCGGTGGTCATGGCGGAACGGTAGACGGTTGATCCCCGATGAGCCACCGGCGCGGGCAGACCCGATTGTTTCGCCTCACTTGGTTGGGTGAGGCAACCCGTTGCGCTACAGGGTCAGCACAAGGTCCAGAATCGACCCCGTCGCATCCTGGTACCCGGTGATGTACTGCACCTGACCGCCGCCAAGAGGAAGGTACGGCCCGCGTCCGGTCGGCGCGAAGCCGAGGCCCTCCAGCAGGCGAAGCTCGTTCAGATCCATCGGATCGCACCCGGCGAGCAGGCGCGCAAAACCATGACGACGCGCCGACTCAATCAATCCGCGCACGAGCGCGATGCGTTCTTCATCTCGAATCGACCTCGCCGCGCGCAGACGAATCGACGGCTGCTCCGGTTCCGCGGGCGACATCCCGATCACCAGATCACCGCCGCCGATGATCACACCATCGCGCTCGACGATGATGATGTCGCGATGATCAACGAATTCCAGGTCATAACCGAGCGCTTCGAGCGCCTCTCGATCATCTTCCTGCGCGCAGCGCGTG
>CBFGRU010000075.1:0-12183 GCA_965651255.1 uncultured Phycisphaerales bacterium
GGCGCGTGCGGAGTGCGCCGCCCCAGGAACCTGACTTCCTGTCCGGTTCCAACGATTGTCCCCCGCTTCGATCAGGTTGGCGGAATCATCCTCCGCAGATGCCTTCCGTATTCGATCGTCTTTTCAATCACTTCACGCATCGGTTCGCGAATGATCAGGTGATCGCCGTTGATCAGCGTGATCGTCGTATCCGGGTTCTCCTCCACTGTGCGGATGAGCTCGGCATTGACGACCATGGGTTTTCCGTTCAGTCGTGTCAGGGAGATCATGTCTGCATCACCGTTGTCAAGACGTGACTGCTGAATGTTGAATCACACATCAATCGATATCACCGTCATTGGTGCGGCTTACCGACCGAGCAGCAGCAACTGGTCCATCAACTCATCGGTCGTTGTAATGACCCGCGCGCTGGCCGAGTAGCCGGTCGTCGCAAGAATCATGTTGATGAACTCCTGCGAGAGATCGACGTTTGAAAGCTCTAGCGCGCCGCCGACCATGCGCCCGGTTCCGAAGTTCAGCGCCGTGGTCACCAGCGGCGTGCCGGAGTTCGGTCCGACGCGGAACATGTTGTTGCCCGAATCGACAAGGCCCTCAGGATTGGTGAACTTCGCCACGGCAACCTGGCCGATCGTGCGCGTCAGGCCGTTCGTGAACGACCCGGAGATGACGCCGTCTTCGCCGATCGAGAAGTTGCTGAGAGTTCCGATGGGTGAGCCATCCTGACTCACCGCGGCAAGATCGCTTTGCGAGCTGGTCAGAGCGCTGATGGCATCCGGGCCGTCGTTGAACTGCATCGTCACCGTCAGCGGGCTGACGGCGCCGTTCGTGCGTGTGAGGGAGAAGGCCGAGTTCGATGCATCCAGAAACGCGCCGTTGGCATCGAAACTCACCACGCCAAGGCCGACGACGCGGTTCAGCGCATCGTTGTCCGTTGATTCAGCGATGAACTCCCACGTCGTGCCGCCGCCACTGGTGGTGGATTGAAGAACGAACGTCAGATCAACCGTCAGCGGTGTTCCGAGTGAGTCGTACACCACGAAACTCGTGCGCACGCTTTCACCGTCGGCTTCACCGGTTTGCGTCATGACAAACGGCTGACTGATGGCTGCGCCGTTGTTCGTGGCGACAATGTCCGCGGTTTCGATGCTGAGTTGCTGCGCGGTGCCTTCGTTGCCGGTGATCAGAATCTGTCCCGCGGCAAAGCTTACCCCACCACCGAGCGACTGGCCGGAGATGGATGTGTTATCGAGGCCGAGCGTATCGTCGAGGAAGTCCATGTAGTCCTGAAGGGTCGTTCCGAAATCATCGACGCCGGGCACCGCCGTTGCAGAGAACGCAAAGGAGCGCGTTCCGATGTCCTTTCCGCCCTTCTCGACGCCGGAGATTGTGATGACCGTTCCTGCGCCGCCTTCGATGGCAAGGAACGAGCCACCTGCACCATCATCGATATACAGGTCGTTACCGGGCACGGTCAGGTCGAACGCCGCCGACGGCAGCAGTGTGGTCAGCCCCGCATCGGTGTAGAAGGCACGCGTCTCGTGGGTTGAGCCGGTCGTCGCGACCGTTCCGCTTGCATTCAGATTGCCGTTGAAAACGACGTTGCGCGATGCCTCGGCGAGCGTCATCGTGCCGATCGGGATGTTCAGATCAACGAGATTGCCTTCAATAACGCGGAACTGTTCATCCACCGCGAAGCCGCGCACTTTCGCGCCTCCGATGCTGACCAGGTCGTTGTTCTGATTGCGCTGGAATGATCCCGCGCGGGTGTACATCGTCTCGGCGCCATTGCGAACGATGAAGAAGCCATCGCCTTCGATGGCGATGTCGCTCGCGACGCCGGTTGAGGAAATGGCGCCGTTATTGAAGTTGCGCTGCGTGCCGGCGATCGTCGCACCGAGGCCTACCTGTCCCGGGTTCGTACCGCCCCGATCGTTGCCGGGCGCTGTACCAAGCGAAAAGTTGCGGCTGAAGGTCGGCGCAAACGCCATGCGGTTGGATTTGTAGGCCGTCGTATTCACGTTCGCGATGTTGTTGCCGATGACATCAAGCCGACGCGAGTTGGATGAGAGGCCCGACAGTCCGGTGAACAGTGCAGTTGTTGAAGCCATTGGTGAGACCCTCCCGATCAGGCGGCATGCGGTGTGGACCGGCCGCCGTCGTCATTTGATTCTGTTGCCGTTCGGTTTGATGAGTCGGTGAATCCATCGCGTGCAGCATCCAGGCCGTGCCGCGCCGCGACCGCCGGCGGCATGATCGTGGTGCGCGGATCGCGCGGGCCCGAAGCGATGGACTCTTCCGGGACAATGCGCACCGCGCCGTCGAGCGCGATGGTCGCAGTACGTTCGTTGGTCAGATCTCGCAGCACTCGTCGCTCATTAACATCGAGGACAAACGAGCGCTCCTCCATCAGTACCAGAGCAGTCCTGAACCCGGCTGCTTCAGCGAGGTCCGCCGCTTCACCGAGTCGATGCAGTTCATCCGGGCTCAGGGCTGTTTCGCCGATGAGCGCACTGGTGACGGGTTGCTCACTCTGCACCTCGCCGCGCGCCACGAGCGTCAACAGTTCATCAAATCCGCGCGACTCCAGCGGCGCGTTCGGCGACCGTCCGGAGGACGCCGGCCTGACCGGCGGGTCGAGTCGCTTCAGAAGATGGAGTGGATCGCTTCGCATCGTCGTACGAGAAGAGCGCGAGTGCACTGCTTAGTAGGTGTGATCGAACTGCACCGTTTCGAGCTGATCGAAACCGATGCGCAGGCCCGTATCGAGCTGCAGGCGGACATCCTCACCCTCACGGTGAGCGGAAACGACATACCCACTCACACGCTGGGCGGTATCGGTCAGCCCGGTGACGTACCGACCGATGAGCGTGCCGGCGCTCGACATCTGGTTCTGTGTCACCAGTGAATCGAGCTTGTCCACGAGCTGCACATCACTTTCGATGGATCGAATTGAGTTGAGCTGTTCGAGAAGAGCCGCGGAATCATTCGGCTTGAATGGATCCTGATTGGACAGTTCCGTGAAGATGATTTTGATGAAGTCCTCTGACTTCATCTCCTGGAAGCGACTTGCCGTCGGCTGGACGGCCTGCTGCACCGGGTTGAATGCGCCGATCTGGCTCATGGTGATTTACCTGATCCGGTTGAAATCAACCGGCAAGCGTTTCCTTGAATGATTCATCAAATGATTCGTTCCACGATCGTCGCGCACCGGCACGTCCTTCGTGTTCACGGTGCCCGCGACTCTGGCCGTTTCCTGCATCGGCCTGCTGCCCCGCCTGTTGACGATCGCTCTGCGAACCGGACTGATCATGCCGGCCGGTGGTGTCGCTCGCGTTCGAGTTGGCTGATGAAGGTGTCGTCTGCACGGTGAGTCGTTCCACGGTGAGTCCCTGCGATTCCAACGAAGCGCGAAGAGTGCCCAGATGCTCTTTCAGCAAGTGGTGTGCCCGGGCGGTCGTGGCGGTGAACATCGCGCTGACCGTGCCATCGCGCAGCGTCATTTGCACGCGCAGGGCACCGAGTTCGGGGGGATCCAGCCGCATCGTCATGGAGCCGCCGCGATGATTCAGCATCGTGTGCAGACCGCGAACCACCCGCGAAGCGAACGGCGAAGATTCATCGGCCGTGGCATTGAGCGGCACAAACTGCGCTGTGGATGCATCTTGTGCGCTGCTGCCGATGGAGCTTGCCAACGGAGCGGCTTGTGCCGGTAGACCCTCAACGGCGGTGGTCGGCATGCGACCGGTGGCCTGCGAGAGCTTGACGGCTTGGTCGATTGCCTCGGCTCGCGCGACGGCGGGCGCTTCATCGCGCGCAAATTGCATGGAGTTGAACAGACCGCTGGAAGATCGTTGCTCGCGGCCCCGGTCGCCGCTGCCTTCATCGCGACTGGAACCCGTCTGACCTTCACCCGTGCCGCTGGCGGCGATCGGCGCGGCGGCCGCTGGAGCAGCAGAATCCACCGGTGCAGTCGAGCCGGCCGCCGATGAACTGCTGAGCGATGTTGAACGGGAACCGCCGATTGTCCCCTGCGCGAGCGATTCGTGCGTTCGACTCAGTCGATCGATGACCGTTGAAGATTCATCCCGCGCTGCCTGGATGGTGGCGCTGCCGCTCACCTCTCGGTCGGGTGCGGCTTCTCGACGTGGCGCTTCATCCGTGGCGGAAGATGCATCGGAAATGATCGTGGTTCGGCCACCCTCTTCCACGATGCGGCCGCTGATCACCGGTCGCGCTGACTCACGTTCTGGGCCGGGCATCACCGGTTCACCGGTGGTCGAAATGCTCACCGCGCCCGATGGCTGACCCGGGGTTCGTGGTGCAACATCAGTCGCGACGTTCGACGCCGCCACCGTTGGTGGTGCCGCATCATTCTGTGTGATGACCGCATGGTCGTGGGAAGTCGAATCGATCGCGATGGCCGCCTTATCGGCTGATGAATCAACCGGCTGGGCGCCCCGGTTGATCGGCTCGGTGTTCTCACCGCGTGCATTGACGCCGGATGCCGATGCTTCACCATCGACCGGAGCGAGCGCGGGTGCAGCGTTTGATGATTGATCGACCGCTGCATCATGACCGCCCTTCAGGGTGTCGCGGCAGTGATGATCCTGGTGACGATCGGCGGCTGCGGCTTTGGCTGCGAAGCTGCTTCGCGCTTCATCGAGCGAGTTGCGGAACGAGGACCGATCCGGCGATGCAATACTCGAATCCAGCTGCGACGACCACTTCTCCTTGGCGCGCAGCGCCGAGGTTGGCGATGTCGCCAGTGATGAAGAGTCAACCGGGATCGACGACAGGTGGAACATTCGGGGCATCCTCGGGATCGCCGGTCAATTGACCGAGCGTCCGAAGACGTTCCAGCAATTCCCTTGCCACCTGCGTCTCATCATTTTTGAACTCCGCGAGAACCTTCGCTGCCAGTCGCGGATTCATGGCGTTGAGGTACTTCACCGCCTGCAACTGGTCGCCTCCGGTCGCCCACTGCATGACGAGTTCCTTCGCCTGTTTCGGTCGAAGTTGTTCGAGCAGGGTGACCACGCGCCGAAATTGCGCGTTCTCCGCAGCGTCTGCGTTCTCAGTGACCGCGCTCTCCCACGCGGATTTCTCTTCCGAGAATGCGGCCCGCTCGGCTGCCAGTGTCTCCTGGGCCGCCAGCAACTGGTTCCGCAGGGCTTCGATTTCTGCCTGGGCGCGACGCTCGAATTCGTGCGTCTGATCCTGAATTCGCGCCATGTACGAAATCTGCTGCGATGACGGGGGCAGCGGGTTCTGACGCCGATGTTCTTCTGCTTCCTGCTGGCGGAGTTCATCATCCTCCGCGCTCTTTTCCTCCGCGAGGCGTGCCGCTTCATCAACCGGCAGGCGGAAGAGCTCACGAACCTGCTCCAGCCGCGCTTCATTCAGGCGGCCGGACTGATACAACCAGCCGGTGAACATGGCAAGCGCCAGCAGGTTCACCACCGCCAGGAAACTCAATGCCGTCCAGAGCGTCTTCATATCAATCTATCCTTTCGCTGCGAAAGGTCATCGAGTTCACGAATCTCGCGCCGCCCCTGTTCAGCGCGCCACTCTTCGAACCGCTTCTCACGAAGAATCTCAATCGCACGCCTCGCGCGCATCGCCTCGACCAACGCCGCTCGCGCCTGAGCGAGCCGTTGGTGCACTCCCGCCAACCTGATGACCAGTTGGTGCGTCTTGCGGCTGACCTGCATGGAAGACGCCGCCTGTTGACGCAGTTGCGTGACATCCAACTGGCCGACAAGACTGCTGCGAAGCGATTCCTTTCCTTCATGAATGTGACCCTGCTGAGTCCGAATACGCTCTTCGATCTCTGCGCGTTCGCGTTCGATGAGGGCCACCGCCCGCTGCGTGCGCTCTTCTTCCATGCGCCGCAGGGTCAGCAGTGGTTCGAGCGCAAATCGAAACGCACTCATCGCTCACCGCCTTCGCGTCCGAGTCCCGCAACGGGGCCTGCCGCAACTGCACGAGATGCACCACGCGAGTGCTGCCGCGCCTGATCCACCGCGCGCTGCGCGACACCCGACAGTTCAATCAATGACCGGCAGGTCTGTGGAAAGCCAGCGCAGTCCGCGCGCGACTGGCGCAGAAACGAATCCAGCTCCTGGCGCATGGCAATGGCTGCATCGGTCTCCGGGTTCGACCCGCGCGCGTACGCCCCGATATTGATCAGTTCCTCAGATTCTGAATAGGCCGCGAGCAGACGAATGATCTCCCTTCGCGCGTTTTGATGGTGCACATCACTGACATCGTCCGCCAGCCGCGAGATTGAGCTCAAGACATCAATCGCCGGGAAATGCCCGCGCGAGGTGAGTTTTCGCGAGAGAACAATGTGTCCATCCAGCACGCCGCGCGCTGCGTCGCTGATCGGTTCATTCATGTCATCGGATTCAACCAGCACCGCGTAGAATCCGGTGATCGAGCCGCCCCCCTCAATCGGGCCGGCACGCTCCAGAAGAACCGGCAGCAACGAGAAGACGCTCGGTGTGTACCCGCGCGTGGCGGGCGCTTCACCGACCGCCAGGCCGATCTGCCGCTGCGCCTGGGCAAAGCGAGTGATGGAGTCCATCATCAGCATGACATCGGCACCCGCATCACGGAAATACTCCGCAACACTGCACGCGACAAACGCAGCGCGGGCGCGCAGCAAAGGCGATTGATCACCCGTAGCGACGATGACCACACTTCGCGCCAACCCTTCTTCACCGAGCGCATCTTCAATGAAGTCGCGCACTTCGCGACCGCGCTCGCCGATCAGCGCGATCACATTCACTTCCGCCGTCGTGTTCCGGGCAATCATGCCCAGCAGCGTGCTCTTACCAACGCCCGGCCCTGAGAAGATGCCGAGTCGTTGACCGCGACCGACGGTGAGCAGGCCATCGAGCGCCCGCACACCGGTGGGCAGCGGCTCGCGTACTCGCCTTCGCGCCAGCGCTCCGGCGGGCGGCGGATGCAGCGGTTGTGGATGCGTATCAACCGGAAGCGGGCGACCGTCAATCGGCGCGCCCAGCGCATCAATCACGCGACCAAGCAGGGATCGGCCAACTTGAACCGTCTGCATGGTCTGTTCACCGAGAACGCGCATTCCGGGCGCGATTCCGCCGGAATGACCGAGCAACATGATAATGCTCTGCGCGCCTTGAAATCCGATTACTTCACCCCACCGCGCATCGGCGGCATGAGGCGATGATGAAGTCGCATGACCGGTTCGGCGGGATTCGATGCGCACGAGCGAGCCGACCGGAAGCGGCAACTCATCAACCAGCAGCGACAATCCCCGCACCGCCGCGACGGTCCCGACAATGCGTCGCGGCTCTGCATGACGAATCGACTCGATCTGCGCTGTCAAGAGACTCACAACGCCGCTCCATCGACCTCGTTATCGGGATCATCGGGCGACCCGATCGACCTCGCGCGCCCCGGCAACAGCGCTTCGGCGAGTCGATCGAGTTGCGTTTCAATGGTTGCATCAATCAACCCCCCATCGGTGCTCACGGTGCACCCGCCCCGCGTGATTCTCTCATCCTCGACGAGTCTCGCTTCCGCGCAGGTATCCACTCGCGCGACGATGTCTGCGAAGACACCTTCGAGCAATGGGCGATCGTCGGGGTGAATTCGCACAACCGCATGCGATCGACGGCTTACGAGCGTCAGGGCCTCACCGACCTGGTCAGCGATGAGGGATGGATCCGCTACGATCTGACGATGTGTCAGACGCGCTGCCAGTTCAATGGCGAGCGCGATGACATCCGACTTCGCTTCCAGCAGCATGTCACGCCGTGCAGCGTCCCAGGCGTCAATGGACTGCGTCCATCGGGCAATGAGTTCCTGCAACTCCCGGGCGTGCGCGGCTCGCGCCTCAGTGCACCCCTGTTCACGGCCGGCGGTCAGACCACGCTGCAAGCCGTCTTCATACCCGCGCTTCTCGCCGATTTCCGCCGCGGAGGCGATCAGGCGATTCGCTTCTTCCTCGGCAGCATCCAGCCGCTTCTGCGCTTCCATCTTCGCGCGGGCGAGAATGGCGGCGCCCTGTCGCTTCAGGTCGCCCAGATCCAGGACGACAGCGCTCTGGGTGAATCGCTCCGCGAGTTGTTGTTTGATGACCGCCATCCTGGGTAACGCACATCCTTCAACGCTTCAGTCAGCGAGACTCACAGACGATCAGACGACAATGTCCTTCTCGCCACCACGGCCGGCGATGATGATCTCGCCCGCATCCTCGAGGCGGCGCACGATGTCCACGACGCGCTGCTGCGCCGCTTCCACATCGCTCACGCGAACCGGTCCCATGTACTGCATATCTTCCTTGATGAGTTCCGCAGCGCGGGCGGACATATTGCTGAAGATCTTCTGCTGCAGTTCCTCGCTCGCGGTCTTGAGCGCCAGGGCAAGCTCGTCGTTGTCCACTTCCTTGAGCACGGCCTGAATTCCCTTGTCGTTGACCAGAAGAATGTCCTCGAAGACGAACATCAATCGACGGATTTCTTCGACGAGATCGGGGTCTTCCGACTCGATCCCTTCCATGATCGATTTTTCCGTCGAACGATCGCACAGATTGAGAATCTCGGCGACCGTATCGACGCCGCCGACCTTGTCGGTGGCCTGTCCGAGCATGCTGGCCAATCGTGATTCGAGGCCTGACTCCACTTCGCGAATGACATCGGGATTCGCGCGTTCCATGCTCGCGATGCGCCGAATGACTTCGATCTGCTTCTGAGGCGGCAGGCCCGACAGAATCTCTGCCGCGCGATGATGCGGCAGGTGGCTCACGATCAACGCGATCGTCTGCGGGTGCTCATCCTGGATGAAGGTCAGCAGGTTTTCGCTTTCGGCCTTCTGCAGAAACGAGAACGGCGTGCGCTGCACCTGGGTCTGAATCTGACTGATGATCTTCTCCGCGGCTTTGGGATCGAGCGAGTTCTTCAGCAAACCGCGGGCATAATCGAGGCCACCGATGCGCATGTACTGGTGCGCCATCCGCAGGTTGTAGAACTCTTCAACCACTGCCGCGCTGAGCGACGATGGCACCTCACCGATCGAGGCGAGCATGCGCGTCACCTCCTCGACGATGTCACTCGAAAGTTCCTTCAGCAATTCGGTCGCGGCCTGATGATCGAGATTCAGCAGCAGAATGGCTGCCTTTGTCACGCCATCAAGCTCCGCAATGTTGTTCGGCAACTTCCGCGAAGAAATCATCGCCATGGGAACCTCAACTGCCGTTCATCCAGCGCTGCAGAATGTTCGCCGCATCGCGCGGTTCGGACTGCACCATGCCGTTGATCTGACTGAGAAGCTGCTGCGTGCGCAGCGTCGTTTCATCAAGCTCAACCGCTTCGAGCGGGTGCTCGGCTTCACCGGCTTCGCCGATCAGCTCCCCCTCTTCCGCGTGCAATGCGGGAGGGATGCCGACCAGTTCCGCCGCGCTCGGAAGCGGCTCACGGTTGTTTGCCTTGCGGACCATCAGGAACATCATGACCAGACTGAGGAGCGCAAGACCCCCCAGCACCAGGTTCTTGACCAGACCATCCGTCGCGAGCAGGCCGTTGATCGTGCCCGCCGCTGGTGCACCGATTCCGGCGGCCTGATTCATGACGGGCAGGGCGAAGTCATGCACCATCGCCACTTCCACCACGCCCGGGCGAGTGTCTTCCAGACCGGTGGTGTCCACGAGCGGCCTCAGCAGACTGCGGATCTTCGCCACTTCCGCCTGCACAAGCGCGTCCAGCGCCGTCGCATCCGGCTCGGCCTGCGGATCGCCCTGGTTGTCTCGGTACAACTCGACAAAGTACGACCGAGGAACGCCCACCATCGCGTTGATCACAATCGGGTTGCCCTTGCGGTCCTGTGTGACAGTTTCCATGCCGCCGAAGACCGGTGCCGTGCGATCGACGGTTGACGATTCACTGACAGAGTTCTGCGAGCCACCGGACCGAGCAATGCTCGCGCCGGTGTTCGGGCGAATCGCGGGCTCCATACCGCTTCCTGCGGATGAACTGGTGAACTCACGTGATCGACTTTCAACCGGACCGACTTTCGGTTCATCCACGCTCTCGCGTCGGGTCTGCATGTGGCGCGTATCCACCACTGCGTTGACGCTGACGATCACCCCCGGCACGAACGCAAGGGCGTGTTCGAGTTTCTTCGTGAAGAGCTTCTCCGTGGCGCTCTTGTGCTCGAGGTAGTCGCCGCTCGCAAAGTCATCTCGCGAACGTGCCTGATAGGAGCGACCCGAGCCGAGGTCGGTGATGGCCACTGCATCGGGCTTCAGCCCCGCCATCGCTCCGGCGACGAGTTGGCCGATGGAGTCGGCCATCGATTGGGTGAGTGCGCCACTCCGAACCTTTACGGTCACACTGGCGCTCAGCGGGATGTTGGCCGAACCAATCCCCATCTGTTCATCCGGCTGGGCAAGGATGACCTTGGCTGACTCGATATCGCGGTAGGCGCGCAGCATGCCTTCGAGCGCCTTCATCTTCGCCACCCGCTCCATCATGCGACTCTGGTACTTCGAGCGGAAGACGTTGTCGTTGGCGACGATGCTCGCGTAGTCGATGTCATTCCCGGTGATGACTTCGTTCTCGTTCAGACGACCAAGAATGGCGAACTTCTGCTCCGCGGGAACAAGAAAATCACCGGCCTGGTCGGTGTAGCTGACACCAATGGCGTTGAGATGCTGCTGCACCTTGCCGCGGGTCTCGGCGGAGACACCCGTCAACCCGAGCGGCACCATTCCCTGACGACCGGTGATCTGGGCCACGAGTACGAGCACCAGAACCAGAATCACCCCCATCGCGCCCACGAGATAGCGGGTGTTCGCGGGAAGGGAGCGGAGCTGTTCAGTGATGCGCTTGAGTGTTTGCTGCAGCGCCTGCATCGGGTCGGCCTCCATGCCTGACGATCGGCGGAATCACGGGTGATGTTTCAGCCCTCCTGGCAGGCATCACCGTGTGGACAATCCATCAGATACGAATCTGTTTCACTTCCTCGTAGGCATCCATCACCTTGTTTCGCACCTGGAGCAACATCCGGAAGGCCGTATCCGCCTTCTGGGTGGCGATGAGCACGCTCTCCAGGTCGTCGCGTTTGCCCGTCTGAAGATCTTCGATGGCTGCATCGGCATCCTGCTGCAGGCGATTGACTTCATCAATCTGCTTCAGGAGCAGATCCTTGAAGTTCGGCCCGCCCTGCCCGGGCGATGCGCCGGGACGAGCAACCGGGCCGACGCGCCCGATGCCGCTGGATTGTCCGATGAGTCCGAGGGGATCTGTCATGACTGAGGCCTTCACATACCGCAGACGATCAGGCGATCAACTGCAGTGAAACACTGATCATCGACTTCGTCGCTTCGACCGCCGCAATATTCGCGTCATACGCGCGGGACGCTTCCATCGCGTTCATCTGTTCAATCACCGTTGAAACATTCGGGTACCCCACGTAGCCCTCTTCATTGGCGAACTTGTGATTCGGTTCGTATTTCATCTCGAGCGGGCCGTCATCCTTCTCGATCGTTCGGATATGAACACCGAGTTCGCTGCCGGTGGCCGGATCGCCCGCGGTCAGAATCGCAAAACGACGACGGTACGGGTCGTACTCGCCGCGCTCATTCGCCAGCGACTGCGCGTTGGCGATATTGGCGGAGATGATTTCCAGCCGCGTGCGATGCGCGACGAGTGCAGAGGTTGAAACATCAAGTGCGCCGTACATGATTCATCACCTTCGGGCTCCGCCCACGAGTGAACAGGCAATTACAATCGCTCACGAATCGCCTGATTAAGTAACTGATACCGATTCCTCAGAAGGTCCATCGCCTGGCGATAGACCATGAAGTTCTCCGTCAGATCCTGCATCGTCCGTTCCAGATCACGGTCGTTGCGATCGTGGAACAGAATGTTGTCGCCGATCGGTGCCGGCTCCAGTCGGACGCCATCCTTCGAGAACGTCACTTCGTCCGTCGAGTCGACCGGCAGCGGTCCGCTGCCGTTGGGTCGCTGCTCGCGCCGGGTTTCCACCGCCGAACGAAGCTGCGCACGGAAAGCATCGACCGAGACATCCATCGGTCGAAACTCCGGCGTCGAGAGGTTGGCAACGTTGTGCGTAATGAGGCGATGACGAGCGCCGGCGAACTGAGCCATTCGCTCCAGAACCGGGATCGCTCCTGCATTGGTC
>CBFGRU010000076.1:0-12121 GCA_965651255.1 uncultured Phycisphaerales bacterium
AGCCAGACCACCCCGGAATCCCGATCTGAACGGCAGGAGGTCGCAACCCCCGATGAAGCGATGAGCGTCGAACGCGAACGCGAACGCGAGCGGGGGCGCGGGCAACAACTGCAGCCGGGCGACGTAGGGGGACCTGACACCACACCCTTCGCGCCATGCCACACCGGCTGCGACTTCGAGCGGGAGGCCGGCGTGGTCATCAACGCTATTCGCCGGCTGTACGCGGAAGTGATTGAGACTGGCATCGGCCGTGCCGGGTCCGCCAGCGAAGTTGCCGATGGCTTCGGCATCCACCGCAAGCTTGGCTGGCAGATCGCCCGCGCGGCGTACGATGATGATCCGTTCCTCGCGGCCCGGTTCATTCCCACCCCACGCGCGGTCCGAACCTGGATCGATGCCGCCCGCCTGAAGGCGATCAACGACGACCTGCTCGATGAGGTTGAGCGCGCGACCCTGGCCTTCGATCAGTTCATCGCCACCCACGCCGCCGACCGCGCGCAGCTCGAGATCATGCTCGAAGCGTGCGCCCGCGCGCCGGATGAGTCATCGGATGAACGCTGGCGCCGCGAGGCCTTCAACGGAAACAGTTACATCTGGGGCGTCCGTGTCCGTACGCAAATCGCCACCGCATTCATGGCGCCATCGGCCGAGAAGCCCGGCTGGTTCGACTTCGCCCGGCTGAACGCGCTCCTGGGATTCGTTCGCACCCGGCCCGATGTGCGCTGGGTCGTCGCCCAGGCCGTTACCATCCGCAGCGATGGCGACACGGTCTCGCGCCCGCAGCGCGCGCCGCTCGTTCCCAGCGATGCCGCTCGCATGCACGGCGTACCGATCATCGAACAGTTCTGCTCACCCGCCTCGCCGCCCATCATTCGTCGCCAGGGCGCACACGATCTCATCGAAGATGAACTCCAGCCCGGCCCCGTCGGCCAGTCGGGCGAAATCGACCTTGTCATGGGTGAAGTCCTCCGCGCCATGGCTCCGATGCACGGCTCGCGCCCCGGCGAGAACGCCCTCTTCGGCACCGGTGTCCGCGCACCGACGGAACTCCTCCTCTGCGACCTTTTCGTTCATCGCGACCTCTTTCCCGGCGTCGAGCGCACCATGCGCATCTACAGCGAACTCTTCTCGCCCGTCGCACGCGATGAACGCGATGCCCTCACGGTTGCCGGTCGCGTACAGCATCTCGGCTCCGGTCTTGGTCGACTCAGCACGCCAGAAGCGCCGCATTACCGCAAGATGTCAACCTTTGTCTTCACGACGCTCGGCTGGAACCCCGAGGCGTTCGATCTCTACCGCATTCGCCTTGCATACCCGCCCATGCCCGCGAGCGTGATGTTTCAGCACCCGCTTCCGCCGCCGCCAGCTTCCTCGCGGCCTCCCGATCCATCGCCGTAATCACCGCTGCGCCGAGACGGCGCGGTCCCATCCGGCGACGAGTTTCATGTGTCTTACCATTCAACCGTTCAATCAGTACCACACCTCGCATCCCCGCTGATTGAACATGCTCACCACCTTTCAGATTCAGGAGTCTCGGAAACGATGAAATCACACACCACCTGCACATTCGCCTGCGCGGTCGCCGCGGGCGCCATGATTCTTACCTCCGCCCACGCCGGCGATGTCTTCCACGACTACGAAGGCCTCACCGAGGGCTTCATGGGCGAGTCATTCCACCACCAGGGCGTGCTCTACCACAACATCAACAACGTTGCCGGCTTCTACCCCGATGGCGAACCCTTCGGCCCCGGCGACAACGGCAGCCAGATCATCGTGGAGAACGCCGGCCTCTTCTATCTCGACTTCCCCGAGTACGGCAGCGGCACTAACTCGCTCACGTTCGGCAGCGCGTTCATCGGCGGCGACAACCTCACCATTGGCGCGCTCGCTTCCGTCTGGATGACCCCCGATGTCAACGGCAACTCAGTCAGTTTCGATCTCGGCTACTACGAAAAAGGCCCATGGACCGGCGTCCTCTGGGTGCTCGAAGCGTGGAAGGATGGCCAGGTCGTCGGCTCGACCTCGCTCGAAATCGCCGGCGGCGATGATCGTGATAACCCCACCTGGACCACGCTCGCCCTCGATGGTGTCGAGTTCGATTCTCTCCACCTCTATTCGTGGTTCAACGGCAATTACACCGCCGCCCGCGGCATGATCGATGACCTGCACATTCGATCCGTCCCCGCGCCCGGCGCACTCGCGCTTCTTGCCGTGGCGGGCCTCCTCGGCCGCGGTCGTCGCCGCTCGACCGTCTGACCGCACCACGATTGTCGCGGAAACAGAACGACCCCGGTGATGCATGTCACCGGGGTCGTTTTCGTTGATTGGGAATCGTTCAAGCCGCGGGTGGAAACCCGCGGAAGTGCACAACCTCCATTCACGACTCGCTACGCACCACCTCCGCAAGAGCTTTGAGCCGCTCATCCCAGAACGCCTTGCGCTTCGCGATGTCATCCTTCATCTTCAACCTCGCGTGCTGGATCGCGACGGAACACTTCGCAGCGCCCTTGGAGGTGAAGTAGAACTGCACGGAAGTGCCATCGCTCCAGTCCGCGCGGATCGACTTGTTGTCGATCGAGGTGCGGATCTTCGACACACCCTCCGGCAGCCACGTCTTGCGCCGGCGCGCTTCCTTGAACATCGGGTACAGCTCGCTGACCGCAAGGTTGAACGTCTTGCTCTTGTTCGCTTCGTAGTCGCCATCGCGCCGCTGGTTCACTTCGCGCAGGCCGCGGATGCGCTCGTAGCCGACTGTCACCGTCTGGCACCACCAGCCGCTGACTTCCGGGAACTGCTCGCCGATGGACTTCGCGATGTCCTTGTGCGGCCACTCGTGGGCCTTTGCCTTATCGAGCGTGTCGACCCACTGCGCCCACGTCCTGCCGGTGCTCGCCTTCACCTTCTCATCACTCATGCCGGCGAGCGCGGGCCACTCCGCGCGCGGCGCTGCATAGGTCGCCGCATCATCCTGCTTCGACTTCTTCGCGACGAGCACCGACCGCGCGGCGGTGTACGACTCGCCCGTCTTCTTCATGCGCTCGCGCACGAGACGCTTCTGATCTTTGTTGCGGGTCATCATCATCATCATGGTCCAACTCCTTCGGTCATTCGATCGCTGTCGGCGCGAGCGCATTCCCCAGCAACGAACCCGCCCCGACCGTGATGAATGAACAAGGGTCGGAACACGTATGAGACCGCTGATCCGAAGGTATGCCCTCCTTTGCCCCACGCCGGCGTGAGCCGGGTCAACTCCCGGAGTCGATGCTGGGGATCGATTCCGGGGGTCGGCCAATGGGGATGGGCGCGGATCGTCGCCACGCACAACCTACCACGATCGCGCCCCGCACGCCACCGTGCGTTGCGCGACCGTGGCCGAATGCGCCACGATTCGGGGGGTTTCCGCCCGGTCTGCCCTGTTTCGGGCGGTGGAGCGGCCGGGAGAGGGGAGGAGCGGGCCCGGAGACCGGCGGTGAATCGAATTTGGACGAACGAAATTCGAATGGCGTCCTCGACGATTCGATTCGCCCGCCGGGCTCTTCGCATCCCAACGCCGGCGAATCGAATGACCATCCTCGCGATTCGGGGCAGAATGCGGGACGACCGATTCACAACGCATGCCATTCGACTCCCCGGAACCGCAATTCGATCATCCGAGATCGTGATTCGATTCTCAGGCGCTTTCATCCGACCAGCCGGGGTCGTGATTCGATCTTCCGGGGCTGTGATTCCTACTTCCGAGGTCGTGATTCCAACTCCCGGGGGTGTGATTCGACCTTCCGGGGGTGTGAAGGGGAAATCGTCGGTGAATTCGACAGGTTCGCTCGATCGGCCGGATGGAAACGCCGATCGAACCTTCTGACTCGCGGTGGTCCGGGTTCGAAAGGGCGGTGTGCCGCCCCGGCCGCCGCGCGCACGGATCGGCGCGGAGGTGCCGACTACTGGAAAGTTGAAGAAAAGAGCAGACCATGAGCAGTTTCACCCAGCCCGGTACGTACATGCCGCAGTCGGATGTCGGCTTTCGGAACTGGGTGATGAACTTCTCGCGCCTCGTCGGGGAGAACCCTCACCGGTACGGTCTCACGCCGGCCGATGCGCAGATCATCACGAATCACTACCAGACTTACGATGCCGCCTTTACCGCTGTGCAGGCACCCAACACGCGCACCACGCCCGCGATTGCGCACAAGGATGCGGTGAAGGCGAGCGCCATGGCGAGTCTGCGCATCTACGCGGGACTTATCCGCGCGAACATGGGCGTGGACAACCAGGACCGGCGGGACCTCGGCCTCGGCCTTGAAAACACTTCGCGGGCGCGCATCCCCGCGCCGCGCTCCGCGCCGATTCTTTCGATTCTCTGCTCGTTTCCCGGCAGTCATCAACTGCGCTTCTGCGATGAGAACACGCCCGCTTCCCGCCGCAAGCCGGCGGGTGTGACGCAGTTGTGGGTGGCGATGGCGGTGACCGATGCGAACCGGCCCCGGCCGAACGACCCTGAATCCGCAAAGATCATCGGCGCGTTCACGAAGCAGCCGTTCTCCGTGGAGCATGATCCGAAGGACAACTGTCGGATGGCGACGTACTTCGGCCGATGGGCGACGGCGACGGGCCTGCTCGGGCCGTGGTCGCTGCCGGTGTCAATGGGGATCACGTCGATGGGCGGGGGAGATGCGGAGCAGCGGGATCGGGCTGCATCGGCTTCACCGGCCAAAGCGATTGAACGCCGCGCGGCGTGAGGCGAGCAACAGGCGGAGTGGTTCGTTGAGCAGTTGTTCTCGCCGCGTTGGGACAGCGGTGTGCAGCCCGGTCGATTCGCCACACCCTTCACGCTGCGCGCAACGGCGCAAAGTCCTCATCACGAAGTGGCGGCTGGTTGATGTGCGCGAGGGCTCGGTTCAGTTCATCTTCGGTGATGGATTGCGGATGAACGATCTCGATGCCGATCGGCCGACCATCCGGGGCGAAATCGATGACCAGCACTTCACTGAACCGTTCGGTGCGTGCGGATCGATCATTCGCGCGCCGCGGCAGAAACAGATACGCCGCGAATGGCCGGCCCCGGCGGAACGAGATTTCGAGATACCGGTCATTCATGTCAAAGATTCTACCCGATAGGCGGTGACCACGATTACGACTCGCTCCACTTCATCGGGCTCCACGATGACTTCCCAGCGACCCGTATCGTGTTGTGTTGTAACGACGAAGCGGCCGGGCATCACCGACGGTCGGTAGTCTTTCGCATCATCGAGCATCGCGCGAAGGTCGGTTTCCGTGAATCCTCGCTCAATCATGCGTTCTGCCACGTGCGGTGACAAGACGATCTCCCACATCCACCAATCGGGCCACCGTGTCATGTTCGCAGTGTACTGGATTGCATCAATCGAGGCGAAACGGTTGGTGGTGCGTCAGGTCGCGCGCTCGCCGCGTGTTCGCCGGACCGTGCCGCCGATGACGAGCGCGGCGGCGATGATGAGCAGGTTCTTGATGATGTACTGGCCTTCCATCGTCAGGCCGAAGGGCGGTGTCGTGAACGTGACCGATGGCAACATGATGAGCGGCAGGAACGTGCCGCCCATCTGCGCGAAGAGCAGGAAGATTGCCAATCTGATCAAAGGTCGAATCAGCAGACACACGCCGATGATCACTTCCCAGATGCCGAGGATGATGAGGAACTGATCGGGCGTGATGAGCGGCATCCACGCGACCGTCGCGCGCACGAGGTCCGCGGCGGGACTCATGTCGACGACCTTCAGCGCCCCGAACCAGATGAAGATGATGCCGAGCGCCCAGCGGAGGAGGAGAGTGCCGAAGCGGTTCATCGAGTGGGCGATGAGTTGGTCGAGGCGGTCGATGCGTTGATGAAGGGTGGAGTTCGATTGCATCACGTTGCCTGTCGGATGGAGCGTGTCGGGGCGGAGTTACTTGCCGGTGAGAAGGATGACGCCGGTCAGGATGAGGGCGACGGCGACGATTTTGCGCGCGGTCACCGGTTCGCCGAGGATGAGCATGCCGAGAACCACCGCCGTCGCCGGCGCGAGGGCGAAGGCAATGGGTTTCACGCGCGACACTTCGCCGGTGGCGAGCGCGAGGTAGAAGAAGATCATGCCGCCCGCGCCGGCGATGAGGCCGGAGCCGAGGATGAGTTTCAGGAGCGTGGGCGTGCCCGCGTTGAGCCAGTCGCGCGGCTCGCTCGGCATTTTCAATCCGAAGATGCACAGTGCCCAGACGCCCCAGAGAACGGGGAGTGCGATGAGTGAGCGCACCGCGATCGCGGTCACCGGCCCGACGCGGTGCGTATGCAGCACGCTGCGGGTGAACAGCTCACCGATTCCCCAGCACAATCCGGCGAGCACGGCGAAGATGATCGGCTTCATGCGCGCAGTGTAGCCGCGCGTCGATGGCCGGTCCGGTCAGAACGTGAGCACCTTGTCGCCGCGTTTGAGCGCTTCGGTGAGCGGGGGCCCCATGGGCTTTACTTCGTAGCCGAGTTCGCGGATGCGCTCGGTGAGGCCGTAGGAATTCGCGCAGGCGATGCACGCTTCGACCTTGACGCCGCTGTCTTTCATCCTCTGGACGGCGGCCTGAATGTCCTTGTCGGCGGCGAGCAATCGCTGCGACGGCCCCCAGACGATGAGATGCACTTCATCAAACCAGCCCGCGCGCTGGGCAGCGCCGGAGTACATGAGTCCGACGCGGTGGGCGACATCGGGATCGCCTGAGGTCCAGAGGACGGTGAGGCGCGAGGGTTCATCCTGGGCGATGGCGTTCGCGGGAAGGGCAGGGGACTCGCTCGAGCGCGCCTGGCCGAGCGTGAAGCCGCCGACCGCGACGATGAACATGGCCGCCGAGATGAGTGAGCAGCGCGTGGGGCAGATGGGCACGGTGATTCTCCTGTCTTCTCGAAGCGGTGAGATCGTGATGATGACATCCGCTGAGCAGGCCGATGCCACGCTGGCCCAACCGTCAGCGGCGCGTGAGTATTCCGAGGATCGGCGCGATCACACCTGGAGCACGCCGGTTGAGAACTCGCGGTCCATCGGCACGGTGCTGGCGATCTGGAGCGCGAGCGTGAGTTCTTCGCGGGTTTCGTGCGGCTCGATGATGCGGTCCACCCAGCCGCGCGCCGCGCCATAGAGGATGTCCTGCTGTTCGTTGTAACTGGCCTTGATCGCTTCGAGCAATTGGGCCTGTTCCTCTTCGCTCATCGGGGCGCCGCGTTTCTTTTCGGCGGCGATACGAATCTGGAGCAGCGTGTTCGCCGCGCTCGCCGCGCCCATCACGGCGCAGCGGCTGCCCGGCCAGGCCAATGTCAGAAACGGATCGAACGCCCGGCCGCACATCGCGTAGTTCCCCGCGCCGTACGAGCCGCCGGTGATGAGCGCGATCTTCGGCACAATGGAGTTACTCATCGCGTTCACCATCTTCGCGCCCGCGCGGATGATGCCGCCCTGCTCGCTGTCGCGGCCGACCATGAAGCCGGTCGTATCGTGCACAAAGATGAGCGGAATGCGCTTCTGATTGCAGTCCATGATGAACCGCGCGGCCTTGTCGGCGGAGTCATCGTAAATCACCGCGGGCATGTTCATCGACATCGACGGCCCGGCCTTGCCGCCCGGCATCTTCCGCTGCGTGAGTTTGCGCTGGTTCGCGACGATGCCGCACGGCCAGCGGCCGATGCGCGCGTAGGCGCAGATGAGGGACTGGCCGTACTCCGCCTTGTATTCATTGAACGACTGATCATCCACGATGCACGAAAGCAGTTCGACCGTGTCGTACTGTCTGGTCGCATCGCCGGTGAAGATGTCGTACACCTCATCGCCCTTGCGCGCGGGTTCCACCGCTTCAAAGGGCGGCTCACCCACGGTCGGGGTGCGCATATCCATCAGCACGAGATTGTTCAGTCGCTTCAGGCACGCTTCATCATCCGGCTCGCGGAAGTCGATGGTGCCGGAGATTTCCGCATGCATCATCGCCCCGCCGAGTTCTTCGCTGTCCACGGTTTGCCCGATCGCGGCCTTCACGAGCGCGGGGCCGGCGAGGTACAACCCGCTGCCCTCGGTCATGATGAGCGTGTCGCACAGCACCGGCAGGTAGCCGCCGCCGGCGACGCAGTTGCCCATGATCGCGGAGAACTGGGGAATGCCCGCCGCGCTGATCACCGCGTTGTTGCGGAAGATGCGGCCGAAGTCATCGGTGTCGGGAAACACATCTTCCTGCAGCGGCAGAAAGACGCCGGCGGAATCGACGAGGTAGAGCAGCGGCAGTCGCGCGCGTTCAGCGATCATCTGCGCGCGGATGATTTTCTTGCAGGTCATCGGGAAGAACGCGCCGGCCTTCACGGTCGCGTCATTCGCGATGATCATGCACATTCTTCCGCCGACCTGGGCGATGGTGGTGACCACGCCCGCGCCGGGCGCGCCGCCATACTCGCGGTACATGTTCCACGCGCTGAACAGGCCGCACTCGAACGAGCGGGTGCTCGAATCGACGAGACGGTTGATGCGCTCGCGCGCGGTGAGGCGCCCGAGTTGGTGCTGGCGTTCGATGCCACGTTCGCCCCCGCCGAGACGGATTTCATCCGCCAGGGTGCGACAGTGGGCGGTGGCATCGGCCAGGGTCGTGCCGGGGGACGGGGTCTTCATCATCATCTTCGCTCAGGGCCTTCAGCGCGGGGTGAGGGGTTCCTTGGGGTGAAAGTGCCCCCAGCATAGGCGATTGTGCTCACTTGTCGCCGATCGGGCGGGAAACGGGGCGTATTTCCGTTGACCCCGGCCGGCTCTCGTGGCAGTCTGATGGATGGAAGCGGAGGGGAGAGCAACCCGAACCCACCGGAAAGGGGGCGTCGATGCTCGGTGCGCTCACGATTCAGCGTCTGCTTCAGAAGATGGCCGAGGTCAAGGCCAGCGATCTGCACATCAAGGTCGGTTCGCCGCCGGTGCTCCGCATCAACAGCGAACTGCACACCGTGCAGGCAGGGCCGCTTGATCCGGAAGACACACGTCAACTGCTCGACCGCATCGTGCCCGACTCCCTGCGCGCGGAACTGGAAGAGAAGGGCGGCATCGATTTCTCGTACCACGAGCAGGCCACCGAACGCTTCCGCTGCTCGGTCTTTCACGCGGGCGGCTCGCTGCACGCTGCGATTCGGCGGGTGAACCCGGTGATTCCCGATTTCAACACCCTGCACCTGCCGCCGATTTACCACAAGATCGCCGATGAAACGCACGAAGGGCTCATCATCGTCTGCGGCGTCACCGGAAGCGGTAAGTCATCAACGCTCGCCGCGATGATCGACCACATCAACGCCGACCGCGCTGCGAACATCATCACGATTGAAGACCCGGTTGAGTATCTCTTTCGGCCGCGCAAGTCGTTCATCTCCCAGCGCGAAGTGGGCATCGATGTGAAGGATTTTCCCACCGCCCTGCGCGGTGCGGTGCGACAGGACCCCGATGTCATCATGATCGGCGAATTGCGCGACCGCGAAACGATGATGGCCGGCCTCATGGCCGCGGAAACCGGCCACCTCGTCTTCTGCACACTGCACACCGCCGACACGCTGCAATCGTTTGCGCGCATTCTCGAGTTCTTCCCTTCGAGTGAGCACGGCTTCATCCGCTCATCGCTCGCCAACGGCCTGCGCGCGGTCATGGCCCAGCGCCTGCTGCCATCGCTCAAGCCCGGGGTGGGTGTGGTGCCCGCGACCGAAGTGCTGCTGAAGACGCCGATCGTCTCCGACCGCATCCGCGATGGGCAGGATGAAGACCTGCCCGCGATTCTGCACGGCTCGGAAGCCGAGGGCATGCACGACTTCACCACATCGCTCGCGCGATTGCTCGAAGAGGATTATGTGGACCTCAAGACCGCAGAGTCCTACGCCCCCAACCGCGAAGCCCTCCGCAGCAAGGCCCGCGGCATCAAGGTCGCGGCTGACAAACTCGTCCACCGCATCCACCGCAGCGCGGGCTGAGCCCCATCCCCGGGATGGTGAAGCCCGGCTGCACATCGCCCGGCGAGCATGCGGGCGTGATCGGACCGCGCGCAGGGCCTCGCGATTGGTCTGCGTGCCCCGGCACAGGTCATCGCCCGGTGCCCGCAGGGTCTCTCGCGCGGCGGAGCAGCCGGATTTCACCGCCCGGAGAGCCGCTCGGCCCACGTTCGGGCCTTCTGACAAACCGACGCGGTGCTTGTCGGCTTCATTCCTGGGCTCTGGCAAACCGACGCGGTGCTCGTCGGCTTCCCGGAGGGTGCCTCGCAAACCGACGCGGGTGTCGTCGGCTTCCCGGAGGGCATCTCGCAAACCGACGCGATGCTCGTCGGTTTGCCGGAAGGGGTGAAAGCGTGGCCGGAGGTCTTCCGGGTGAGGCCGCGGACGGCCCGGCGTTTGGCGGGAATCCGAGATGACTTGGCCGGCTGCGGCGGGATGGGCGTAGCGTGTCTTGAGGGCTCAACGATTCGACTCGCCAATGGCGTAACGCATTGATAGATTCGCGTGGTGAACCCGCGCGAATTCGATGAACGAAGGATTGAACGAAGCGCCCGACCGCCGTGGTGGCGGTTCGGTCAATTGCGCGTGCGCCTGCGGTTCGCCGGCATGGAGGTGCGCGATCATCCGAAGAACCCGCGCGAACTGATCGGGAGGGTCATTCCATGGGGCGCGGCGCAGTACGGACTGTTTGCCGCCTACACCTCCATCTTCGGTGAGGATGGCGAACCGATCCGCACGGAAGGGCGGCGATGGTTCGCAAGAGTGAGCGATACTCGCGAGATTCGCGCTGCCAGGCGGTTGTACATCCGATGGGTGCGTCGACAAGTGGCGAGCGGACGAACAGTTGAAGCCCGATATGCTGCGGAACGGGGCGTACGGTGGATCTTGTGGCCGCTCGGAGCCGCCGCGTTCATCCTGTCGACATGGATGGCGCTCAATACCTTCGGCAACCTCGGGTGGCTGCGCGGTCAATCCATCACAATCATCTGCATGACAATCCTGACGATTGTCGGGTACTGGTCGATTCACGGCCTGATGATCGTGTGGGCCTTTTGGATGGCATGGAAGCTCGGTCAACCGGTCGCGGAGAAGGTTCGAATCAACGCGATTGGGTTCACCGCAACCATGACCGACGGCACTCAGCATTCGGTGAACTGGAATCAGGTACGGACGGTCAGCGAGCAGATGCTGTTCCGACGGGTACTGACGAATGACGGCTTCAGCATCAATATGGGGAAGGGGTGTCGTGCGTGGAACGCGGTGTGGCCTCGCTACGTCGCGGCGGACGGATCGCAACGAGAATCGCGACAGCAAAATGACCGCCCGCGCGATCGGCTGGATGCGCGAACGTACCGCCACATCCTGCGTTGGCTGAGCGGCGGCATGCTGTTCTCATTTGTGATCGGTGCGTGGGCGGGCGCGACCGGTTTGCTCCCGCATCCGTGGTGGCTCAGCGGTTTGCTCGCGACCGCTCAACTCGCATTGTTGTTCGCGATAACCGTCACCTTGCAACACTGGCCGCGCGCCTGGTTCCGAAAACAGATGAAGCGGCTCAAGCGCCGCCCCCGGAATCAGCACACGGCGAGTTGAACGAAAGCGTTCGTCTTCTCTCAAGGCGCCATTGAATCCAATGAAGATCGGTGCACGAGCCCTCCGCAGATTCCCTTCCGCGGCTGCGATCGCAAGTTGCCTCGATGCCTTCCCCCTGTCAATCCAGGCAATTTTTCGGACGGGACCGCGTCGATCCGGAGTTGTTTCCGATCCCGAATCGCGAAAATCCTGAACATCCGCATCAACGATCGGTGCGGCTTCGTGTATGAAGGATCACGTGGTCGTGGTGGTTGGGCATCGGGCGCAGTCGGCCTGGGATGCTGGGAGCAATCAAACGAGAGGGAAGTGAGATGGCGGGTCTTCGGATGCGTGGCGGTCGAAAGTGGGTAGGGCTCGTGGCAGCACTGGCGATCGTCGGCCTCGTGCCGGCGGCAGCGCATGCGCAGCGCGGACCGGGGGGACCGGGGGGACCGGGGGGAGCCGGGGGACAACCGCAATCGCGCGAGGTTCCGTTGCCGGAGAAGATCGCAGCGCCGGAGTCGTGGATCAACGCATTGCGGTGGCGGTCGATCGGGCCGGCGAACA
>CBFGRU010000077.1:0-11984 GCA_965651255.1 uncultured Phycisphaerales bacterium
GCCATTCATTCCACAGCGCTCGGGAACGCGCTCGGTGGCACGCGACGGTGGCACTACGCGACCGAAGCCGATGCGATTTACGATGTGCTGCGACTTTCGCAGGGAATGACGTACAAGGCGGCGTGCGCGGGGTTGCCAATGGGCGGCGCCAAGTCGGTGATCTATCTGCCGAAGCGCGGCCACCAGGCCACTGAGGCCGAGGGGCGCGCGATGGGCCGCTTCGTCGATACGTTCGCCGGTGAATACATCGCCGCCGAGGATGTCGGTGTCGATACCCAGTTCGTGGACTGGATGGCCCTTGAGACCAAGCACGTCATGGGCGGAGAAACGGTCTCTTCGGGTGGCGATCCTTCGCCATACACGGCGCAAGGTGTCGTGAACTCGATGAAGGCGTGTTTGAATGCTGTCAACGGCAATACATCATTTGAAGGGGTGACCATCGCCATTCAGGGGCTCGGGTCGGTGGGGACAAATATGGTTCGCATCCTGACGTCGCTCGGGGGTCGCGTGATCGGATCCGACATCAATGCCGATCGTGTTCAGCGGTGCGTGGATGAGTACGGCCTCGAGCCAGTTGGGCCGGAAGCGATCCTGACCACGGAGTGCGACATTCTGGCGCCGTGTGCACTGGGTGGTGTGATCAACGCCAACACCGTGCGGGAACTTCGGTGCCGCGTCCTGTGCGGCGGGGCGAACAACGTGCTGGATGACCCGGATGAAGATGCGGTTCTGCTGAAGAACCGGGGAGTGCTGTACTCGCCCGACTTTGTCGCCAATGCGGGCGGACTTATTCATCTCGCCGGCCTGTACCTCGGCATGACGATGGAGCAACTCCGACGAAAGAACGAAGAGATTGAATCAACCACCGCGCAGGTGCTGGCGGAAGGCGAAAGTCTGCCCTCGACGCACGCGGCTGCGATCGCGCTGGCGAAGCGTCGAATTGCCGATGGGGCTCGCAACAAGCAGGAGAAGGTTCATGCCGGTTAAGTCAGTGTTCAAGACCGAGATCAGTCACGTCTCAATTCTTGATGAGCACGGCAAGTTTGATGCCAAGCTCGGCAAGGGCCTCATTTCCGACAAGGATCTGATTGCGCTCTACGAGCACATGCTCGCCTGTCGGCAGCTCGACGAGGTCGCGTTCAAGCTGCAGCGGTCGGGTCGAATGGGAACGTACCCGGAGAATCGCGGGCAGGAGGCGACCTCGCTTGGTGCCGCGTATGTCCTGAACAAGTCAGACTGGCTCGTCCCCTGCTACCGGGAAAATGCAGGCCTGTTCTGGCGCGGCTTGCCGATGGAGTACGTGCTGCTTCACTGGATGGGTGATGAGCGAGGAAACCAGATTCCAGAAGGGTTGCACATTACACCGCTCGCGATTCCGATCGGTACCCAGATGTTGCACGCGACCGGACTGGCGTGGGCGGCCAAGTACCGCGGTGAGAAGTCGGCGGCCTGCACCTTCTTCGGCGATGGGGCGACTTCGGAGGGTGACTTCCACGAGGCGGCGAACTTCGCGGCCAACCTTGACATTCCGGTCATTTTCTTCTGTCAGAACAATGGTTGGGCGATTTCGGTCCCCTCGCGAATTCAGTGTTCCGCCCCGACCGTTGCGCAACGTGGTCTGGCGTACGGGATGGATTGCATTCAGGTCGATGGCAACGACATCTTTGCGGTTGTCTATGCAGTGAAGGCAGCGGCTGAACGGGCGCGAAAGAACAACCGGCCGACGTTCATCGAGGCAATCACCTATCGGCTGGGTGACCACACCACCGCTGATGATGCTCGCCGCTATCGGGATGAGAAGGAAGTCGAGCAGTGGAAGGGGCGAGACCCGCTCCTGCGGATCCGCCGGTACCTGACCGAGAAGAAACTCTGGGACGAGAAGAAGCAGGCCGCCGGTGAAGCAAGGGCGAAGGAGATTGTTTCCGAGGCCGTTGCACGAGCCGAAGGGATTGCAGCGCCTGTTTCATCAGACTTCTTCAATCAGATGTATGCGTCAATTGATGATGACCTCAAGCTTCAGCGAGATACGATGCGCACCAGCAGTCTCGGTCAGGATCCGAGCGAGTTGGATGAAGTTCGGGCTCGAAATGAAGTGAACGCCTGAGCATTCTTGAAGAGCGAGGACTGTCCACCGATCCCCTGAAGAGAGAGCAGAATCCAGAACCATGGCCAACCTCACACTTGTTCAAGCTATCAACCTCGCCCTGATCCAGGAAATGGAAAAGGATGATCGCATTCTGATCCTCGGCGAAGACGTAGGTCCCAACGGTGGTGTCTTTCGCGTGACCGAAGGATTGCACAAGCGCTTCGGCGGGCATCGGGTAGTGGACACGCCGCTGGCTGAATCCGGCATCATCGGGACCTCAATCGGCCTGGCGATGGCGGGGTTGCGCCCGATTCCGGAGATTCAGTTTGAGGGGTTTCTCGGCCCTGCCTACGACCAGCTCACATCGCACGCCGCCCGCATGCGGACGCGCACCCGTGGTGCGTACACCGTGCCGATGGTTGTTCGAGTGCCCGTTGGTGGCGGCATTCATGCGCCGGAACTGCACAGCGATTCACCGGAAGCGATCTACGCGCACACGCCCGGTATCAAGGTTGTGATGCCCGCTTCGCCGTACGATGCAAAGGGCCTGTTGATCAGTGCGATCCGCGATCCTGACCCGGTGATCTTCTTCGAACCCAAGCGAATCTACCGAGCATTCCGTGAAGAAGTTCCGGAAGATGAATACACGATTCCGATCGGGAAGGCGCGAGTAGTCTGTGAGGGTGAAGAGATCACGATGGTGACGTGGGGTGCGACGGTGGTGCAGTGTAT
This sequence comes from uncultured Phycisphaerales bacterium, assembly GCA_965651255.1. Classification (GTDB taxonomy): domain Bacteria; phylum Planctomycetota; class Phycisphaerae; order Phycisphaerales; family SM1A02; genus CBFGRU01. The sequence continues at coordinate 2,819 of CBFGRU010000077.1, forward strand.
GAAGGCGATCGAGCAATCTGAACGCTCAATTGAACTGATCGATCTGCGCACGATCTCGCCGCTCGATGTGGAAACGATCGTTGAGAGTGTCAAGAAGACGGGCCGGGTCATCATTGTCCACGAGGCGCCAAAGACAGCGGGTCTTGGTGCGGAGGTCGCATCGCGAATCATGGAACGTTGCTTCCTCTATCTGGAAGCGCCCCCTCAGCGTGTGACCGGTTTTGATACGATCATGCCGTACTACAAGCTTGAGCTTGAGTATCTTCCCGAAGCGGAACGGATCGGCAAGGCGATCGAGGAAGTCGCGGCGTATTGATCGATTCGCGCCGCGCGCGCCAAGACGCACAGAATCCAGGTGGAAACTCATGGCTACGAAACAACCAGCGGACAGGTCGCACTTCATCCTGCCAGACCTTGGCGAAGGGGTGCACGAAGCAGAGCTCATCGAGTGGAAGGTCAAGGTCGGTCAGAAGGTCGATGAACATCAGACGCTCGCGGAGATGGAGACAGACAAGGCGCGGGTTGAGGTTCCGAGTCCATGGACCGGCGTGATCAAGGAACTCAAAGGCGCACCGGGCGACATCATCAATGTGGGTTCAATACTCGTCACCTATGACATTGGTGGAGGTGCGTCTGCTGCGGATAAAGCCGCGCCGAAGAGCGCTGCGCGATCGCACTCAGTCGCGACATCATCCGCCGCCAAGCCGGCGGAAGAAGAACGCGAAGATGCAGGTACCGTCGTCGGGACTGTTGGCGGTTCGCTGGAGATTTCCTCGCGATTTGCGCGACGGCCTGAACATGAATCATCCAATGGCCGGAATGCTCGCGCGCTGGCAACGCCGGCAGTTCGTCGCATTGCACGCGAGTTGGGTGTAGATATCAACCGTGTGCCGGCAACTGGTCGTGGGGGTCGAGTCACCGCCAGCGATGTTCATCAGTTTGCTGAAGTTCGAGAAAGTGGCGCGGCTCGCTCACTTGGTCGAGAGTCCACATCGGCGCGAACTCAGGAGCCAACGCGGCCAGCGGTCACAGTCTCAGGCGATGGAGTGAGTCAACGTATCCCGTTCCGCGGTGTACGCCGCAAGATTGCCCAGGCGTTGCGTCACTCGGTATCGACGACGGTGCACTTCACCGTTGTGGATGAAGCGGATGTTACCGCTCTGGAGAAAAAGCGACGCGAGTTGATCTTCGCAACCGGTGAAAAGATCACGCTGCTGCCGTTCATCATGACCGCTATCTGTCGCGGGCTGCAGAAGCATCCGGCGCTGAATGCAAACGTTGATGATGAGAAGGAAGAGATTCTGCTGAAGAACACGGTGAATCTCGGGTGTGCAGTGGATACCGATCACGGCCTGATGGTGCCGGTCCTTCCCGGCGCGGACCGGATGAGTATTCTGGAAATGTCAAAGCGAGTGACGGACCTGGCCCAACGCTGCTACAACCGAACGATTGAGCGGACCGAGCTGATGGGCGGTACGTTCACAATCTCAAATGTTGGAAGTTACGGCGGAATGTTTGCCACGCCGATTATCAACTACCCGGAAGTGGCGATCCTCGCGGCCGGTCGTGCGAAGGAACGAGTGGTCGCACGAGATGGCATGTTCGCCCTCGGCAAGGTGCTGCCTCTTTCGCTCTCTTGTGACCATCGAGTGGTCGATGGTGCGGAAGGCGCGCGATTCCTCAATACGGTTGTGCAGCTTCTGGAGAATCCGGAGAAACTCCTGCAGCCATCGTGATGCACGGTACCGGCATCCGTGCAATTGCTCCCTTCGGCGCTAAGAAGGTGATTGGAAACATCGATGACGATTGCTTCTGCTCCTGCATCCACATCCAGCAACCCGGTGGCTGAGCAGCTTCGACAGAAGCTCATCCAAAAGACGGCCACAATCGGGGTGGTTGGACTTGGGTATGTCGGTCTGCCGCTGGTTCGGGCGCTTCATGATGCCGGTTACCGCGTGCTCGGCTTCGATGTTGATCAGCGCAAAATTGACAAGCTCAAGGCAGGTGAGAGTTACCTGAAGCACCTTGGAGATGATCTGGTTGCCGCACTGGCTGCAAGCGATCGATTTGTTGCGACGGCTGACGGCGAGAGTCTGGGCGATGCGGATGCGATTCTGTTGTGCGTTCCGACGCCGCTTGGGCACCATCACGAGCCAGATCTGACGTTCGTGCTCGATTCGACTCGGCTGGTTGCAAAATCATTGCGCAAGGGTCAGTTGATTGTGCTTGAATCAACGACGTACCCGGGAACCACACGCGATGAGATGGGGCCGATTTTGGAGGCGACCGGTCTTCGTTCCGGCACGGATTTCTTTCTGGCCTACAGCCCTGAACGAGAAGATCCGGGGCGCGAAGGATTCACGACCAGCACCATTCCCAAGCTTGTCGGAGGATGCGATGACATCTCCGGCGATTTGGCGATGGAGCTGTACACGCGGATCATCAAGAAGATTCATCGCGTTCGCAGCGCAGAGATCGCTGAAGCGGCCAAACTGCTTGAGAACATCTATCGTGCTGTGAATATTGCGATGGTGAATGAACTCAAGACCGTGCTGACGCCGATGAACATCGACATCTGGGAGGTGATCGATGCTGCCAGTACGAAGCCCTTTGGGTTTCAAGCGTTCTATCCCGGTCCCGGTCTCGGTGGGCATTGCATTCCGATCGATCCGTTCTACCTCACGTGGAAGGCCAAGGAGGTTGGCCAGACCACGCGGTTCATTGAACTCGCGGGGGAGATCAATCGGGCGATGCCGCGCTACGTCGTGAACCGGGTGTTTGAAGCGCTCAACGATCGTGAGAGGGCGCTTCGGAACGCGAGCATTCTGGTTCTTGGGATTGCATACAAGCCGAACATAGACGACATGCGCGAGAGTCCGGCAGCCGAAGTTATTGAGCTCCTTTACGAACATGGGGCGAAGGTCGATTATCACGACCCGCACTGTCCGGTGTTTCCGCATATGCGGCGGTACACGATTGACCTCAAGTCCGTGGACCTGACGCCCGAGCGAATCAGCAGTTACGACTGCGTTCTGATCGTCACGGATCACGCCAAGGTTGATTACGCGATGGTCGGTGAACATGCATCGCTCATAGTGGATACCCGCAATGCGATGGCACGGGTTGAAGCACCGAAAGCGGCAATCGTCAAGGCCTAGGGTTTTCGGTGATCATGACTGGTCGTGGTGAAGTCAATTCTCTTCGGTGACTCTGGTGACCAGTAGCACGCTCCCATAGAATCAGTCGGTTGATTGGTTCACACGTTACTTGTTGTTCCGGCGGGCGCCGCTGGAGGAGTGTTGAGATGCAGATTCAGATCAATCCGGGCAGCGTGACGACAACCAGTGCGATCGAGTCTCACATCAGCGATCGTGTTCAACACTCGTTGAAGACTCTGCTTGAGGAAGTAACCCGCGTTGAGGTCCATCTGCACGATGATGATGGTCGAGATCGGAAGGGCGAACTTGCCAAGCGCGTGACAATGGAGGCAAGACCTCGTGGCGGCGACCCAATCGTCGTCCACGCCACCGGGCGTGATCTCTACGAGGTGGTGAGCGATGCCGCGGGGAAGTTGGAACGTGCAGTGCGTCGTTTTACTGAGAAGCGGCGCGATCGATCGGTCTCCTGAACGAGACTCCGGTCGGGAATCCGAACAGATGTTGAACTGACAGTCTCGGGGGCATGTCCCTAGCCACCCCGGCCATTTTCCGGTACGCTGTGGGACTCTTGCATGGACCCTTCGTGGCCGATTCGCGTGGTGGGCATGCGCGGCCTGGTAACACTACAGAGCGGCGAGATTGGACGAGAAGAACAAAGACCAGTTCGTCTGGCGTGCGCACCCCGCGCGCGATCGACTGACCGCGGCGACCGCGGGAATGGTGGTCATTGTTGCAGTCGGTGTGCTTGTCGTGGCAATCTGCCACCTTGATGGGCTGAGCCCGACAATCAGCATTTTCTGGGGCTTCGCAGCCATGGGCTTCGTCCTGGCGACGGTCAGCCGATTCTACTTTCCGAGCCGGTTCGTCCTTGATGACTCAGGGATCATCGCAGATTACCCGTTGCGAACGATGCGGCTGCGCTGGAGCGACGTGCGGCGTTTTGCGTTTGATGGTCGAGGCGGAGTGCTTTCGCGTCGAGCTCGGCCTTCCGTGATTGATGGTTTTCAGAGCATCGCTCTGATCTTTCCGCCAGAGTCACGTGACGATGCGATCCAGCGAATCCGTGGAAGGATTCCAGCAAACATCTCGGTCAATGACCTGCGTGTTCCAGCTCACAGTGATCAATTGAAGAGTGGGCCATCTGAGCAAGGTAACAGCGAAGGGGAGTCGCAATCGTGGGCCGGCTGATTGAGCGATTCAAGCATGCATTCGCCGTCGAATCCGGCGAGCCCGTAGAACCGACGGAAAAGGAGCGGCCGGCCGTTGATTGGTTCTGTCATCAGGTTGCCAAGCGTGGATTGAGCACGCCGGGCCTGATCGGTCTTGAAATGTCTCGACCTCTGAACTTCGTTGCGGCACAGGCGATGCACTTTTTCGGTCCCGGTGTCTGGTCCATCGTGCAGCAACAAACGTACGAACAGTACTGCGCGTTCGCGGCCTTCCTCGAACGACGTGGCAGCATCGACTATCTCTGCCGTCGAATCGAAGAACTGGAAGCAGAGTTCGAGCGCCGCGAGAAACTTGCTCAACGTCAGAGTGAGGCGCCATCCGATCGCAAATCATCCGACTTAACACCGTAACTGCCGTCACAACACGAAACAGAATTACGCATTGCTACATACCTCCCGCGACGCTGACTCATGCATCAGAAGCTGAACCCCGAAGACATCAAGGTCATTCTCGCGACTGACTGTGGCTCGACGACGACGAAGGCCATTCTTATCCAGTATGTGGATGGCCATTATCGCCAGACGCATCGCGGTGAGGCGCCTACGACGGTTGAAGAGCCGTTTGCCGATGTCACGATCGGCGTCACCAATGCAGTTACCGAGATTGCTGAACTCTCCGGTCGTCGGCTGGTCGATGAGAATGGTCGCATTATTCATCCGGCGAAGGGTGATGTGGGATGCGACATCTACATCTCAACGTCATCCGCTGGAGGCGGATTGCAGATGCTCGTTGCGGGCGTTGTACGCCAGATGACGGCTGAAAGCGCAAAGCGCGCTGCGCTGGGAGCGGGTGCGATCGTGATGGATGTCATTGCCGCGAATGACAAGCGGCGACCGCATGACCAGATTCAGCGCATTCGCGAGTTGCGACCTGACATGATCCTCGTTTCGGGCGGTACCGATGGCGGGAACACAACGCAGGTCGTACAGATCGCCGAACTCATCGCTCCGGCCAAGCCCCAGCCCAGGTTCGGCGGTGAGTATCGCATGCCAGTGATTTATGCTGGCAACAAGGATGCGCGAGCCGCCATTGAAAAGACTTTTGATGAAAGCGTCGATCTTTCGGTGGTAGACAATCTCAGGCCGGTGCTTGAGCGCGAGAATCTCGGGCCTGCACGTGATGCGATTCATGATCTCTTTCTTGAGCATGTCATGGCGCACGCGCCGGGATATGACAAACTCATGTCCTGGACGCACGCCCCGATCATGCCGACTCCGGGTGCGGTCGGCAACATTCTGCAAACCATCGCGAGGTTGCAGGGCATCAACGTGGTGGGTGTTGATATCGGTGGAGCGACCACAGACGTATTCAGCGTATTCAGTGAGACGTTCAACCGCACCGTCAGTGCTAACCTCGGGATGAGCTACTCCATCTCAAATGTGTGTGCTGAAGCGGGGATGGACAACATCCTCCGCTGGGTGCACTTTGATATGGATGAGCGTGAATTGCGGAATCGTGTGAAGAACAAGATGATTCGCCCGACAACCATTCCGCAGTCGCTGGAAGCGCTGGTGTTCGAGCAGGCCGTCGCCCGCGAGGCGTTGCGGCTGGCTTACATTCAGCACAAGGAGTTTGCGACAACGCTGAAGGGTGTTCAGCAGCAACGCACAGTCGGCGACACATTCTCGCAGAAGGCGTCGGGGGCAACGATCGTCGACAACATGGCGCTGGATCTTCTTGTTGCGTCGGGCGGTGTGTTGAGCCACGCTCCACGCATGCACCAGACGGCCATGATGCTGATTGACGCATTTGAACCGGAGGGATTCACTCGACTGGCGAAAGATTCAATTTTCATGATGCCGCATCTCGGCGTCCTTGCCGAAGTGCACGACCGGGCTTCGTTGGAAGTGTTCGAGAAGGATTGCCTGATTTATCTCGGCACCTGCGTTGCAGCAAAGGGTGAAGGGAAGCTCGGCAAGCCATGTTTTGAGTACCAGGTGACCGGCAAGTCGCTCAACGAGACGGGCACGATGAATGTCGGTGACCTGAAACTCTTGAAACTCGGCCAAGGCGAGAAGGCAATGGTCGCCATTCAACCTGCCAAGGGCTTTGACTTTGGTGCAGGTGCGGGAAAGGAGATGAAACGGGAAGTCACTGGAGGAACGGTTGGCCTGATACTCGATGCACGTGGCCGCCCGCTGCGACTGCCGGAAGACCGCAGAGAAGGCCAGAAGACGATTGCGCAGTGGGTGAGTGCGCTGCAGATGTACGAGTAAGGACCAAGTTCCGTGTTTCTACCGCCTGGCACGTCACGTTGATCTCTGAAGAACCATGGCACACGCATATACCCCAGGACTAAAAGTATCCGCCCGCACGACGCACCGAGTTCGTCGGCAGTTGCCGATCACCGGCGATGTGATGGTGAAGGTTGGGCAGAAAGTCAGTGCAGACGATGTCGTGGCGCAGACGTTTATGCCCGGAGATATCACGCCGATCAACCTCGCGAATCTACTTTCGCTTCCTCCAGGTGATGTCAAGGAATGCATGCTGAAGAGGAATGGTGAACGCATCAAGGTCGGAGAGGCGCTCGCCCGAACGAAAGGGATGTTCGGCTTTTTCAAGAACGAGTACAAGTCAACGGTCGAGGGAACGATCGAGACGGTCTCGGACATCACTGGGCAAGTGATCGTTCGCGGGGAACAGATTCCGGTTCAGGTTCGCGCATACCTTTCGGGAACCGTTGTGGAAGTGCTCGCGGGCGAGGGATGTATCGTCGAAGCGGAAGTGACCTTTGTTCAAGGGATCTTTGGTATCGGCGGGGAGACCCACGGCCCGATCAAAGTCGCATGCCCAAGCCCGGGCCAGGAATTGACTGAAGACCTGATCACCGCCGAGATGAAGGGGGCGATTGTTGTCGGTGGGGCACGCATGACTGATACTGCTATCAAGAAGGCCGCATCGGTCGGGGCCAGGGCGGTTATCTCGGGCGGTATTGATGATCAGGACCTGAAAGAGTTTCTCGGCTATGACCTGGGGGTGGCGATTACCGGCAGTGAAGACAAGGGAATCACCCTCATCGTCACCGAGGGATTCGGTGAGATTGCCATGGCCGATCGTACCCATCGACTTTTGGTTGCACGAGAGGGTGCGGAAGCTTCTGTGAACGGTGCGACGCAGATTCGAGCGGGAGTGATGCGGCCCGAGGTCTTGATACCGATCGGGCCGGAAGACCGTGTCGAAGAGAGCGGTGAAGACTTTGAGGCGGGCGTTCTTGAGATTGGGCGCCTGTTGCGGGTCATTCGCGATCCGTACTTTGGTTTGATCGGACGCGTGTCGGCGCTTCCGTCTGAACCCGCGGTACTTGGTTCTGGTTCAAAGGCGCGCGTTCTTGAGGTCAGGTTCGATTCCGGCGAGAGTGTCATTGTGCCGCGTGCAAATGTGGAACTCATTGAAGGGTAGGTGCTGGATGCAAACCCCAGATAGCCGCATGTCAGCTTGGTACGGGCTGAGTCGCCTGCGCGACGGCGTGATGGCGTTCGTGATTGGCGCGTTGACCATCATGCCTGCCGTTGCAACGGCGCAGGATGAGCCAGCGGGAGGCGACCCGGTTGAGCCACTGACGACCTTGGAGTGGATCGACGCGAATGTCTTTGACTTTCAGCGGGGTTGGCTGGCGCTGCTCACACTCATCTTCTGTGGCGGAGTCATCTTCTGGATTCTGTACGCACGAACTGGTCGAGAGATTAAGGTTCGTAAGATTGCGGGCCTCGAGGCGGTGGATGAAGCAGTCGGTCGAGCTACGGAAATGGGCCGTCCCTGTCTCTATGTTCCCGGCATTCAGGACATCAATGAGATTCAAACGATCGCCTCGATGACCGTTCTCGCGCGAGTGGCAAAGACTGCAGCCGAGTACGACGCCAAGGTTGAGATACCGACTGCCCGCTCGCTCGTCATGACGACCGCGCGCGAGACCGTGCAGGCCGCCTACCTCTCCGCCGGTCGACCTGATGCCTACAACCAGGATCTGATTTACTACGTGACCGATGAGCAGTTCGGCTACGTCGCGTACCTGCAGGGCATGATGGTTCGCGAAAAGCCGGCGGCATGTTTCTACATGGGCGTTTTCTATGCCGAGAGTCTGATCCTCGCGGAAACAGGGAACTCGATCGGCGCGATTCAGCTGGCAGGGACGGCGATGCCCGCGCAGTTGCCATTCTTTGTCGCGGCATGTGACTACACGTTGATCGGTGAGGAGTTCTTCGCCGCCAGCGCATATCTCTCCGGGTCGCCCGAAGAGTTGGGGTCGTTGAAGGGACAGGACATCGGCAAGGTGGTCGTGGCCGTACTTCTCATCGCAGGCGTGCTTCTGGCCACGCTCGGTTCCATGACGGACAGTCAACTGGCCAAAGACATCGTTCAATACATGACCGGCACGATGCTCAACTGAGGAACGTCGATCCATGAAGCGCACAGTTCCACTACTCATTGCCTCCATCGCCGGATTTGTGATGATCGCATCGTACTTCATTCCCCCTACACAGTCGTGGGGTGAGGATGTGGGGATGTGGTTCAACATTCTGGCAGCGATCGCGTTCATCCTCGGCGGTGGCAACCTTGTTCGGGTTCAGCTCAAGAAAGTTTCCGACCGGAAGCCCGGCTGGGGCTACGCCGTGGTCACACTCGTTTCCTTCTTCGCGATGCTCATCACCGGTCTCTTCAAGATCGGGGTTCATCCGAACGAGTTGTATCCCGACTACTCCTGGAGCGGCGCCTACAACCAGATGGGCAGCCCGTTCTGGTGGATGTATGAGTATTTCTTTGTGCCACTGCAGGCGACG
>CBFGRU010000078.1:0-11923 GCA_965651255.1 uncultured Phycisphaerales bacterium
CTCATCAAGACTCTTTCGAAGCATCTCCGCGAGGGCATCGACTCTCTGCTGCGCGTCGGTCGATGGTTGGCTTTTTGACGGAGTAGAAGCCGCTGCAGAGTATGCTTTCCGCGCTGCCTCCGAGGAAGGAATGGCACGACGGGGCGCTGTCTTGGATGCTCCGCGAGCGTTTCGCTCGGCAGGCGTTGCGGTCACTTCAACAATCGTCTTTCGACCGATGCCGAGCAGCCCCCCCTGTTTCATCGTGCGAGTCTGGACAATAACGGCATCTGCTCCCAGATCTCGCTTCACGGCTGCGAGCGCTTCTGCCATTGTATATGCACGGTATGTCTTCAACTTCACCGATTGAGCCCTCCATGGCTTCATGACAGCGCATCTGCGCTCATGCAGAAGTGCGGATTACGCGGCCCCGACGCCCGCGTGACGCGCCCGCTGCGGTTCCAACTGTACCAGACCCACCGACTCAATGTCGAGTTCACGAACGATCTCGTTGTAGCCGAGGACGATGACGCCCGGCACGCGGCCTTCACAGACCTGTCTCACCTGCGCACGAACACTCGGCGACGCAAGGACGACGATCGGCCGCCCATCACGTACGAGCGGGTCCGCCGCTGACGTGATTGCCCGCGCGATGCGGTTCGCCACATCCGGCGGCATCGACATGGTTGTGCCGCCCGGGCCGCGATCGACGTAACCGGAGATGACATCTTCAACCGAAGGATCCGTGGTCACACACCAGAGTCTGCTATGGCCGTTCTCATCTGTCTCCGCATGCTGCAATGAAATGGTGCGACGCAAGGCATTGCGCACGTACTCCGTCAGCACATCGGTGTCCTTCGTGTGTGTCGCCCAGTCCGCAAGCGTCTCCACGATGGTCTCGAGATCACGCACCGGAACCCGCTCGTTCAGCAGGTTCTGCAGCACCTTCTGCAGGTCGCCTGGCTTGATCGCCGAGGGAATCGCCTCTTCAACCAGCTTGGGCGACTTCTTGCGAAGCTCATCCAGCAAGTGATTCACTTCTTCACGTGTGAGCAACTCGGCTGCGTGATCCTTGATCAATTCGGTCAAGTGGGTGGCCATGACGCTCGTGGCATCGACCACGGTGTAGTTCATCGACTCTGCGCGGTGCTTCATCTCCGGCTCAATCCAGGTCGCCTCCAGGCCGAACGCTGGCTCCAGTCCTCGTATGCCTTCGAGTCGTCCACTTGCCATCCCTGAATCCATCGCCATGAGAAGATCTGGATAGACCTGGCCGCGGCCGACGGATGCACCCCGAATCTTCACGCGGTATTCATGCGGATCGAGTTGCATGTTGTCCCGGATGCGAATCGGTGGAACCACCACTCCGATCTCTGCCGCGAGCTGACGCCGAATCATGGCAATGCGATCCAGCAGGTCGCCACCTCGACTGGCATCAACCACCTGCACCAGGCCGTAACCGATTTCAATCTCCATGACATCCACATGCAGAAGCTCCTCAACGGGCGGCGGTTCTGCACTGGCTCCGGATGCTTCAGCGCGGGCTTCGGCTTCTTTCATCACCCTGGCCTGCTTGCCGGTAAACCGCAAACCCCACGCAAGGGCGGCCATCAGCACCGCACCAAGCAGCAGCGGCAGGGATGGAAGGGGCGTCATCGCCAGCAGGAGCAGAAACCCCGAGATGAGATAGAGCGCCACTGGTTGCGATGAGAGCTGATCGGGAATCTCTTCGCCAAGCGTTTGCTTGTTTCCGGAACGAGCAACGATCAGACCAGCCGCAATCGCAATGATGAACGAAGGAATCTGGCTGACCAGCCCGTCACCGATCGTCAACAAGGTGAAGACGCGGGCGGAGTCAGCCATTGACCAGCCCTTGTCGAACATGCCGATGCCAATGCCGCCGAGAATGTTGATGAAGGTGATGATGATGCCGGCGATTGCATCACCTCGAACGAACTTGCTGGCACCATCCATTGCCCCGTAGAAGTCTGCCTCACTGGTGATCTGTGTGCGGCGTTCGCGCGCCTGCTCTTCGTTGATCAGACCTGCGGAAAGATCGGCATCAATGGCCATCTGCTTTCCGGGCATCGCATCAAGCGTGAATCGCGCGGCAACTTCGGACATGCGCGTCGCGCCCTTGGTAATCACGACGAACTGCACGATGATGAGAATGACGAAGATGATGACCCCGACCGCCGGTGATGATCCTGCCACAAACTGGCCGAATGCCTCAATGACATGACCAGCGATCTGGCTGGCCTGGTCGGGAGATGCTGCATCCGCAGAGAGAATCAGCCGTGTGGAGGCGACGTTGAGTACCAGTCGAAAGAGCGTTGTCCCCAACAACAGGGCCGGAAACACGCTGAACTCAAGCGGCTTCCCCATGTAGATCGTCGTCATCAGAATGACCGACGCCAGGCCGATGTTCGCGCAGATGAAGATGTCCATCATCGATGGCGGCAGCGGCACCAGCAGCACCACCATCATCATCAGGAACGCCAACGGCACGAACAGGTGACGATGCCGGGCCAGTCGTTCAAAGAGTGGGAGCGGGAATGGCGATGAACGTTCAGTCACGCGCCAAATCCCTCTTGCTGACTCGCACGATCAGGCCTCCTGCCTCACACAACCGGTCGCTTCGACCGGCTCGGTCTCTCGGGGCGTCATCCAAACGCTCCCAGCGATTCATTCATCGGCATGATGGACTTATCCGGCCCTCTTTCCGCTGAGTCGGAAGACATACGCCAGAATCTCGGCCACTGCCTGGTAGAAGTCGGGCGGAATCTCCTGACCCACATCTACCTGCTTGTATAAGGCGCGAGCGAGGGGCTTGCGCTCAACAATCGGGATGCCATGTTGCAGTGCAATCTGCCGAATGCGAAAAGCAAGGTGATCCTGCCCCTTCGCGATGACCTTCGGCGCCTGATCCGCGTGTTCGTCGTAGGCAATCGCAATCGAGATATGTTCGGGGTTCGTAATGATGACATCCGCCTTGGGGACTGCCGCTCCGATCCGCTGCATCGAGAGCTGTTGCTGCATTCGCATCCGTCGCTTGCGGACTTCCGGGTCACCCTCGGTTTCCTTCATCTCCTGTTTCACTTCGGTCTTACTCATTCGTAGATCACGCCGGTGCTTCCAGCGCTGATACGCCAGGTCGATGATCCCAAGCAGCAAAAGTACCGCCAGGACACGGAGCGCCAGCATGAACAACATCCACCCGATCCGCCCGAGCGCCGGCATGAGGTCGAGCTGAGGAAGCGCGATGATCTCCTCAGCATCCAGCCAGATGCTGATGACCGCCACGAGTACGACCAACGCAACCTTGAAGCTGTCGATCCCTGACTTCACGATCGCATTCAGGCCGAAGATCCGTTGGAACCCTTTGATCGGATTGAGCTTGCTCAGTTTCGGCTGCACCTGTTTGGTACTGAACAGCCACCCAATCTGCCAGAAGTGCGAGATGTACGCGATGATCCACGCGACGAGCAGAATCGGAGCCCCAAGGCGCACGAACCATTCCAGCGACTCTCGAAGCAGGCCGCCCGATTGTTCGACGGAGATGAGCGAGGCGGGACCATCGCCGCCGAGAAGGTGCTCCATCATGACCTTCATTCCGCCCAGAGTCGGCAGCAGCGCGAACCACAGGGTCAGCGTGACACCGATGAGCAGCAGGGCGCTGGCGGCATCCATGCTCTTGGCGACATTCCCTTCTTCGCGCGCATCGTGCAGTCGCTTTGGAGTCGCGTCTTCGGTCTTTTCGCCCATGTCTTCCGGCATGTTGCTTACGCGCCCCTCATCTCAATCCACATGAACATCGCGCGCAGTGCCGCATCGACTTCTTCAATGAGGACTTCGTCGATGATGGCGAGCCCCGCGCCGATGATGAACATCCCCGCCAGGATTCGCAGCGGAAAACCGAGACTGAGAATGTTCAATTGCGGAACGCTTTTGGAGACGAAGCCCAGTGCAATCGTCTCAAGGAAGATCAGCGCGAGCAGCGGGGCTGCAATGCGCAGAGCCGTCTCGAAGGCCGCGCCCAGAATGCCGGTAAGCAATCCAATGAGTTGGGCGTCCGGCGAGAATCCGCCCAGAGGGATGTGGTCAAAGCTGTGCAGGACAGCCATGGCCATCGCTTCCAGACCGCCGATGGCGATGAAACCGATGAGAATCATGAAGAACAGAATCTGCCCGACCAGATCGCCTTCATCCTCAATCGCGGGGTTGTAAATCTGAGCAAACCCAAGCCCCATCTGCTGCCCCATGATGAGTCCGCCCGTCTGGGCAGCCATCAAAGGCAGTGTCGCAAGAAAGCCCACGACCGCGCCGAGTGTGATTTCCATCAGGACCAGCGGAAGCAAGCTCCACAGGTCCAGCGGCAGCGCGAGCCATTCCGGGTGCGCGCTGGAGAGGAGCGGGTAGAAGGCAAGCCCCAGCAGAAATGCCAACGACACACGGACGCGAATCGGAATCACGCTGGATGCGAACACCGGGCCGAAGATCATCAGCCCACCCAGCCGGAAGATCACAAGGAGCGCTCCGGGAACATGCTGCAGAATGTCGCGCCAACCGTCGAGCATGCGGCGTCCTTGCGCTGGATTCGGCGAGTCAGAGCCCTGCGAACATCGTGGCTGCAAACTCCAGCATGCGCTGACCAATCCAGCCGATGAGCGCCACCGCAACAATGATCATCACAATGATCTTGGGAACGAACGTGAGCGTCTGCTCCTGAATCTGAGTCACCGCCTGAAAGAGTGAGATGATCAGACCCACCAGCAGGCCCGCCGCGAGAATCGGGAGGGAGATGATGAGCATCTCAAAGAGCGCCTCTCGTACCAGGTCAAGTCCGTCGATGGCCATGGTCTACTGATCCCTTCTCACGTGAGCAATACCGACCCTGCATGCAGACAGTCCCGTCACCTCTGACCGCTACGGGCCGCTGCCGAGCATCGAACCGGCCGCCCGCATGACCTCCAGCGTCTCTGCTGGTTGCTGAACGCTTGTCATCAATGACCCGACGACCAGTTGCCACCCATCGACCAGGACAAAGAGGAGCAGCTTGAATGGCAGTGAGATCAAGACGGGCGGCAGCATCAGCATGCCCATCGAGATAAGCAGACTGGCGATCACCATGTCGATGACGAGAAATGGAAGGTACACGCGAAAGCCGACGAGAAACGCCACCTTCAACTCGCTCAGAATGAAGGCGGGCACCAGTGTGAGCATGTCAACATGTTCACGTGTCAGCGATGCGGGATCGGAAGTATCCACCCCGCGATAGTTCAACATCATGTACACGCCCGACCAGTTCCCACTGGCCTCGATCTGCGCGAACATGAAATCACGCAATGGTTGTTTGGTCCGCTCCCAGGCGGTGGCCTGATCGGCATGCTGTCCATCCATGTATGGACGCAATCCTTCGTTGTACATGCGCTCCATCGTCGGCGCCATCACCACGAGTGTGACGAAGAGACTCAGCCCGATGACGACCTGGCTCGGCGGAAGCCCCTGCGTACCGAGCGCCTGTCGGAGCAGGCCGAGCGTAATGACGATCCGCGTGAAACACGTGCAGAGGATCAGTACGCTCGGCGCAAGACTGAGAACCGTCAACAGCAGGAGAACGTTCAACGTCGCGGAGAGGCCGCCCGACTCATTGCCCGGAATCGTTTGTGCAGCATCTTCGAGCAGGACGATCGGGTTGAACTGATCCGCGACATCCTGCGCAGTCACGTCGCTGGTGATGAGCAGTGCCCCCGCCATCAGGATGATTCGCAGCAAAGTGTTCACGCGCTCGCTCCGAAGCCGGGCAATACTCGGTGCCAACGATTGCCGTTGCGAGTCAGGTCAACCATCTCGACTTCCTGCCCAGCGCGCCGTGCGGATTTCACTGCGCCGCCCGTCTGATTGATGGAGCGGTACGCAGTGGATTCCCGTTCCAATGCATCACTGAAACGTGAATCCCGAGAACCCGCTTCGATGCGCGACAGGAGATCGGCAACTTCATTCGGATCATGCACATCGCTGAGGGTGCGCATCTCACTACCGGTCTGATGAAGGAGCAGGACACGCCGCCCCATCTTCAGGATCACCAGGTGCTGTCGCCGTCCGAGCGGATACCGGGCCATGATCTCGAGTACACCCGAAGGTCGTTTGGCACCCGCCATTGGCCCGCCGAATCGGCGAACCAGAAGGAACATTCCGAAGAGCAATCCCAGCACAACCGCCAGTCCCCCCAGCGTGCGGATCAGTTCGCCACCGATCCCGGCGGTGAACGACCCCGCTGACTCATCTTCTGAAAGACGCGTGCCCTGACCGAGCGCGAAGAGTCCGCTGTCAGTCCCGAGCGGGATGTTCTTCTCCGCGCTGGCGGCCGTCGAATCGTCAAGCTCCAACGGATCCGGGCTCGTGGATTCCGGAGTGGTCGAATCGCTTCCCGCTTCCGGCGAAATTTCGTTCGGTGTCTCTGCGCGAGACTCTTCGACTTCTGATTCCGGTGGCGACGCCGGTCGGCGCAGTTCGATCGTCGAGTTTGAAAGCAGAGTGCCCGGCCCGATCGATGCCGGACGCTCCGGCGCTGGCGAATCATCCTGCGACTGTGCGGGGACTGCAACGCCGCTGAACAGGACACCCGCGACGATCAACTGAATTGCGCGACCAACTGATTTCTTCTTCATGTCGCCATCCTGGCGTTGTTGCCGCTGGCTCCGCCAACGGGTTCACGACGGTTGTTCCGGCGTGAATCGATACTCAGTGGATTTACTCTTCCGTGTCCGGCGTCTCGATGATTTCGCTGATGCGAACACAGAAGTTGTCATTAACGACGAGCACTTCTCCGCGGGCGACGTGCCGATTGTTCACGTAGATGTCCACGGGGTCACCGGCGGGCTTATCAAGCTCAACCACCGCCCCTTCATTCAGGCGCAGGACATCTTCGACGAACATTCGTGTTCGCCCAAGCTCGACTTTCACATGCAGGTTGACATCCGACAGCAGCGCAATACCGCTTGAATCACGATTCAGGCCCGATCGGTCGAACCGCGGAAGGTCGAAGCGCTGTCCCCCCACCGTGTCCACCTCTTCCTGCATCTCATCAACATCACCCTGAGCGGTGTCGATCGCCTCTTCGAGAAGTTGCTCATCAGAGCCGTCCGCGTCATTCGGGGGCGGATTCTGCGGCAGGTCGTTCACGATGTCATCGGGTCGATCGTCAGCCATCCATGGCACCTCGTTTCCTACGAGACAAGCGCCGGCGCGCTCCGCGCGCTCGGTCCCTTAGCCGAAATGATCGGCTTGAGCGGCGAGATTCCTTCAATGGGACCCCGAATCAGCCGTCCACGCGGAAACCGGTCCCCGCGACAATGACGCATTTGGCCACAATCGGCTCGCCGCTGTCAGAGTCGCTCCCGAAACGACCATCCATGAGGGCCTGAACTTTCCGGGTCAGGTTCTCCAGCATCGGTTCCTGGAAGTGTCGCGGCTCCGCCGTCTTCCAGATCGCAGAGATCTCCGCCCGAATCTCGTTCTGAAACTGCTTCAGTTGGTCCTGAACGATCGGCTCATGCTTCCGCCGCACCTGAATGTAGATTTCGGTGGGGTAGAGATAGGTCAGCCCGCTCCGGTTGTTGGGCAGGCGATCATCGAGAACGAGTACTTCGACGATCTTCTCGCTTTCGAGTTCAGCGGGCGGCCGTTCAACATCGCCGCTTACCGTGGCCGGACCGCCGACGAACATCATGGCTCCGACGATCAGGCCTGCTTCCGCAAGCAGCATGACCGCGATCATGATGATCGACTTGAACGAACCGGGTTTCTTGTCAGTGCCTGCGGCCTCGGACATCCCATCAGCCTCCACGCGCGTGGTTCTCGTTCGTGAGATTCGCGTCCTTATCCATATCGTCGGCCAGAACCTCGGTCAGAATCACCTCAACCCGCCGGTTTTCCGCCGTACTCGCCGGATCAACCGCGCGTGGATTGACCGGCTCCCACCGGCCCACCGCTTCGATCCGGAACAATCGCTCTTCAATCCCCGCTTCGACCAGAATCTTCATCACGTTTCGAGCACGCTCATAACTGAGATGGTTCAGATCTCGCCAGTTGCTGTCGTATGAGAGGTACTTGTTCGCGGCATGCCCACGGATGACGATCTTGTTGTTCCGGCCGTCGAGCAGGCGAGCCAGGTCCTTCAGCCGCGCCACCATCGGCGGTTTGACCTCAGCCGATTCGGGGTCGAAGGTGCTCGGCCCACCGACGGTGAAGACCATTCCCTCGCGCACTTTCGTCACGCGCATGTCCGGGCCGTCCACGCTCTCGCTGGATGCTTCGCTGGATCGATCATCCTTCGCCCGTTTGGCGGACATGTGCTCGAGTTGTTCGATGATCGACCGCACGGGCGGGTCATCCACCGGCAGCACACCGACTCCGCCGGAGTAACCAAATGCCTCTTTCACGGCCGTGACCACCCGCTGGTATTCATGCTCGCGCTTCAGTTCGCTGAACATCTGCAGCAGGATGAAGAACGTCAGCAGCAGCGACATCATGTCGCCGAACGTGACGATCCATTCCGGAACGCCCGCTTTCTGCTTGGCGCGCTTCTTCGCCATCTCAGGCCGCTTCCTTCTCGACATCGGCCTTGGCGCGATCGGCCGGCGTCAGGAACGTCATGAGTTTGGACTCGACGTTGCGTGGATTGTCACCAGACTGAATGCTCATGACCCCCTGGATGATGATCGTCTTGATCAGAACTTCTTCCGCCGATCGTAGTCCGAGTTTGTCTGACATCGGGAGGAACACCATGTTGGCGATAATCGCGCCGTACAGCGTCGTCAGCAACGCTGCCGCCATGCCCGCACCGATTTTTGACGGGTCGTCCATGTTGCTGAGCATCGCCACCAGGCCGATCAGGGTGCCGATCATGCCGTACGCCGGTGCGTACTTGCCGAGCGCATCCAGCAGCCCTTTCCCGCTCTCATGGCGTTCCATGAGATTCTCAAGCTCCGTTTCCATTACCTGCTGAATCACTTCCGGGTCCGTTCCATCAACCGCCATCTGAATTCCCCGGACGATGAACGGATCGCTCATCTGCTCGGTCATGCCTTCCAGGGCCAGAATCCCGTCTCGACGGGCGACTTCCGCAAACTCCACCATCTGACGAATGATGTGCAGTGCATCGGGCGTCGAACCAAACACGGTCTTGAGCGCCACCGAGTGCAGTTTCATCACGCGCTGGAGTGGGAACGCGACCAGCAGCGCTGAACCAGCGCCACCAAACACGATCAGCACCGAAGGCGCATCCAGGTACGCCAGCATCGATCCGCCCAGCAGAATTGCCAGACTGATCAGGACAGCACCGAGGATGAGGCCAATGACGGTCGAAAGGTCCACGCGCGTCTCCCGCGAATTCCGCTCTGAACGACTCGGGGGTGAAGACCGAAGAAATCTTCGGCCTGCCTCGTCCATCGGAGGGTCCGGGGACCGACTTGAGCGATGATCGGACCTTCCTGAAGGTCCATCGGAAGTTATTTCGCGCCCGGGGTCAGAACCTGCAATCGAGCTGGGTCGATTTCGACGACAAGCGGCGTTTTCAGCGCGGTTCGCCGATCACGTCCGACCGCGGCATCGCCATCAAGCTGATATGCCGAAGGCGGGTCAGCCACCACTTCAACCCGTCTTCCGCGCCCGGTCACGATCGCTGGATGCAGCAGGTGGCGCCCACGCCAGGTGCGCCACGCCCACGGCAGGAGTCCGAACCGTGAGCGCAACGGAAAGAACACGACATCCAGTTCACCATCCTCGATGCTGGCCCCTCGTGCAGGATTGAATCGAAGCGCGTACTCCGGCGAGTTCGCAACGATGATCGTCCCAACCGCATCTTCGACCAGTGGCCGACCATCAACAATCGCCGTACAGCGCGGCGGCCGCCACGCCCAGAGCTGTCGGAGCGTGGGCAAAACGTAGCTGGAATGTCGAATTGCACCGCGACGATGTTCGGCCAGATCGGCCACCACCGCCGCGTCGAATCCGACGCTGAGCATGAGTGTCAACAGTTCACCATTGACCCTGGCGACATCAACCCGGCGCAGATTGCCATGGTGCAAGGCGCGCAACAGGGTGTCGGTCGAGCGATCCATCTCGAATTGCCGCGCGAAGAGGTTCTCCGTCCCGAACGGATAGTGGTAGATTGGAATGTCCCGCGCGATGGCTTCACGAGCAGCCAGCCGAATGGTGCCATCGCCCCCGACGACAATCAGCAGATCGCATGCTTGGTCCGCATTGGCTGTTTCTGTCGAATCCTGCACGGTCTCGCGAAGCTGAACGTCGTGTCCCGCCTCCGAACAGGCCTGAACGACGTTCCGGGCGGCGGCGCCGGCGCGACCGGCACCGGCGATCGGATTGTGCAGCACTTCGATCTTCATGTGCCGAAAGGATACTCAGCCCCGGCGGCACGTCCCCCAGCGCATTGAGGAACTCGCTCCCTCCGCTTACCATCGCATCATGATGCAACGAATCGCCTGGCCCTGTGGGCTCATCCTCCGAACCGCCGTCGCCGTGATGCTGGTTTGCGCGCTCGTCGCACCGGGGACTCTTGCCCAGAATCAGCAGTACAACCTGGCGGAAGATGACTCCTGGGAAATCGCTGCCGAGGTTGACCCGACCAGCCCGGAAGGCCAACTCCTAGCGGCACGCCGCGCTCTGGCCGAGAATCGGGCCGCCGTCGCGGAAGAACAGGCAACCCGTTGGATCGAGGCACATCCCGATCATCGTCTGCTGCCAGAGGCCTACCTTCTTCGCGGCGATGCACTTCTTGCCCAGAACGAAGAGTACGAAGCGCTCTTTGACTACGAGTACATCGCGCGGGTCTTTTTCGGCAGCGAAGTGTTCGTGACCGCGCTGGAACGTGAGTTCCAGATTGCGCGCGAGTACGCCCGTGGAAAGGACCGCAAGCTATGGGGGATTCGTTTTGTCAGCGCGTATGAAGAGGCAGAGGAGTTGCTCATTCGCATTCAGGAGCGGCTGCCCGGAAGCGAACTCGCAGAACGCGCGGGAATGGAACTGGGCGATTATTACTTCCGTCGACAGAACATGGCGCTCGCCGCAGACGCCTACGACCTCTTTATCGAGAACTACCCGAACTCTCCCGACATTCCCAAAGCCCGCAAACGTCTGATCGCATCGTATCTCGCGGGCTACAAGGGGCCGGAGTTTGACGCTGCGGGGCTCGATGAAGCGCGGCTGCAACTTCGCCGCCTCCAGCGGGAAGATGCCGCGGCGGCAGCGGAAATCGGGGCTGATGCACTGCTCACCGGGATCGCGGAAAGGCGCGCGGTGAAGATGCTCACCACGGCGCAGTGGTATCTTCGTACGAATGACCCGATCGCGGCCGAGTACACGATTCGCCGACTTGTACAGACCTTTCCGCGCACCCAGGCCGCCCGGGATGGAGTCGTCCTGGCCGCAACGCTGGTTGATCGCCTGCCCGCGTCGGTTGTCGCACGCGCGCCTGATTACCGCGCCCTGGCGCGCGAGGCGTCCGGCGAATCCGCGATGATGAATGAACCGAATGCACCACCGACCAGCGAAGGAAACGAGAACCAATGACAACGTCGCGTGGTGTCGCCGCTTTGCCTGTCGGTCTAGCGCTCTCTGCAGCCCTGGGTGTGGTGTCGCTTCTCAACGGATGTGCGGCTGATCCGACGGTCGGCTACTCATCGCTTTCGACCTTTCCGACCCAGGTGAACAGCATCGCGGTCACGATCTTCCGCAACAGCACCTTCGAGCGAGACATCGAGTTTCATCTACACGAAGCCCTGCTGAAGACGATCGAAGCCCGAACCCCCTATCGGGTGACCCGCACCGGACGGGCGGATAGCATCCTGTCAGGCCGAATCGTCTCGATTGAACGCGATCGATTGTCCAAGTCACCGACGACGGGACTCGCCCAGGAGGTGCT
>CBFGRU010000079.1:0-11812 GCA_965651255.1 uncultured Phycisphaerales bacterium
CTGAGCAAGCTTTGCTTCGAGCTGCTTCACTCGTGCCTGAAGATCCTGATTGTCTGCGCCCGTACCGGCGTAGCTCGCGCCTGTCAGCGAGAGCGCCGCCGCGCCGGCCACCAGGCCAACTCGCTTCGTCAAACTCATGTACGACTCTCCTTAATCTACCCGGACGCGTCCGGCAATCTGCCCAGCCGAATGCATCCATGTTCATCCACCCGTCCGTTCGCGTTCGGCCCTACAAGGTCCGAACCGGACGTGAACACCTGTATCGGCGCTTCAACGCCGATCCATTGAATCGCACAATATAGCCATGCCTTTGGCATTCGCCACTCCCGCGATCTTCATGCAATCAAAAAGTTCTCTGAACACCATGCTGCCACACCGAACATCCGTACTAAGTAGCCACCTTACAACGGGTTACATCAGAACGTGCAAAACCATCTCGCCGGGAAAATTCCCGAAGAATTCACTTCTTCTGAATGCGACCTGTGGATGACTTCGTCTGATAACCATCGGACAATTTGTGCTCAGTGACCTCGACCAGTCGCTCAAGAGCCCCTCGGATATCCCTAACAAAATCCAGTGACACATCGTCATTCTTCGGCGAACGAGCATCTGAACCCTTCGGAAGCATGATTGTTCGGTACCCCAGTCGCATGGCCTCGGCGACCCGCGCTTCCAACTGGGCAACGGGTCTCAGTTCACCTCCAAGACCGATCTCACCGATGACTGCAGTCGCCGTTGGAAGTGCTCGATTCATCGCCACACCGGCAATCGCCAAGGCCACGCCCAAGTCCGCCGCCGGTTCGTTCACGCGCAGCCCACCGACCGCGGAAACGTACACATCCTGATCACTCAATCGAACGCGACCGTGCTTCTCCAGGACGGCAAGAAGCAGATTGACTCGATTGAGGTCCACCCCCGATGCCTTTCTGCGGGTGGATCCGGGAAAGCCCGGCGCGGTCAGGGCCTGCATCTCGACCAGCAGGCACCGGGATCCGTGCATGACTGGGCAGGTGGCGCTTCCTGGCCGAGCCGGTTCGTTCGGATCACGACGAAGCACACCCTCCGAAACCTCCATGAGGCCGTGGCTGGACATCTCGAAGAGTCCAACTTCCATCGTATTGCCGAACCTGTTCTTGATTGCACGCACGATGCGATGTGCGTGATGACGATCACCCTCGAAACTCAGCACGGAATCGACGAGGTGTTCGAGCAGCTTCGGCCCTGCGATTCTTCCTTCTTTGGTCACATGTCCAATGAGAATGACCGCGACACCGGTCCGCTTCGCCAACGTCACCAGTTCCATCGCACACCGGCGCAATTGCGTCACACTACCGGGCGACGCGGGCAGGTCGCTGCGAAAGACCATTTGAATGGAGTCAAGGATCAGGACCGTGGGCTTGACACGACGCGCCTGTTCAACGATGCGTGCCAGATTGGTCTCCGCGAGGACGAACAGCGATGCGAAGGCGTCTTCTGATTGCCTGCCGGAATGATCAGACTCTGCAAAGAGTCGCTCGGCGCGCAACTTGACCTGATATGCGGATTCTTCGCTCGAAACGTAAAGCACTCGCTGTGACCGATGGGAGAGCTTTCCCGCCGCCTGTAAGAGAAGTGTGCTCTTCCCGATCCCCGGGTCTCCACCGAGCAATACGACGCTGCCGGCAACCAGACCTCCGCCGAGTACCCGGTCAAACTCGCTGATCCCGATCTGTTCGCGGTAAACCGCTTGGGCCTGAATATCGGGCAGCGGTCGCGCTTCGCTGGCCGACTGAACCGGCATGATGCCCGCTTCCGAGTCACCGGCCGATCCGGGGTCAGTCACGCGCCAATCCATCTCTCCAGCGCCAATGAGCGAACTTGCTGCTGTCGAGACTTTGGGCTCAACATACTTCTCTAGAGCATCCCAGGCACCGCAATCGGGGCACTTGCCCATCCACCGCGCCTGGACGCCTCCGCACGATCGACAGACGAACTGAACTCGATCCCTTGCCATAACCGCGAGTGTACCGGTTGCCATCGGATCGAGAAACGAACTCTGACTTGCTTTCAGCGGATCATCGCGAAGGCGAGGCAATGGCAGCGATCGCCTTCAGGACCTGCTCAATGTCATCGGCGTCGTTGAATGGTCCAACGCTCACCCGCAGCGCACCTTCCGGAAGCGTGCCGAGGGCGCCGTGTGCCGAGGGCGCGCAGTGCAGACCGCTCCTGAGCGCGATGCCGAAGTTTGAATCCAGCGCCGACGCAAGGACCTCTGGTGGCCAATCCCGGACGATGAACGACACAACACCGACGCGCTCCACGTGGTCTTGATGTCCGAGAATGGTCACTCCAGGCAATCCTTCCAGTCCTTCGAGCAGTTGCCGAATGAGCTCCCTCTCATGTGCTTCAATGCGCTCAACGGTGTGCGCCATGAGCCAATCGAGCGATGCTGCCAGACCCGCCAGACCCAGCGTGTTCGGTGTTCCCGCTTCCAGGTACGACGGAAGCCGACGCGGCATGACGGGCGATGCTGAGTCGCCCCCCGTCCCACCGGCGCGCACCGGTGCAATTCCGCTGGTTTCATCATCGATGCACCCGGGATCCTGAAGAACGCGCGGACCGACGATGAGTGCTCCAACGCCGGTTGGTGCGAGAAGCCCCTTGTGGCCCGAGAACGCCATGAGATCAACATTCAGTGCATCAAACGATACTTCTCGTACTCCTACCGTCTGCGCCGCATCCAGAACAATCAATGCAGCAGGGGCAAGCTCCCGAACAGTCTGTGTCAATGCATCGATCGGCTGCACCAGGCCCGTGACATTTGAAGCGTGAATCAACGTAACCAAATGCGGCGGCTCGTTCTTCTCAGCTGCCGCTTCAAGGATTCGGCGAAGATGTTCAACATCAAGGAGCGCAGATGCATCGCTTGCGATGCGCTGCAACTCAATACGTCCCCGACGATTCGCCTCCTCAAGTGGCCTGCGCACTGCATTGTGATCAAGCATGGTGGCGATGACACGCGGCTTCACACACTCGAGCTCGATTCGCCGCAGACACCCTTCTATGGCCAGATGAAGTGCATCTGTACCACTGGCCGCAAACACCACTCGCCGCGCATCATCCACACTCAACAGTTCTGCCAGCCGGAGGCGTGCGTGCTCGATCACACGTTCGACCGCCACCGCCAGTCGATGGCCGGAACGCCCGGGATTGGCGATCTGTCGCAGGTGATCAAGAATCGCCTGCTCGACGGGCGGTGCCTTCGGATGACTCGTTGCCGCATTGTCGAGGTAAATCGTTCGCACCGGAGAGCAGCATAGGCATCGGCGACCTCGCTCACATTCGCACCGCTCGTTCCGATCGACAACAATGCGCTATGGCCATCACTTCTTCATTTGTGTCGCATCTTGAATCAGCCATCGACGGTACGCACTTGCCTGCCCGATCATTGCAGACTTTGCATCGCGATCGGCCGATCTGGGTCAGGTACGACCTTGAACGCATTCGGGAGACGGTCACTCGCGACGAGTTGTCTCACCGTGAGCCGACCATGTGGCGATACCGCGAGCTGTTACCTCCTTCACCGAACGATGAATTGATTTCGCTTGGAGAAGTCATGTCACCAATCATCTCATGCCCTCGATTGGCCAAGCGGGTCGGTGTATCGCAATTGTTCATCAAAGATGAATCCGTTCTGCCGACCGGCAGCTTCAAGGCGCGCGGTATGTCGATGGCGATCACCATGGCCAAAGCGCTGGGGGTCACGCGAGTCGCGTTACCGACCGCAGGAAACGCTGGCGGTGCCGCGGCGGCCTATGCAGCGCGAGCGGGCATGGAGTGTTTCGTCTTCATGCCGCAGGACACTCCCATTGTAAATCAGCTCGAAGCCGCACTCTTCGGCGCCAAGGCATATCTCGTGAATGGGCTCATTCACGAATGCGGCGCACTGGTGAATGCAGGACGGTCCGCCATGAAGTGGTTTGATCTGTCGACATTGAAGGAGCCCTATCGGCTCGAAGGAAAGAAGACAATGGGCCTGGAGCTCGCCGAGCAGTTCGGATGGGATCTTCCCGAAGTCATCTTCTACCCCACGGGTGGTGGAACGGGGCTGATCGGCATGTGGAAAGCGTTTCGAGAACTCAGCCAACTCGGCTGGCTCAAGCCGCGGCGACTCGCGGGTGGCCTTGCTTCGCGAGTGCAGTTCCCGCGATTGTTCAGTTGTCAGGCGACTGGTTGCGCGCCGATCGCCGAGGCATTCTCGCGCGGCGAGCGATTTGCCCACCCGGTTCAGAATCCACACACGCTTGCATCCGGCCTGCGGGTGCCAAGAGCGGTCGGCGACTTCATGATTCTTGATGCCATCCGTGAGTCGGGCGGTCGAGCCGTGGCCGCAGACGATGCAAGCATGATCAAGTGGATGCATCTCGCCGGAGCAGAAGAAGGACTTTCGCTTTGCCCCGAAGCAGCGGCCTGCCTTGCCGGAGCCAGGGCCGCGGTCGAAAACCGATGGATCGATCCCGCCGATCGCCTGGTCATCTTCAACACCGGGGCGGTTCAGAAGTATGTTGAAGTCATGCAGTCTGACGTCAACCTTCCACACCTGGACAAGAATGATGTCGATTGGAACGAGTTCGCAAGCCACATTACGTGATGGTGAATCTCACATCATGCGCTTCATGCGATACACCCAGCGACCATAATCGAGGGCGGCACGACGCTTCTCCGCGCCATCTGGTGTACCGTTACCGAAGGCGGTTTCTGTTCGCCACCGCCAGTAGCGCCCATTGAAGCGGAAGCGCGTCTGGATGCCAAGCCGAAACAGCGCGCACATGCCTCCGATGGTCTCAACGATTCGTCGCATCAGCCATCATCGTAGTCACGATCCCGTCAGCGTATGGATCGATCGGAATATCGCCACGAAGAGTCTGATTGATCGTAACGAGGTGCTTCCTCTGCTGGACTGGCACCCGAGTGCTGAATGACCATGAAGACCGTATCTTTGCCTATCTCGAATGGACATGCTTTCGAGAACCGATTTGCGGAAGGGCTGCGCGCCGCGCCCGTGATTTCTACGCTCCAGATCAACATCGGTTACCTTTGCAATCTTGCGTGTCGACATTGTCATGTGGAGTCATCGCCAAAGCGTACTGGCAAGAGCGAGAACATGACGGCAGAAACCGCTCAACGCATCGTTGAGTGGGCGCTCAGGCAGCCAACACTTGACACGGTGGACCTGACAGGCGGCAGTCCTGAGATGAATCCCAACTTTCGGTGGATCGTGCAGACCTTCCATCAGGCAGGGTGGAAGGTCATGGATCGGTGTAATCCAACGATTCTTAATGAGATTGACCCACGAACCGGCCAATCGTTTGACTGGATTCCGTCATTTCTTGCCGACCATGCTGTGGAAGTCGTTGCATCACTCCCCTGCTACCTCGAAGACAATGTGAATCGACAGCGGGGGAAGGGAGCGTATGACGGCAGCATTGAGGGCCTGCGAAAGCTGAACCACGTTGGCTACGGCCACGACCCGCGGCTGATGCTCAATCTCGTCTTCAATCCCATTGGTCCCAGTCTCCCTCCGCCGCAGGAGCAGCTTGCGTCCGACTATCGACGAGAACTGCACCAGCGCTTTGGACTGGTGTTCAACGAGCTGTGGACGATCACGAATATGCCGATCAAACGGTGGCGTCACGAACTCGAACGTACGGGTCGGCTGGATGAATACATGACGCTTCTCGTCAATTCGTTCAATCCGAACACCGTTGACGGCCTCATGTGTCGCCACCAGATCAACGTGAATCCGCAGGGGCGCCTCTTTGATTGCGACTTCAATCAGGCCGAAGAGATTGAGGCGCCCGGATTCGAAGGGCGATTCATCTGGGAAACGTCGATCGATGAACTTGCCTCAAGGGTCATCGGAACGGCTGACCACTGCTACGGTTGTACTGCCGGTTCGGGCTCCAGTTGTGGAGGCGTCCTGGTTTGACGTTCGCTCCGGCGGTTCGTGCAGGCGACCGGCTGACTTGACGACCCGAATGAAACACCGCAAACTTCTTGCTGAACACACTTGTGCATGCTGACGAAGATCGCGTACAGTGCATTGGACGATGTGATACTGACTGCCTTATCCTGTTGGCTGAACATCACGTGATTGCTTTGCGTTGCAGACGCCGATCGGAGCTCCGACACGACCGGCGTCTGTTTCTTTTTGAATGACACGCGACAGAATGTCCCGGACGGCAGGTCCCCGGCTTGAATTCTCACAAAACCAAAACGGGAAGCAAAGACCCCGGCGATGTTCGCCGATTCCACTCTGGGCCTGTCACTGCCCGCGGATAAGATATCGCGACCATCGGACCATACACGCCCGACTGAGGCCAGTATCAACGGCATGACCAGATCACGGCTTGACACCAGCACCGAAGAGAAACGCGGCGGCGTACGTGACGAGCGGAAGTGCTTTGTACTCGATACGAACGTTCTGCTTCACAATTCAAACGCCATCTTCCTCTTTCAGGAACATGAAGTCGTCATTCCGCTCGCGGTGATCGAGGAACTCGATCAGTTCAAGAAGAACAACGATGAAGCCGGCCGCAATGCGCGGGAAGTAATCCGTGAGATCGACCGCCTGCGTGCCAGCGGTTCACTCGTCGATGGCGTGAGTTGGAATGGTGCGGGTGGCATCTTGCGCATCGCCGTAGATCATGCCAGCGTTCCCAGACCGCTCGACCCCAGTCGAACCAGTAATCGGGTGCTCGCGGTTGCGCATTCGCTGTATTCGACCGGTAAGCGCACAATCTTCATTTCCAAAGACATCAATGCTCGCATCAAGTGCGAAGCGCTCGGAATTCCTGCCGAAGACTTTCAGGCAGAAAAAGTCGACGCGGACTGGTTGCATCGCGGATGGGAAGAAATCGCGCTGCCCGGCACCATCATCGATGAACTGTACGATGAGCGTCAACTTCCAATCGATCGCGCCCGGGAGTTTCTCGTCCGCCGCGAGGATGACGGTTCGATCCGGCCGATCGATCTCGTTGCGAACATGTTCCTCGTGCTGAAAGATCAGGACGACGCCTCTCACGAGGGTCTCGCCCGTGTCCTTGCAGACACGGGTCATCTCATTCCGATCACGCCACCAAGGCGACCGATCTTCGGCATTCTGCCGCGAAACCGACAGCAAGTGATGGCGCTGGATCTGCTGTTGGATGATGAGGTCAAACTGGTGACCCTGCTTGGTTCCGCCGGGACAGGCAAGACGCTCATGGCTGTCGCCGCAGGCATGTTGAAGGTGTTCCAGGAAGAACGATTCGACAAGCTGCTGGCCGCGCGACCGATCATGCCGCTCGGACGTGACATCGGCTTCCTTCCGGGCGATAAAGATGAGAAACTTTCGCTGTGGATGCAGCCAATATTTGACAACCTCGGCTACCTGCTTTCCACCCGCGGAGCGACTAAGAACAAGCACGATGGCGAATCCTCATCGGCAGAGAAACGAATCACCTCGCTGCTGGAAGGCGGCAAACTCGTCATCGAGCCGCTGACCTACATCCGGGGCCGATCAATCCCCCACCAGTTCATGATTGTCGATGAAGTTCAGAATCTCTCACCCCATGAAGTGAAGACGATCGTCAGCCGAGTCGGCGACGGTACGAAAATCATCCTGACCGGCGACATTCTCCAGATCGACAACCCCTACCTCGATGCTTCGAGCAATGGACTCAGCTACGTCGTCGAGCACATGAAGGGGCAGCCCATTGTCGGGCACGTCACCTTGACGCAGAGCGAAAGAAGCCATCTGGCGAGCTTGGCAGCCCGCCTTTTGTAGAATGTACGGCATACGATGGTCGTTCCAAATCCGAGGAGAACCGCAGCCATGAACTTCTCTCTTGATTCATCCAATCCCGCACTTCAGGCAGAAGGGGTTTCGGGTCCGAGCGCTTTCGAGCGCGCGATGTCGCCTTCGAACACCGCATCTCTCCAAGGCGTCGCCAACAAGACATTCATTCTGTGTGCCATCGCTATTGCCGCGGGAGGCGGCGGCTACTCGCTGGTCGCCATCATGCCCAGCATCATGTGGATCAGTGCGATCGCTTCAATGATCATCGCATTCGGGATCTACTTTGTCCTGGCGGGCAAACCGCATCTGGCTCCGGTCGTCGCGCCCATATATGCCGTTGTCGAGGGCATCTTCCTTGGCGCACTCACCGGCGCGTTGGACGGCATGCTCGCCAACATGGGATATCAGGTTGCGGGCGGACTCGCGCTTCAGGCCTTCATCATTACGGTGAGTTGTCTGCTCGCCATGCTTGGCCTGTATTCCGCTGGCATTCTCAAACCGACGCGGAAGTTTGTCGCCACCATCGTCACGCTCACCGGGGCGGTGATGGTCATCTACCTGATTTCATTCGTCCTGATGTTCTTTGGCATCCGCCTGCCGTTCATCACGATCGGCAGCGCACTGCAGGGCGGCACACCGGCCTTGATCGGTCTGGGACTGAACGTCGCGATTCTCGCCCTCGCCTCGCTCTGGTTGATTATCGACTTCGGGAAGGTCGAGGAAATCGTGAACAGTGGTTCACCGAAGAACATGGAGTGGTACGCCGGCTTCGCGTTGCTCGTCACGCTTGCGTGGATCTACTTCGAAGCGGTCAAGCTGGCCTTCCGCCTGGCGGTCATGTTTGGCGACCGCGAGTAAGCGATGATCACCATCTGAATCGTCGCGTCCAGGCGTCCCGCGCACCTTCGCGGGACGCTTTTCTTATCGCATCAGGCGTCCGTTCACGGGTGGCAGCGTTGGGTTCGGTGCTGCGGGTGGCTGCTGATACCAGTAGGCCATCGAAATCAGGTCGTCAGCGAGCGGCTGAAACTTGCGTGTCGGATACCACCCCAGCGCCTGCACGGTCACGCGCAGTGTCTTCCGGAAATGCACCGGATCGGGAATGTGCCAGCGATAGAGCAGGTGCGTGGGCACACGCTGTGGATCGAGCAGCGCCTGCGGATATCCGAGGAACGCCGTCGAGAACGGAATGGGCTGGTTCACGCCATACTTGTCCGGCTCTGCAAAGCCCCACGCACCACCGAAGTAGTCCTCTGTGCCAGTGCCGCAGATCGTCGGATACTGGCTTCCACCATCGCCATCGATGAAGAACTTCACCTCGCCCTCACCCCACCAGTCGTTGGCGAGCTGATTCCAGATGATGGAGGTGCCAACGTAATGCCCGCCGCTCGGAGCGAGGACTCCGTCGAGGATCACATGCTCGGGTACTTCGCGCGTGGTCGTCGATCGACGCCACTGCGTGTGCAGGTATGCCGCGTCATCTTCAACTGGTTCTTTCGTCCATGTGATCTGATAGAAGAACTCTTCCTTCGGGTCGCCCGGATGACCGGGATGCACCGTCGGCCAGTCGTTCGTGATGGTGAATCGTATCCGCTTCCGAAAGGGCATCGGCCAGTACGAGTTCATCCCGCCGGTCGGATTGACCACAATCGGCATGCTGGCGATTCGTGCACGTCCGTTCGCACCATTGGCAAAGAAGTCGCACACCGGACATTCGATGGCGGGCGTCTCGTTGCCATCGTAATAGATACGAAGGGTAAAGAGCCGTGCGCGCGTTGAATCGACGGTCATCCAGATGTGACGCACGATCCCCGGGCCGTCAATGTCGGCGAGCGTATGCGTTTCACCCGGTCTGATTCGCAGGCACGGACGTACTTTCCAACCCCGGCCAAGCTCACTGGCGGCCTCGGTCGTGTGTTCATCATCTCCCACCGCTGCCATCGCTCCGCAGCCCACTTCTCCGGACGGGTTCTCGGCGCTGATGGAGCGGGTTTCGACTCCCGGACGGAGACAATGGATACGGCCAAAATCAAACATACTCAGTCATCTCCTTCACCATCGCGACTCAGGATCGACCAACATCTTCAGGGGGCCGGACCGGTAGTCAATCGTCTGACAGTGCTTCTCAGCCATCTCCCCCCTTTCAGCTCTCCCCTGAACGACAATCTGGAATCTTTCTGCGCCGGTGATGGTTAGAATCAACATCGACGATGCTTGCTCGCCTCTGGCTCATCCTGCTCCTGATCTACCCCGGCTGTCTTCCGGCAACCGCCAGCGCGGCGATTGCGCCGTTGCCGGAAGTGGACCGCAGCATGACCTGTGTCATGCAGATGGATGGGGCTGGCTGCTGCTGTGGTCCGACCGGCTGCCCCTGCATCGTCAAGGATCATGAGCCCGACAAGACACCCGTTGCCCCTGCCCTTCCGGGCACGAACGGCCGTGATGTGTCGCTCGTCGCTGCGATTTCATTCAGCGAATTCAGTCCACTCGTTGCACCGACTGCAGTGCACGACATATGCGATTCTTTCTATCGCCAGCGACATCTTCCGATCCGGTCATTTCACATTCTGAAGTGCCTCTGGTTGACCTAGGCGCGATCACTGCGCGCCCGATCTTTCACCGATCGGGCGTCAGAGCTTTCACCCGCGGATAGCGATTGATCACAATCGCTGCCGTTGTTCATCGCACCTTTTCTTGATCCGGAGAATCTCTTCATCATGTATCGCAATCTTCCCCAATTCGTTGCTGTCGCCGCTGCCACTCTGGTTGTGATGAGCGGCTGTGAAAAAACGACCGGAATGAACGGCGGCTTATCGGCCGGTAGCTCAACCTCCGATGCGACATCGGAATCGCGACCTGCTGCATCGCCGAGCGACTTCAGCACCGATCCGATTCAGGCCAACTCAGCCATGCTGCTCGTCTACGGCATGAGTTGCCCACTGTGCGCGACCAACGTTGACCAGCAGCTTCTGGCTGTTCCGGGCGTGCGCCAGGTGAATGTTGACCTCAGTAACGGATGGGTTCAGGTGTCATTCCACCCCGACAGCGTCAAACCTTCTGCGCGCGAACTCGCATCCGCGGTAGTTGAGAGCGGAATGACGATCGTCGATATCAACACCAACTGACAATCTGCACGAGGAATCAAGCATGCATTCCCAGGTCAGAACTTCGCTGGTGTTCCTGATCGGCGGTGCGATCATGGCGACGACCACCCTTGTTGTTCAGGCGCAACAGTCGTTCAACAACACATCGGCGGCACAACCGTCGACCGGTGTCGCACTGTTCAGGCAGACACTCGAGTACACGCGATACCGTGACGACCCCTCCCCCGCTGATCGCAGGATCGTGGAACTGAAGTTGGACACACAACTGGCGATCGGCCTGACCAGAGACCTGGCGATGATCGCCCGCATTCCGACGTACTACAAGGACGTCAGTTCCGATCATCCGGACGTCGATGGTGATGAATTCGACATCGGTGATCCGCACATCATGTTCAAGTATCGGTTCTGGCAGCACGATACAGGGCCGATTGATACTCAGCGTTTGAGTCTGTTGATGGGTTTGGACATTCCGGTCGGCCGCGCCCCCTTCGGCAATCAGGGATGGGATCCCATGATCGGCCTGGTGTATACGAGTATCCAGGGACGGCATGGTGTCAATGCGGCAATTCGGTACAAGTTCAACACCAATGAACGCGACGGCCTGACAACCGGACCGGATGATTCACTGGCTGACACCGTGTTCCTCGATACGGCATACCTCTACCGGCTTGCACCTGCCACGTACAGCGCCGATACCCACGCTGCGTGGTACGCGATGGCGGAAGTCAACGCGACATACGAGACGAACGGAGACACCGAAGTGACCTTTGCTCCGGGCATCATGTATGAAGCGAGAAACTGGGTATTCGAAGCCATGTTCAAGCTGCCGATCGCCGCAGAAGTCGATCATCGGCCGGAAATCGATTACTCGTTCGGCGTCGGATTGCGA
>CBFGRU010000080.1:0-11705 GCA_965651255.1 uncultured Phycisphaerales bacterium
GCGCGCGGCAAACACGGCGTTGCCGCTGTTCAGCCAGACGCTGGCACTCCCGGGATCACCCGTCCCCGCAGCAAGGTCGATCGTTCCGTTCTGATCGAAGTCACCGACCGCAAGTCCATCGGGGCGGATGGCAGCGCCGGTCGAGAGTGATTGCGCGAGGGTGAAGGTTCCCTTCGCATTGGTGTAGATGAGCACCTCGCGGGTGTCGTGCGAGCTGACGGCGAGGTCGAGATCGTCATCGCCATCAAAGTCCGCAAGAGCGACCTCGCGCGGATCAACCCCGGCCGGCAGCGTCACAGCGGTAAACGTGCCACCTTCGTTCAGCATGATGCTGATCGAGTTTCCCTCGGCGTTGGCGACGACAAGGTCCAGATCACCATCGCCATCGAGATCGCCCGCGGCGAGACCGCGCGGTTCATCGCCGGTGGGGATGGTGGCGGTGTGCGTGAAGTTCATGGCTCCATCATTCAGCAGCACCGCAACGGCGGCGCTGTCTTTCAACGAAACCGCAAGGTCGATCGTGCCATCGCCATCGAAGTCGCCGGCGATGAGTTGATCGGGGCTGGTGGAGTTCGGCAACAGCACCGTGCCGGCCGGTGTGAACACACCCACACCCTCGTGCCGGAACAGTTCGATGCGATCGGGATTTCCGAATGAGACGGCGAGATCGAGCATGCCATCGCCATCGAAATCATCCACGATGGCGCCGTCCGGTTCGATGCCAACCGGTGCGGTGATTGCCGCATCGAATGTCAGATCAGCACGGGCAGAATGGCCGGCGAGCGAGAACACAATCGCGGAGAGCGCCGCCATCGCAGCGCCCCGGCGGTGTTGATTGCAAATCATGGTAACTTCCTTCTTCGGTTGAACGATGTCGGGTGAAGGGTGGCACGCCCACGCAACGGCAGCGGTGTGCACCATCGCGATTCGGCGACCCGTTGGAGTAGAGTCAGGAATGACCGTGGGCGATACATCGAACAATGAGGTTTGCCGGGAAAAGGACCTCGCGTGCGGAGAATGAAACCAGCGGTGTTCGCGAACGACTTTCAACCGCGCGTGAGCGCACGCACGAACCGCGTGTGACCCGGCCGGAATCGGGCGGGGCTGCACGCAGCAGCGGCGTGGAATCACCGGATTCCGGCGTGGATGCACCCGGGGCGGGTACTGTTCTACGCGAGTTGTGTAGAACATCACGCGGCTCGTGTTTCGTTCTGCGCGGCCCGGGAGTGAACTTACCCGCCCCTTTCTGATGGTTCTCTTCAAGCGAGGGAGGGATTGCGCCGATGCCGGACAAGCCCACAGGACGGGTTGAATGATCCAACCGGAGAGACGAGACCATGGCCGATCACCCCTATCTTCAGAGCGGCGATTACATTCCCCGGCGGGAGGACCCATTCAGGAGCTGGGGCCAGAACTTTGCTTCGCGATTGCAGCAGGAACCATCGCGGTACGGCCTGACCCCGGAAGAAGCGGCGACGATCGCCATGTGGACGGAGCGGTATGTGGAGTCCCACACCGTGGGAACGCAGCCGGGGACCCGAACCTGCATCACGGTTCACACGAAGCGGGCGCTGCGGCGCACGGTGGAAACGCTGTATCGCCAGTGTGCGCAGCGGATCAAGCACACGCCGGGCGTGAGTGAACGGGATCTGGTGGAGTTGGGGATTCACATTGATGACTCATCGAAGACGCCGATTCGCGCGCCGCGCAGCCGACCGAACCTGATGATCAGGATGCTGTCGAACTGTCGTCATGAGCTGCGGTACGCGGATGCCGAGACGCCGAACCGGAAGCGCAAGCCGCCGGGCGTGATGCTGCTTCAGTTGCATGCGAATGTCGGTCCGACGATCAACATGGACCTCAGGACGGCGCGTCCGCTGGGAGATTTCAGCCGCCAGCCGATCCGCATCGAGTGGTTGCCGGAGGATGCGGGGAAGACGGTGACGTACTTTGCGCGCTGGGTGAGCCGCAAAGGTTTGAAGGGCCCGTGGTCGCTGCCGGTCTTCATGATGATCGCCTGCGGCGGTCAGGTGATGAGCCCGTGGAGTGCGGATTCGCGACGGGCGGCCTGAGCCGGCGGTGGGTGATCAGTTGAACTCCAGATCAACTTCGTCGATCTGGCTCTCGAAGCCGAGCGCGGTAAAGACCGCGATGACGGTGTGTTTGAGGCGCACTTCGATGCGTCCATCGCCTGCGCGCATGAAGGTCGCACTGTCGATCGCATCGGATTCCCAGTCAACCCAGTTCGGACTGAGCGCATGCTGCCCGACGGTCTGGAGCTGGTTGGTCGCCCAGTTGCGCAGCCGGATGGTAGCCGTTCCGGTGGGGTGGTTGATGCGAGAGCGCACGCTCAGTTCCATCTGGGGCAGGGGGTCGTTGGCGGTGTAGAGAATGAGCAGGTCGAGCAGGTTCGGCTCGAGCGCGGTGAAGCCGAAACGCGAGCGGGCGCGGACGTAGAGGTTGTCTTCACTGTCAATGAGTTCGTTCACCCCGCCGGAGATGATCGTCCCGAAGATGGCGGTGATGGCATCGAGCTTGAGGTACGGGCCGTTGATGGCGCCCGCGGCATCAAGCAGGCCGCCGCCAAGCAGTCCGCTCTGGTAGTGGGGGTCATCCATGGGCGTTGCACTGTGACGAATGGCCATCTGCGCGGCGCGGAAGCGCGTGGCATCGCGCGGCCAGTCGGGGTTCGCCGCGAGAACGAGCGCGGCGGTGCCGGAGACGAGCGCGGTGGAGAAACTCGTCCCCTCCCACGCGGCGTAATCGCCTTGCTTCAGGTGCGTGGGCAGAAGGCCGTACACCCCGCCGGCGCCGGAGGCGGTGATGGTGAGTTTTTTCTCGTAGTTGCTGAACTCGGCCTTGTGATCGGCCGCATCGCTGGCAGCGACACCAATGGCGAAATCGTCAAGGGTGGCGGGGTGTTCGGGAAGGTCTTCGCTGTCCTGGTTTCCGGCCGCAGCGACGACGACCACGCCCAGCCGGCGGGCTTCGGTGAGGGCATCGGTCAGGGCGCGGGCGTCGTAGGTGGTGCCCAAGCTCATGTTGATGACATCGGCCCCGTGTTCGATGGCATGGAAGATTCCCTTGGCCCAGAGGAAGCCATCGCCGTTGCCATCGCTGGTGAGCACTTTGACGGGCAGAATCATGGCGTCGGGCGCGGCGAGTCGAATGAGCCCGGCGACAAAGGTGCCGTGTCCGACGGCCTCGTCGAAGGCGCCATCGCCATCATCATCGGTGCCGTTGCCGATGTCCGCGACGTCGGTGGAGTTGTCGAAGACGTTGAATGCTCCCGGTGCGATGAAGCCGCGCAGGTCGGGATGGTTGTGGTCGATCCCGGTATCGAGCAGGGCGATGATGACGCCGCCGCCGCGCGTGAGCGCATGGGCCGCGGGCAGGTTGATTCGTTCGCGCGCGTACTGGTTCTGGTACTGAGTCTTCGAGATGCCGGTGACATAGAAGCTGCCGGTGCGGCCTTCGGGATCGAAGCCGGTGTAGTTCGCCTCGGCCCACGCGGTCTGCGCATCGTTGTGCATCTGCATGGCGATGAGTTCGGTGGACTTCGGATCGACACCGACTTTGTAGATGCGGTGGGCCGGAATGGAATCGATCAGCGTGGCGCTGTATCCATTGAGAAAATCTTCAAGGGAGATGCCGACGTTGAGGCGCACGATGACCTCGCCCGCGATGATCGGGTCCTGCTGCGGCCCGCCGGCAGAGGCGGGTTGAACCAGCGAGAAGCCGGATACCAGCAGCAGAAGAAGCGCAATCAGAGGCGAACGATGGCGGATGTGATCAATCATGGATCGTTTCTCTTGTTGGAGATTCAACGGAATCCCCCCACGAGGATGAATGGCGCCCAGAAAGCCGGATGGGGGTGAGATTGCATGGTACTGAGCTGGGCGCGGTGGAGACACTGCGCGATCGACAAGTTTGATCGCGTTCCCGCCTTCATCTCATCCCTTGAAGAATAGCACAGGTTGTAGAGATGTCGCATGAATTCCAGGGTCATTGCGTCATTGACCCTCCAGAGACTGACAATCACCGAACGCGCGCCGGCAGTCAACAGGCCGCGGACCAGGCCGGTCTGTTCATCGCCCGCCGCGATGGCGCTGCGCCCGGTTTCGCAGGCACTGAGCGTGACCAGATCGGCAGAGAGCCGGAGATGCGAAAGATCGCGCACCGTGAGCCAGCGGTCGGCCAGCTTCAGACCGGAAGAGAGTGGACTCTCAGCATCAAAT
The DNA here is from genome assembly GCA_965651255.1 of uncultured Phycisphaerales bacterium. Lineage (GTDB taxonomy): Bacteria > Planctomycetota > Phycisphaerae > Phycisphaerales > SM1A02 > CBFGRU01. Next base: position 4,239 of record CBFGRU010000080.1, read on the forward strand.
CGCCCGTGACACGCAAGGTGCAGCAGGCGCGCCGAGGGGGCATCGGCGCGGAATCGTTCGGTGGTCGCCTCTTCGCCGATCAGGAGCGTCGCATCGGGCACGGTGCGCGCGACGGCCTGCGCTTCACGCTCGACGTTCGGTGCACATTCATCCGGCACGCCGAGCACCAGCATGCCGTGATTCGCGGTGGGCGCCGGCTGATTCCTGATGGTGGTGATGAAGGCCGCGCTCGGTGCGGTGGTCACCTCGAACCGCTCGATGAGAAACGATCCACCCCGCCGGACCGCGCTGAACGGCAGCGAGTGCAACGGACCGTGCGGCACGATGATCAGCCGCGATGCGTCCATCAGTTCTTCTTCGAGCGGAGCAATGAGCGATTCGCCGATCGCATCGAGTTCACGGTTGAGATCATTTGTCAGCCGCGCGCCGCGACCACCGTCCATCGCGCCCGGCCGAAGAGCGCGACCGAGTTGAAACTGAATGCGTCGAATCTGCTCCACCAGGTCGCGCCGATTCATGAGCCGGCGGGTGACGGTCAGGCGGTTGCGCCGCACGATAAAGGCAAACACCTCATCACCGATGATGCTGTACTCGATGAGTGCGGTATCGATTGTCAGCGCTTGCTGAACAAGGTGACTCGATGGCGGGGGCGCGTAAATCGAGTGCGCTTCCTGCGTGGCGGCGAGTCGTCCTTCGAGGGCGTTGAGCCGACTTTCCAGGCGTCGCACCTCGCGTTGCCAGTCATCACTGCCGGTGGCGGTTGGCCGGTCGGCGCGTTGATACTGGGCGTTCAGCCGGGCGCGTGTTTCTTCCACATCTTCAAGCAGGGCCCGAACGCCGGGATCAGCGGTTGTCTCGGCCAGCGCATCGGTCGGTTGAATCACGCCGCGAAGAAGATCAAGCAGTGTGCGGTTTCTGGCAAGTTCCAGCGTTTCAAAGGCCTCATTCGCAGCGCGAGATTCGTTCTGATCGAGCAGCGCGAGGGCAAGACTCTCGTACGCACGAAGCCGGTTGCCGAGGAACGCCGCGCGGAAACGATCGGCCTGCAGGGTGTTGCGCACGCGCTCTATCTGCTCGACCGCATTCCGAAAGCCGGCGATGGCCTCCGTGGGCTGGGCGAGGCGCTGTGCCGTGTGTCCGCGCAGAAGATAGAGATCCGCCAGCAACGGCGCAATATCAAGCGACCGCGCGGAGATCAGCGCCTCATCGATGGTGCGCATCGCTTCCTGCGGTTGATCGCGCGCGAGCAGAAGCGTTGCGCGGTGGAATCGGGAGGTGACCCAGTCGAGCGAGTGAGCGTCGAGCGATGGCTCAATGTCATTCAGCAGGGCTTCCGCATCGCTCATGCGCGATTGTTCAATTGCCGCGGCGGTGCGAATGAGATCGGTGCGCCGACGAGCGATGTCATGACCGAGTGAAGCGTGGGCGATGGATGCTTCAGCGAGGATCGCATCCGCTTCCGAAAACCGATGGAGGGTGAGCAGAGCGCGTCCGAGTGCGCTGCGGGTGCGAGCCGCCTCGGCCTGCTGGTGATTCGCATCGAGTGAGGGCAGGGCCTGCTCGAAATCTTTGATCGCGTCGTTGGCCATGCCGAGGAGAAGTTTTGCCTCACCTTGTTCCGCCAGCAATCGCGCCAGATGAGCGGATGATTGATCGCCCTCGATGCAGCGTCTGGCGCGCTCGAAGTGATACAACGCGCGATCGAGCGCGCCTCGTCGGGCGGCAAGGTCGGCGAGATTTCCTTCGACGATGGCAACCGCCCATCCGAGGGCATGCTGTTCAAAGGTCGCCCGCGCAGCGTCGAATGCCGCCTCGGCAAGGCGAAACTCATCGAGTGCAAGGAGTGATTCCCCACGGTTGGAATCCAGCTGGGCAAGGATGATCGGCTCGCTCGCGAGAAGCGGTCGCGCGCGATCGAAGTGCTCGAGCGCGCGGGCGGGTTGATCGTGATTCTGATGCGTCACGCCGAGGTTCAGATCGGCCCGCGCCGCCAGGGCGGGTTCACCGGCGGCCATCAGCATGCGCCGGGCTTCCTCACCGATTTCAATCGCCTGTTCATACCGCCCGGTTTCTGCATAGGCGTGCATCAATCCCAGTCGCGCCCGTGCCGCCTGAACCGTTTCGCCTGCATCTTCCGCAATCGCGATCGCTTCCCGGGAGCGCTGAATCGCTTCACTGAACTCTCCGGCGTAGGAAGGTGCCTGCGCAAGGGCGCGGCGAATGCGCGCGCGGCTGCGCGCAGCGCCGAGACGATCGGCCAGTTCCAGAATCAACTCCGCCGATGCCTTCGCGCGGGCGACTTCAATGACCACAAGCCGCTCCGCCTCATCGCCGAGCGCGAGAAGAAGCGAATCCGCATCGCCCGCATCAGCAAGACGGGCCGCTCGCGCAGGGATGGATGGCAACTCGCGCAGCTCGGCAAGCAGTGCGACGGGTTCGGCGGTGCGGTTGCTCACCGCAAACCTCGAAGGATCAGCTCAGACCGGCACTTCATCATGATGCTCGCTCATGCACCTCCAGATCACGCAAAACAATTGCGCCATCGTCGTGGACGAGATACAGGTCGAACTTACCCGTCTCGGCCTGCACGATGAATCCGCCGTGCGCATCGGTCCGGGTGTTGGTGATCAGTTCGCTTTCGTTCTTTCGCGCAAGTCCGATGCGCATCGATGGTGGCTCGGTGCCGTCTCGTGCGGACACCTGACCGATGATGGTGGGAGGATTCTCCGCATCGGATTCGATCTCGATGTCAATGTCGAATCCCGCGGCTTCAAAGCTGAGCTGAACAGCCGTTCCGGCTGCGCCGCGCAATCCGATGGCAGCGGCGTGGGTCCGGCTGTCGAACACGAGGGTGGCAATGACCTCTTCGATCGCTTCGAGCCATTGCGTCAGTGTCGAGATGGGCCGTTGCGGGGCGAACTGGGAGAAGATCGCCTTCGCCCGAGCGGTTGCGGCCGAGCTCGGCGCGACTGAGTCATCCTCGCGCCGGAGTGAGGCGATATGGCGATATCGATTGACCACCTGGCGCGCTTCGGCGGAAGATGCGAGGAGCGCCTCCAAGTGTTGCGACTCGGCCGGTGACAGGTCGCCGTCGGCGAAGGCAATCAACTGTTCAAACTGGCGGCGCACATCATCGTTCATGGCTGGCTCATCCCTCACGAGACCTCTCCCAGCAGAGTCGCCGACGGCTGCAGGAATACATGCCAGTTGGTGAAATCGCAGCAAGTCTGGTCATGGCGCAACCTCCTCGGGCGAATCGATGGTGACCCCGCGCTGGCGCAGGATCGCTTCGAGCTTCTGGAAACAGCGGGCGCGGGTCGGTCCGATTGAACCGACTTTCATGTCCAGCTCACGCGCGATGGCTTCGTAGTTCTGTTCCGCCGGTCGCAAGAAGAGGGCTTCCAGTAACTTCTCGCACGGCCCGCCCAACTCTGCGAGCGCGGCGCGAACCGCCTGTTGCAGTTCCCAGCGTTCGGCGAGACTCGCTGGCGGTTCATCGGCGCGAATCTCCCGTTCATTCAGAGGGAGGTGCTCAACCTTTCTGCGGCCGCGGCGCCAGCACTCCCGATGGGTTGTCGTAATCAGCCACGACGAGAGGCGCGTCTGATCCTCGATCGTTTTCAGGTGCTGGAAGAGGGCCATGAAGACCGACTGATGGACATCATCCGCCTCGGTCTCATCGAATCCGTACCGACGGGCGACGGAAAACACCAGGCGCCCGTACCGATCGACCAGCGTGTGCCACGCGCGCTCATCGCCTTCCAGGCAGGCACGCACCAGCGCGGGGTCACTTTCGTATCGTCGGCCCATGTGATTGATGATCCCTCTGCGGCAACGGTAGCCGATCGTTCGGGTATCTCCAAGCCATTCTGCCGGTTGAATCATCACGGCCTTCCTGCAATTCCACCCGGTTTCCCAGTATCACGCGCTCCGACTGGTTCGGCCACCGGAAATGCACCGCGGTTTGCCCGCGATGCGCTGGTGTGAGGAATCCTGTGGGTTGGGTGTATTGAAGGAGTCTGAGTGAGACTCTGCTGGTGCGGACGACCATTCCGGTCGCCACTTTCCCGAAAGGAACGCACACATGTTCAGGAGTCTCTCAGTCGTTACCCTGCTGGTTGCGGCGCTGGCTCTGTTCGCCGCCCCCACCGCGATGTCACCCTCGGCACACGCCGGCATGATGGCCGGTTGGACCAAGTACATCGCCAAGCTCAAGACCAATGGCAGCAACATGAAGGGCAAAGCGTCGTTTCTGGAACGACCCCGTGCCGGAACCATTGAAGAGCGATTCAAGGTTGAAATCGAACGCGCAGTGCCCGGCAAGAAGTACGTCGTTCGCGTTGACGGAAAGAAAGTTGGAATCGTCAAAGCCAACCTGCTCGGCCGTGGCAAACTCCAGTTGCGCACCGCGCAGTTCATCAACAGCCCCGGCGATGGCAGCCCGCTGCCCGCGAACTTTCCCCAGGTCGGAAATAACACTGTGGTGACGGTTGGTCCGCTCTCCGGCCCACTGAAGAAGAAGTAAACCGCACTTCGTCAGCGTGCGGAACGACACTCTCTTTCCTCGATACCGCATCGGTCGCGTTCGTTGTCTTTCTCCCGCGGCCGGTCGGTGTCAGGAAGACTCACGGCAGTCCCGGTACCGCGGCTTCCCCGCCCTCATCAAGCGGTACCGGGGCTGTCTTTTCATGACCCCGAGTTCGATGCCGGAACACATGCCGGCGCGAATGCAACCGAAATCCGCGGGAAAACTGACAAATCATTGCCACCCCCGGCGTGTTTCGTGCGAACACGTTGGCATATGACACCCACCGCGCTGCTGTGGTTCGGGGGGCTGGCGATTGCAGCATGGGGAATGCTCGGGCTCGGCTCGTTTCTGGGCGAGAGATCCCGCGCAGGTGCGCTCGCGGCCACATTGCTCGCGTTCGGACTGCTCATCATCTGGGCATTTTGTAAGTACTCGCCCGCCCTGCCTGCCACGATCATTCCGCTTGATGTGCTCGTCTGGGTCGAGGGCGTCCTCGCCACGTTGCCGTGGATGTTGCTCGTGGGTGTGCTCACGCGCAGTTCCGCGACCGAGCGCATCCACCGCTCACGCAGCGCGCTCGTGACTCTCGGATTCGTCTACTACCTCTACGGCGGCATCTGGATGTTGCTGCCGACCATTCGGCCTGATCATTACGAAACCGTCTCCAACCGGGGCGTCACGATTCAAAGTCGGCATGACACCTGCGCGCCCAGCGCGGCGGCCACCGCGCTGCGCTACATGGGCTTCAGCGCCACGGAGTACGACCTCTGCCGAGTCGTCCTCGCCAAACCGGGAAAGGGCTCGTCGCTCGTGCGCACGACATGGGGGTTGTCGCGCTTGCTTGAGCCGTACGGATACCGCGCTTCGCTGGAAGATCTCACCGCCGAGGAAGTCGCCCGCGTCGCCACGCGCGATCGACCGGTTCTTATCACCATTCGTGCTTCCGCGGTGGCGGACCACATGGTCGCCGTACTCGGCATGATCGGGACGGACCTTGTCCTCATTGCCAATCCCGAGCCGGTCGTCCCCGATGGCAACGAGAAGTTTGAACACAGTCTGGGTTACGGTTGGCAGGCGTATTCACTGTCATCCTTCCGCGCGCTTTATCGCGGCGGCGCAATCGTGTTTCACGATCTCACGCGCCCGCTCACGCCCGACCGCCTTGCCCAACATGCAGCCGACCGCGCCGACCTGCCGCGCCTGTTTCGCATCACGCCGCTCGGAACGCCCGAAGTCGATGCGCCTTCAACCGTCGATCGGCCGCGCTCAGCGCACCCGAAGGACCGCCGGCGTCAGAACTTCACCGACCCCGCGATGAACAATCCGGCGATTCGGCCATCGACTTCGTAATCATCTTCATCAAGCACGAAGTCCAGTTGCCGATAGCCGAATGACAGCCCAATGTTCCGCACCGGGTGCCACGCAACCGATGCGCCGATGACCATCTGCGAGCCGCCATCGAGGTTCGGGCCGTACGAAACGCCGCCGGTCAGAAAGAGCGTCTCGCGGAACGCCATTTCCATCCATACACCCGGCATGATTGCCGTTGCACTCGGCGACACACGCTCGCGCACGCCCGCCGCGCTGGTGATCGATTGATCAAGGTCAACGTACCTGAGACCAAGTGATGGCGCGATGCGGAAGACGACATCCCGATCATCATCAGGCGGCGGCAGGAAGGCATACCGAACATCAATCCCCGCGGTGAACAGATCGAAGCTTGCCTCCACACGCTCGCCCGTGGCCAGCGTCAACCCGCCGAAGGTGATGCCTTCATCCAGCACCATGCTGCCATCGGTGGAAAAATCGAAGCCCGAGAGCGCGACATCCAGCCGATCCATCCGGAAGAGCAACTCCGCAGCCAGCGATGGCTCAAGATCATCTAATTCCAGCGCATTTTCAAGGGTGAATGACTCCACCTCACCCGCGCCGAATGATACATCGCCCGATGCACGGCTGAGATACACACCCAGGTTTAGCGACAGCTCGAACCCCGGCGTGGCATCATGCTCGAACACATTGGCCGCATCGTTCTTCCCATCATCCGCCGTTTGAAACGAGATGACCGGCGTCGTTTCCGCCGGTGGTGGCTCCACCTGCGCCGCTGCGCGAGAATTGATCAGGAATGCAGATGAGCAAACTGACGCCAGAGCCAACACCGTGCGCATGATGAATCGATCCTTCTCCGGGGAAAGGCGTAGCATGGCCGCAAGCGTACTCCATGCAGCCGATGATGAGAAGTCGCGCTCCAGTGAATGAATCAGACAATGACCGTTGAACCGCCTGAACAACCCGTCGAGCGCTGCGCCGAGGGCGAGGACCAGAGCCGCATCGTGCTTGCGCCGGGCGTCACCGCCGCGCGCTCGGCCATTCGCTTCTCGTTCGCGCGCAGCAGCGGGCCCGGCGGGCAAAACGTGAACAAGGTCAACACCAAGGCCGAGCTGCGCCTCGATCTGCGTGAGCTGACTGGTCTTGATGCCGCGGCCATGGAACGACTGCGCACCCTCGCAGGCAGCCGATTGACAAAAGATGATGAGCTCATCATCACGGCCGATGACTCGCGCTCGCAGCGAGCAAATCGCGAAACCTGCATGGAACGATTGCGCGAACTCATCCGCCGTGCGGCCGTACGACCGAAACCGCGCAAGAAGAAGCGACTCAGCCGCGCCCAGAAGGAAAAACGCCTCCAGGGCAAGCGGGAACGCAGCGAGAAGAAGTCGCGGCGACAGTGGCGGCCCGGGGATTGAAGCCCCGATTCGACACCTCTCGCCGCATCAGGTCCGCATAACCGTGCAAATGCCGCCGGCATTCGAACGAATGGCGCGAGGAAACGAACGAATGAGCCGGGCATTCGGACGAATCAGATCGTTTCCCGCCTGTTTCCCCGGTTCCCACGACTGTTTCCCCGCGTGGCGCGCGCGAATGCTGATGGCATTCGC
>CBFGRU010000081.1:0-11651 GCA_965651255.1 uncultured Phycisphaerales bacterium
CGGACGCCCCGGATGCCCCGGATGCCGGCGGAGGTGATAGAAAGAACATCGCCGCAAGCCCGAGCGGTGCGGGGGATTGCGGCGATTCGCTTCGTCAAGTGGGCGATACTGGACTCGAACCAGTGACCTCACGGGTGTGATCCGTGCGCTCTAGCCAGCTGAGCTAAACGCCCGATGTCCGCGCCGTTTCCGGTGCGAAATGAGTATACGCCGCTGCCGGACGGGCGGCCAGCGATGGGCGGAATTGCGGAGCGGTGTGGTCCGGCTCACAGCGCGGTCGGCGCGAGTGAGCGAATCATGGCGCCGGCCAGTTTGTCGACGAGGTGTTCACGGCCCGGCCCGCCGCGGTAGCGTGATTCGCCGTTGGTCTGATTGAGATGTGACCACTCCGGGTAGGCGGCAGCGCGCTGCGCGAGCTGGCGAATTTCCCGCAGGGCGGCCTTGCCGCGGTCATTGGCATGCAGCGGCGTGGCGATGCGCACGGGCGACTGGCTGGCGTGACCGCGATGCATCAATGCGCCGATGAGTTCGAGTTGTCGGGCGGCGAGCAGCAGCAGCGTTGCATCGTTCACGCGCAGTTCGTTTCGGCCGCGGAGTCGATCGTACAGTCGCTTGCCGGTCATCCTGGCGGCTCCCGCGATTGCGCCGAGCGCTGCGCCGACGGCGGCCCCGGCTCCGAGACTCAGCCCCCCCACCGCCGCATCGAGGCCGAGGCCGATCAATGCGCCGGCTCCGGCGGCCCCGCTGGCGCGAAGGCCGAACTTCTGCAACGCTGCGGGCGAGAACAGGTCCAGCCCCCATCGTCCATCATCGATCGGGAGTGACTCGGCATCGCAATCGCCATGAACGAAGCGGTGCAACTGCAGAAGATCATCGACCCCCTGCTGTTCGCGTTCGCGCACCCGGTTCTTGAATGACTCCAGCTCCGCTTCGAGCTGATGCTTGTCTTCCACATTGATGATGCGCACACAGGCCGCTACATCGACCAGCAGTTCCGCGACGACCTGTGCGGAGGCAGCGAGCAGGTTCTCCCGTTCCATTCGCCGGGCGCGAATGACCGCATCCATCGCCGGCCTGAATCGATCGAGCAGCGAACGAATCTTCTCGAAGAGTTCGATCTCGCTGCTGCCGGTGAGCACCACCGTATCGAACTCGGCGACGGCGTGCATGTTGGTGCGGGCCAGCGCTTCGCGCCACGTGCCGGTCAGCGCCGATTCGCTCGCCACGAAGTTGAGTACGGGAACCACCGGCCGCGCGGTGTACGCGAGAATCTCCAGCTCATCGCGATGTTTTCCCAGCACACGATCACGAACATCAATGACGTACAACGCGATATCGCTTTCGAGCACCTGCCGAATCGCCATGGTCTCGTGGGCGAAGCGGGTCTGCGCGAGGTCACTGCCGAGGAACGCCTGCAATCGGTGGTATCCGTCGGTGCGACGACCTGATGCATCGTCGAAGGTGTTCAATGCTTCCAGCAGGGCCATCGGGTCTTCGAGTCCCGGCGTGTCGAACAGCTCGATGAGCGGTTGACCGCCGACGCGCAACGTGCCGGCGCGAACGCCGCGCGTGGTTCCGGGCTGGTCGGAGACTTCGCCGAACTCACGATCGCGCAGCAGCGTGCGCATGAGTGATGTCTTGCCGGTATTCGTATGACCGACCACCGCTGCGCGGAGGGTTGGCAGTTGGTGAACCTGGCTCACGCGCCGACCTCCTCTGCACGCAGCGCTGACTGAAACGAAATGGCCAGTTCATCCAGCCAGCGGCGAATCGCCTCGCCATCCGGCGCATCAGCAAGGTCGGGAAGATGGTGGGAGATTCGCTCCAGAATTCGATTGATGACAACCTGATCGCGCGGCTGCAATTCAAGGATGATCGCATACAACCCGGCGGAACGAATCGCATCAGAACGATTGATTGTCCTCTCGGAACCCGCAGCAGAATCGGTGATGGAACTTCGAGGAAGTTGCAGTTGGCTGATGGCGCCGATCGCGCCGCCGATGAGCGACCACATCGGCAGGGCGCCGATGACGACGGGCGAGAGAAGCGCCGCAGCAGAGACGCAACCGACCACCCCCGTGAGCGCCCCGGCCAGCGCCCAGCGGGAGGATGCCCGCCAGTCGGGCGGCAGCCAGGTCTGCAATCGCTTGCCGGCGCCGGCCATCATGTCCTGCACATCTTCGACCCGTTGCAGAGATGGCATTCCTTCCGGCGCCAGCGACTGCAACCACGATTTCAGTCGGCCACCCTCCCGGTAGAGCGTTGCCATCTCCCGCATCAGCCGCTCAAACTCATCCGGCGCAACGCCGGTTGAAGACCACTTCGTGGCGCGTTGATGGATGCAGGCCAGCGCGCGGCGGAGGCAACTTTCCGGATGATCGTTCAATGCAGCAGCATCCTGACCGTGCAGAACGGCCCGTTGCAATCGGGCGAGTGAGGCGCTCGTGAGATGATCAAGGTCGAGTTCGAGAATGCGGTGCGGCTCAATGCCGGCCTGCTGGGCAATGGTGTTCCACTGCGCGATGCGCTGCCCGAGCGCTTCCGTGGAATCTGAGCGCCTTCGCAGCGCATCGCCCGCGGTGAGCAGCACGAGCGGCGCGGTGGTGATTGAAGCGCGTACATCGGCCAGCAGTCGCGCCATGCCGCGGTCGGGGGTGAGGGTCAAATCACACACGATGACCAGGGGTGCGGGCTCGTGTTCATCGTGCGCAAGGCGTTCGAGCAGACGATGCTGCTCGGGACGATCCTCGATGATGCCCAGGTCATGCCAGTCGATGTTGGAGAGCGGCGGCGGCCAGCCCGTTGCGGGTGGATGCAGTTCGATGCCGACGATCGCCGGCCGGCCGGGCGGGCGCTGAGCCGTGTCGGTCGTTCGTCGCGCGGACTGGATCGCTGCCGGTTGGACCTCGGGGTTGATCGTTCGTTCGTGACGATGGGGTCGGCGGGAGAGGATGCGGACATATGCGGGGTGCTTCAGCGGCAGGCGGTACCGATTGACGGCACGCCTCGCGAGCAATCCGCAACCTGCGAGCAGCACGAGGCGCGGCAGCAGGCCGTACCCCACCACCGCACCCACGAGAAGGCCGGACCACGCAGCGCGGGCGGTTGCATCCTGTGCAGGAAAGGTCGCAGGGTCGGTGGGGTCAAACTGCGCCTGCGCGATGAGCGTGCGATCCGGCGTCTCGAAGCCGAGCAACGAAGGCCAGTGCGCAACGGCAGCGGTGATGCGTTCATACCCCTGCGCGGTGAGGATGGTGCTTTCCCAGGCAAAGTTGTATTGACGCGCGCTCAGAAGGAGAATGAGCATCACGATGAGCCCGAGGTTGAACGCGCTCCACGCGGCGTGCACAATCGCGCTCAGTCCCCATCGTCCCACCGCGCCGGTGGTCGTGGCGAGAAGCGTTGCTTCAATCGCGGCCGATGCGGTTCGCTCGCGCGAGACACGATGCGCGATCCATCCGATCACGTTGACCAGGAGTCCGCCGATCGATGCACTCGCCAGCGCACGGGAGCCGATCACCGCGATGATGATCCAGGCCGCCAGCAGCACGAGTTGCCCGCCCAGCACTCCGCCCAGCAACCAGAAGATGTTGACGGGTTCTGCCCGTTCCACACCGAGGACAGCGCGGCCGGTCCCGGCACCGAACAGGACGGTTAGCAGCATGAACACCGTCAGCGCAGCCCAGGCAAGGCGCGACTGTCGCCGCAGCGCGCGGTCGAGATCAATCGCGACTGGCAGCCGCTGCGCCCGCGCGACCAGGTACGATTCATCATCGGCGTTCTCCATCAGGGGCCCGATTTCCTGGAGGATCACCCGATCATCAAATGTTGTTCCCCGGCCTGCTTCGGCGCAGCGCACCGCATCGGTGAGAACACGGTCCGCAAAGCGCGGCTGATCGCCCGAGTCGGTTTGAGCAGACACTGATCGCGCCTCAGCCATGAATGCATCGTATCGGAGGATTCAGATCCGTGCGGTTGCGGAGGCCGGCAATGATCCCGTGGGACGCAGTCAGTCACTCGCGCGCGGAGCATCGGCGTGCGAAAACTCTTCCTGCCGCTGCGAGACGGTGTCACGACGAGATCGATCTTCAATCTGATCGCGACTCTTCGGCTTCGCGCGATCGACTTCCTCGTCGATGTCATCCTCGATGCCCTTGATACCCTTCTTGAATTCGACAATTGATCGACCGACACTTCGACCAACCTCCGGGAGGCGACGGCCGAAGAGGATCAACCCAAGGACCAGCAGGATGAGCATCTCGTACTGGCCGGGCAGACCAAACAGGGCCAGGAACGAAGTCGCGTCGAGTGATGTGCTGAACATGCCAGGCAATCCCTAAGTGGGGAGAACGAATCCAGTTTATTGTAGGTCACAGCCGTTCGGGTTGCGGACACTTTTCCTGACTTCCCGCCTGACGCCGACACGACCGCCCCATTGGTACTGCACTCCGTTCGCCTTCGGTTCAGTGCCAGAGCGACCGAATGCTGGCGGCGACGGCTTCGGCAGCCGCCCGGTTGCCCGCTTCGTTGAGCGAGACGCCATCGGAACTCAGGAACCCCTCATCATCCGCCTGAATCACCGCATCGAGGTGATTGATCAGGATGTTATTGGCCAGCATGACCGACTGGGCCGCCGCGTTGTAGTCATCGATTTCCCGGTTGCAGCGTTCCCCTTCGGTGGGTTCCATCCGTGTCTGCGCATCATCGTTCACCGGCGTGGTGGTGGCAAAGACGATGTCGCTGCCCAGGGTCGGCCGCATCGAGTCAATGATTCGCTGCAGGTTCATGGTGTAGTCGGCCACCGAGACTTCACTGCGCTGCTCGCTGACATGCCAGACGACATCGTCGAGCCCGGCGTTGAAATGCACCGCATCCGGCCTGTACTCCCGCACGAGGTCATCAATCCGCTCAGCCAGATGCGCGCTGGTGCCAGTGGATTCCGCGGGCCCAAGAACCTCGAACGGAATGTCCGGATCGTTTTCCAGAATCTGCTTCACCAGCGGCTGATACCCGAGGCGAATCGAGTCGCCCAACAGCAGAATGCGTTTCGTCTCTCGTTGCGCCATGCGGGGTTCCTTCACGCGGGGCAGCATTCTAAGCGGCTGGTTCACGCTTTGCCGCGCCTTTCGCCGACGTGATACGCTGAGATGAATGTTTCCTGTTCCACCGCTCCCGCCCCGTTGGAGATTGATGTGATGCACGCGCGAACCGTGATCGCCGGACTTCCCCTGTTGCTGCTGGCCGTGCCCCTGCTCTTCGCAGGGTGTTCGCAACCCAAGGCCACCGTGACCGCAGCCCCATTGCCCGATTACTCCCGACAGCTCGGGCCCGGCGAATCGGCACTTCGACTCATCACCGACCCCGCTCGCCTTCCAGACCTTGATCGCGCGTGGGAGAATCTGCAGGCAAACCGGCCGTACCTCCTCGAATCGATGGATCACTCGCTGCGCTGGTTCCGTGCGCCATCATCCCGGCAGTTCTTCCCGTTCGAGGGCATCACCCACGAGCAGGCCGCCGCCAGTGTCGTCGCGATGAAGAGCGTGGTGAATGAAATGCGCTCGGCCTCCAACTTCCGCCGCGAAGTCCTTCGGATGTTCGATGTCTATGAATCCGTCGGCTACAACAACGAAGGCATCGTGCTCTTCACCGGCTACTACGCGCCGGTCTTCAATGCCAGTCGAGAGCGTACTTCGCAGTTCCGGTACCCGCTGTACAAGCGACCGGCTGACCTCGTCACCGACCCGGTCACCGGCGAACCGCGCGGCCGCAAAACCGCCGACGGCTCGGTCGTCCCCTACTACACGCGCAAGGAAATCGAAACCCGCAACATGTTCGCGGGAAACGAACTCGTCTGGCTCGAAGATGACCTTTCCGCGTACATCATTCACGTCAATGGCTCTGCCAAGCTCCGCCTGACGGATGGGCGTTCCATGTACATCGGCTACGCCGGCAAGACCGATCGCAGTTACGTCGGTCTCGGCAAGAGCATGGTGGATGAAGGGCTGATCGACAAGAACAAGCTCTCATTGCGCGCGATCGAAGACTACTACCGCCGTGATCCCGCGACCGTGCGCGAACTGATCTATCGCAATGAGAACTACGTCTTCTTCACGGAGTACGACGAATCGATCTGGCCCGCCGGCTCGCTCGGCGTGCGCGTGACCGAACAGACTTCTCTCGCAACCGACAAGAAAATCTACCCGCGCGGCGGCATCGTGCTGGTTGATACCGAAGGCGTCACCGTCAGCGGCCGAAAACGCGACTTCCTGCAGTTCATGCTCGATCAGGATACCGGCGGTGCAATCCAGGCGCCCGGACGAGCAGACATCTTCATGGGTCAGGGGCCAACCGCAGAGATCCTCGCCGGCGGCCAGTTCGCCGAAGGACGCCTGTACTACTTCATTCTCAAGCCGGAGTTCGCGTCGCGCTATCCGCTTGAATCAACGAATCAGACGAACCGGACGACCGCTGGCCACGCGATGCGATAGTCGATCACGCTCCGCGCGGTCAATCGGTGGAAATGAACTGTCCACCGTTGACATACCCCAGCGAGCTGTTCCCCATCGGCCAGATGCGCTGCCGCCAGTAGGCATCGGTCAGGCCCTGCGCGCGGCGCATTTCAACTTCCCGCCGGAACAGGTGTTCATCGTACAGCGCCAGCCCCTCGACCACGAAACATCCGCCCAGCCACGCGATCAGCACCAGCAGCACAAACCGCCCAATCGTGGAAAGACTGAACCGGTACTCGCGCGGTTTGATGAGTTCAGCCCCGCACTCCGGGCACATCGCCGCGGTCAATCCCTCGCGCGAATACCCGCACGCCGGACACCCGCCCTTGGCCCAGCGGCGCTTCGGCAGCACATGCTTCGTCATGATCTGCGGGACATCCGCAATCCAGTACACCCAGATGAATGGAACAAGCATGACCAGCGAGAACGCAAGGCCAACGGTCATCGTGCCCGCATCGAAGCCAAACCCCGAACCCATCTCGCGCACGTGCGCGTACATGAAGAACACGTGCGCTGCGAAGAGCAGCGTGACCACCGCGCGGAACAGGTTGGCCATGCTGAGGTTCACGCGCTGAAACCGTAGTCCGTCCACCGCCGGTCCACGAGCGCTTTCGTTGCATCATCCATGGTCAGGATCGGCGGCCAGTCACGCACCGGCTGGCCATGCCGTTCATCGCCGGCCTGCTTTGCGGTCGCATCGAACCCGATGCGCCCGCTCGTCGGCCCGGGCGGTGTCGTGGCCGCGCGCTCGGTCAGAAGATCGCGCCCGGGGTCAGAGTTCGCCAACCAGTGAAACAGCACCGCGCCCGCATCATCACCATTCACCGTTGCGTCCACCGCGATCACGAACACCGCGACGCCCTTCGCTGCTTCACCCATCGCTTCCGCGGCGTTCCACACCGCCCTCACCGCACGCTCACCATCACCCGCCTGCTGCTTCGCGACCCCGATGAACACCGCCCGTCCGCCGCCGAACTCCGGCACTCTCACCCACGAAACCAGCGAACCCGTCAGCTCCCGCTTCAGCGACTCCTCCAACGCCTGCACATCATCGCCACGCATCACCGGCTGCCGATCGTGCGCAATCCCCCGCACTTCTTCACCCGCCACCTTCCGCGTTGCATCGAACCCGATCTTGTGACCCGCCCCCAATCGCGGCGCTGCATGATCGAGAATATCCAGCGGGCCGTTCACCACTTCCACATCCCGATGAAAATCCACCTGCTCGAACATCGCGCGCAAGACCGCGCGCTCATCGTGCACGTTCACATCCTCATCCACCACCACGATGCACTTCGTCCACGCCATCTGCCCCGCGCCCCACACCGAGTGCATCACCCGCCGCGCATGCAGCGGATACGCCTTCCTGATTCGGATGAACGCACAGTTGTGAAAACATCCAAACCGCGGCAGGTCATAATCCTCGATATCGTGAATCAGCGTTTTCAGCAGCGGAAAGAACACCCGCTCCGTCGCCTTCCCCAGGTAGTAATCCTCCTGCGGCGGCAGTCCCACAATCGTCGTCGGGTACACCGCTTCCCGTCGATGGGTGATGGCGCTCACCTCCACGATCGGGTACCGGTCCGGCAGCGAATAGAAACCCGTGTGGTCGCCGAACGGACCCTCGAACACCGCCCCCGGCCCAAGCGCTTCACCCGTGCGCGGGTCGTACCCGATGAATCCGCACTCGCACGACACCCACCCCTCGATCACAATCTCGCTGTTCGCGGGCACCCACAGCGGAACCGTCTTCCCGCGCACCAGTCGAATGCCCTTTCCGTTCAGAAACCCCGCCATCAGGAGTTCGCTGATTCCCGGCGGCAGCGGCGCTGTGGCCGCATACGGCAACACGCTCTCACCACCCAGGCAGATCGCAATCGGCATTCGCTTCTCACCCGCGCGTTTCCAGCTTCGCCAATGGCTCGCGCCATCGTGATGCATGTGCCAGTGCATCGCGAGATGCGTCCCATCAATCAACTGCGCGCGGTACATGCCGATGTTGTGACTCGCCGGCTTCGGTGCATCGCGATCATCGTGATGAATCGTGTGCATCCCCGCCAGCGTGATGTAGCGACCATCACCACCCGCCGTCCCTGCCTCGTCCGCCGACATCGGGTACCCCACCGCCTGCGGATCACCATCCAGCGGCCAGCACTTGATCAGCGGAAGCCGCGTCAGATCCACCTCGCCGCGCGCAGCGAGCTTCACCACCTCCTGGCACACCCCACGCTTCACCCGCTTCGGCGGCACCCGCAACAACGGAAGAAACTCACGCACCTTCGACCACGCTTCACCCAGCGACCGCGGCGGCTGCGGCTTCACCAGCGAAGCGATCCGGCCGGCAATCGCCTCCAGTCCGCCATTCATCTCCGACACGCCCAGCGCCATCTCCATCCGCCGGTACGACCCCCACCCGTTGATCAGCAACGGAAAGTCACACCCTTCCACCCGCTCGAAGAGAATGGCGTGCCCCCCCCGATCACCATGCACCGGGTCGAACCGATGGGCCGAATCGCTCCGCCGCGCACACGGCAACTTCGACTGCCGATCCGCAATCTCCGACACTTCGAGCCGCGGCGACACTTCCGCCGAAACTCGCTTGAGTTCACCCGCACGCTCGAGCGCGCTCACGAAATCCTGCAACGTCGCATACATCGCCCCATCGTAGATCATCCGCCCGCCGCGAACGCCACACCACGCTCTTCCTCATCGGGATCCGCCGCGTCCGCCTCTGATCCGCATCCCGCCGCTCGAGCAGCACGACCCCCGGATTTCATCAACCCACCCCCGAATTCGGCCAATCCACCCCCGGATCTCATCAATCAGCCGGCGGAACCGGCCACCTGCTCTGTGACCGGGAAAACCCGCCTGCGGCCCCCGAAACGCCGATCTCCGTCTGGGACCAAGTGGGTGCGGGCGGCCACGGTTCGGAGGGAGACCAACGGAACCAGAGCCGCTGATCGCTTGCCGGTGCGCGAATCGCGAGCGGTGACGATCGGAACGGTTCGCGGATCGGGATGAATCGGGCGATGGCGCGCCCCGTACCCTGCGCGCCGCCAAAGGATTCTTTGCTGTCATCCGTGCCTTCATTGCGCGCCTCTGTGCTGGCATGGAAACCATCCATGCCTTCCTTCTTCGCTTCTGTGCTGGCAAGGAAAGCATCCGTGCCTTCTTTCCTCGCATCTGTGAAGGCAAGGAAGCCATCCATGCCATCTTTCCCCGCGTCTGTGAAGGCATGGAAGTCATCCGTGCCTTCTTTGCTGGCGTCTGTGAGGGCATGGATGCGAGCTGTGCCTTCTTTGACGGCGTCCTTGCCTTCTTTTTCGGCGCGCGCGATCACGCGCGCAGCGTGTCGGGGGCGATGTGCGAGCGGCCGATGATGTGCGATCGAGGGATGACCACGGCCGGCACCCCCGGCACTCCCCTTCCCGGCCTTCCGCATGCAACGGGGGTCGGGGTTGCGGGTGCATATGGCGCCACGGCGGGGGCCTACGATCCTGCCCTGATCATGAGAATGCCCCGGCCTGACCGGTCCGTGCGACCGTTGATTTCCGCTGATGCCTGTTCGCCCGCGCGCTGCGCGGTGATGGACCGCATGATCGAGCAGGTTGCGCGGTTTCCGGAGCTTGATCTGGAGTCGATGCCGACGGGTGCGCTTGATGAACGCGATGCGGCGCTGGCGATCGCGATTGAGCTGGCCATTGCACGACGATGGTTGACGCTGCAGACAATTCTGGAGGCGCACCTCGCACGCGAATGGGCATCCATTCAGCCGGAGATTCGCGCGGCCCTGCTGGTCGGCGCGGCGCAGATGTTCTTTCTCGACCGAGTTCCCACGCACGCCGCGGTGGATGATGCCGTGGAATGGACGAAGCGGCGCGTGCGGCCGAAGGCGGGCGGCCTGGTCAATGCGGTGTTGAGACAGGTTTCGGAACTGGCCAGCGATGAGCGGGAACTGTACGACCCGGATCGCCGTGATCACCTGCCGCTGCACGATGGGCAGGCGATGATTCTGCACAAGGAGTTGTTCGCGGAGGAACCCGCGCACCGGCTGGCGCAGCAGACGGGGCACGCCGATGCGCTGGTTGCGCACTGGACGGCGACGATGGGCTTTGCGCGGACGGTGGCGCTGTGTGAGCATGATCTCATCCTGCCGCCGATCGTCATCACCGGCCTGCCCGAAGCGACGACGGAGTGCTCAGCGCACGATGAGCCGGGCTTCTATGTGTACCACGGTCCGATGGCGTCGCTGCGGTCGCTGCTGGCTGAGCACCCGCTCGCGCGCGTGCAGGATGCGGGGACAGCCGCAGCGGTTGAACTCATCGCGGAAACATCGCCGAAACTGATCGTTGATTACTGCGCTGGTCGCGGCACCAAGACGCGCCAGCTCGCAGCGATGTTCCCGAACGCAGAGGTGGTGGCGAGTGACCCGGACCCCGCCCGCTTCGCAGCACTGGTCGAGTTGGCATCGCGGGTGCCGAACATCCGCGCGGCCGATGCCGCGGCGCTGGAGGCGCTCAACGGGCGGGCGGACCTTCTGGTGCTTGATCTGCCCTGCTCGAACACGGGTGTGATTCCCAGGCGGCCGGAGGCCCGGTTCAGTTTTCGACGCAGTCGCCTGAAGAGTCTTGAGAACCTGCAACGATCGATCATCGCGAATGCCCTTCCCCTGCGCGCGACGGGCGGCCAGGTTCTCCAGATTACCTGCAGTCTCGAACGTCTGGAGAACGAGGACCAGGCCTCGCACATCGCGCGGTGGTTTCCGTTGCGCATCGCCCAGCAGAAGCGATCGCGTCCGACCGGTCAGCCCGGCGAGCCGCCAGCGCGCTATCGTGATGGTGGATTCGCGGCAGTGCTTCTGCCGATCTAAGGTATTCAGCGAACGGTTCTGCACCACTCTCTGCTGTCCGCCGCATCACGCGCGGGCTAGCATGACTTTCACCTTCCCCTGACATCCACCGCGCTGCGCCTTGCGCTGAGCGCTCCGCACGGTCGAACGCCCATGAACATTCTCGATATTCTCTCTCCCCAGGCCGTCAAGGTTCCGCTTGAAGCGCAGGACAAGGAAGGCGCGATCGACGAACTCATCGCCCTGCTCGCGGAACAACGCCTGATCTCGGACGCGGCCAAACTCAAGCGCAT
>CBFGRU010000082.1:0-11622 GCA_965651255.1 uncultured Phycisphaerales bacterium
CCGAGACCGTGGACGAGCAGTGACTGCCCGCCGCTGGTGATGACCCCCCCGCCGACGTTGGCGTTGTTGCGTTCGATCGCCTCCTGGACATCGCGCATGGTGAGGTCGTACTGCACGAGGGCTTCGGGAGCGATGATGATGTGGTACTGCTTCGCTTCACCGCCCCATGAGTTCACTTCGGCGACGCCCTGCGTCGTGCGCAGCTCGGGCTTGACGACCCAGTCGTGGAGCGTGCGGAGTTCTTCGAGCGTGCGGTTGGGGTTCTCCGACCGCATGATGTAGTGAAACACTTCGCCGAGACCGGTGGACATGGGGCCGAGTTGGGGTCGATCGATGCCGGTCGGCAACTCGACGCTGGCGAGCCGCTCGGAGATGAATTGGCGGGCATCTTCGATGCGGGTTGCATCATCGAAGGTGGCGACGACCTGTGAGAGGCCGAACTTTGAAATGGAGCGCACTTCTATCAGGCCGGGCAGGCCGCCGATCTCGAGTTCGATGGGGAGCGTGACCTGCTGCTCGATTTCTTCGCCGTTCAGAGCGGGGGCGGTCGTGTTGATCTGCACCTGAACGGGCGTGGTGTCAGGGAAGGCATCGATCGGAAGGCGAACGGTGAGCCAGACGCCGATCGCCGCGAGCAGGATGTATACCAGCAGAATCAGCAGGCGCTGTCTGAGCGAAAAGGCGACGATCTGTTCGAGCATGGTCTACTCCGGTCGAGCGTGAATCACGGGGGATTTCACCAATCAGTGATCAGCGCAACCCGCGCCCAGTCGCGATTTCAGCATTTCCGAAAGCACGACGTAGGCACCGTCGATGACCAGGTCTTCACGGTCGCTCAGCCCGGTAAGGACTTCGGCAAAGCGATCATTGGTCGCCGCGAGAGTGATGCGCCGGGCGGCGTAGAGGTCGGGCTCAAGGCGGATGAAGATGAAGGGCGTTCCATCGACACGCTGCACCGCTTCGCGCGGCACGCGCCAGATCGAGACACCCGGAGCACCGGTGATGCGCGCCTGTCCGAACAATCCCGCGCGCAGAAGGCCGTCTTCGTTCGCAGCGACCGCGCGGGCGCGGACCATCCGGGTCTTCTCATCAATGGTGGCGTCGATCCAGGTGAGGTCCGCAATGACTTCACGGCCGGGAAGCGCGGCAAAGGTCGCACGCACCTCCGCGCCGATCGTGAGCGCGCCCATCAGTTCAGCGGGAACGGACAGTTCGATCCACACCCGATCGAGGGCTGCCTGCGTCAGCAATGATTCACCGGGCACAGCCGACTCACCCACCACCGCGCGACGATTGACGATCGTGCCGGATGATGGCGCGCGGACGATGAAGGAGGAAGATGCATCTTCCTCAGCGATGACCCGCTGAACTTCTTCATTCGTCAGCCCGATGTTCACGAGTCGTTGCCGACATGTCGCCAGTTCCAACCTGGCAAGACGCAGCGCCGCTTCGGCTTCTTCCAGTTCGCGGCGGGCGCCGATGTTCTCCTGCACAAGCTTGCGCTCGCGTTCGGCGGATTGGGATCGCAACTCGTACTGGACGTGGGCGGCAAGGTAGTCGCTCTTGAGCGAAGCAACTTCACTCGAGTTCAGTTCAACAAGCGGCATTCCCGGCTCAACTTTCGATCCGACATCAACGAACACCTGGCGAATGACGCCCGCCGCGAGTGGTGTGATTTGAGCAAGGTTGTTCTGGTCGAGGCGAACTTCGCAGTATGCCGTCACCGACGCTGCGGTGGAGTCGGTTCGCTGCGCTCGTCCGGTGCGCACACCCGCCTTGTCGGTCGACTCGGCCGAGGCGAACCGAATCTTCATCTCACCGCCCACTGCGAGTGTTTCGGTGAGTTGCGGCTGGCAGATTGCGCATTCCATCTCAGCGACGCCGTGCTCATTGCACCAGAGTGCGCCATTGACGATGGAGTGTGCTCCGCTGTCGCCGCCATGGTCGTGGCCGGCGTGCAGATCACCGCCTGTCCCGTGGTCTTCGTCATCGTGATCATGGTCATGGTCATCGTCACTGTGATCAACCGCTGCATTCGCGTTGGCGAGGTTCGGATCGCACAGGAAACACTCATCTTCGTAGAGGTAGTGCTCTGTGCAGTACGCGCGGTCCGGGTCTTCCAGTTCCGGGTGACACAACCAGCATCGGTCTTCGTATCGGCCGTGTCCGCGACACCAGAGACGACCGGCATCCCGCTTGGTCGCATCGCAGATGAAACAGGTTTCGCCCTGAGTGGCATGCGAATGAGCAGCCCTGGTGACGGTGGGCGCTGAAGCGTGATTCTGATCCTCATTCGAGCTGGATGACAGGCCGCATGAGGCGAGCGTCGTGACCGCGACGATTGCTCCGGCGACCAGCATGTTTTGTTTGATGTCCATGGGTTACTCCTGACCTTCATCTGGAGAGTGGGTCGTCATTGATTCTGATCCCCCTGGGTACCGGCCCAGGAGGGCATCAAGCTCGGCGACACCGATGTGGTAACGCGCGCGAGCTTCAAGAAGTTGGTCGCGTATCTCGAACAGCATCCGTTGGGTATCGAGTGCGCTGAGCAGATCGATCTTGCCCTCGGCAAATGCAGTTTCGATATCGCGTGTCGCACGTTCCGCGGCGGGCAGGATGTCCCGCTCGATCGCGCGAATGTCCGTGAGTGCTGTTTCGATTTCGGCGTGAAGCCGGGTTGCCGCCGCCAGCATCGAAAGTTCCGCCGCGCGACGTCGCTCCTTCGCGCTTCTCACCTCCCAGGCGCGCGATTCGATGGCTCCCCGGTTGCGGTCGAAGACCATCAAGGGAACGGATACGCCGAATGAAAACGCGACATCATCCGGCTCGGAGAAATAGTGAATACCCGCGGATGCGCGCACATCGGGGATTGCATTCGCCCGCGCCAGTTCAACTTCTGCGCGGCGGCGCGCGATCTCCCGCATCCAACGCTCAAGCTGCGGGGTTTCGCGTACGAGTTGCTCGATGCGATCACGGTCGATCGGTTCGGAGACCTGCTCCAGCGCACCCAGGACGGCCACCGATTCGCCGGTCGCAAGCCCGATCGCAAAGGGCACAAGTCTGGTGTGCATCTGCATTCGCTTCGTCGCGCGCTGCATCGCCGCTTGTGCCTGATTCAGTTCGACCACAGCGCGGTGCCGCTCAATCGGCGAGGCAGCACCCGCGCGGATGCGGTGCTCAATGACCTCGACCAGCTGCCGAAGAAACTCGTGATGTTCTTCTGCGAGGACACGATGTTCCTGCGCCAGCAGAGTTTCTACAAAGGTTCGCGTAACGCCGGCGGCAACGGCAGCCCGAGCCGCCAGATACTCCAGTTCCGTTTCTTCGGCCATGCGTTCAGCGAGATTCGTGCGCTGCCTGCGCTTGTCGCCGACTTCAAACAGATGCGCGATGCGCAGCGTGTACTCAGCCGCATTGAACGCGCGTCGTTCGCCCGAACCGAGAATCTCCTCGATCTCAAACTCCAGTTCGGGGTTAGGTAAGAGAGAGGCCTGAAGGATCTCCGCCTCACGAGCCCGTTGCGCAGCGGAGAACGCGGCAAGTTCCGGATGGTGGTGCATGGCGATCGCGATGGCTTCCGGCAGGCGAAGTTCCGCCGGTAGATCTATCGCGTCCGCCGATGAAGATGGCTCAGCGGTCCTCGTATCGTGCAGCATTGACACGCGGCGCGACGACTCAACCGGTGGACCCCAAGAGTTGGACAACGGTGATGTTGTGCAACCAGCCACTGTCGGGATGAATGCGAACAGCGTCATCCGTCGGGCAGTCGTCCTTCGAACAATGTTCATGTAATTCACCTGCGAGTCGCAGCGCACGACGCAATGCGTGCGGGCGCAAAGTCACAGCGCACACCGAGTGCGCAGTTGAACGGTCCTTTCGTTCCGTCTCGACTAGGTTCGCAGGATGATGGTGCGGAGCTGCGCAAGTGGCGCAAACTCCGGAGGCGCGGCGGAAGCCCGCACACGCACAGCGGCCCGAGAATCACCCGACGATTGGCTCATCAATACGTCGGGCATCGAACTCGGCACCAGCGCGACGATGCTCAGCTTTGGCAGTGAATCGCTTGCCACAAGCTGCATCGTTCCAAGAAAGGCAAGCTTTACATCTACGCAGTCCACCGCGACCAGCTCGATGAGCTCGGCGGGCGGAGGTGCATCATCTTCGCATTCACAATGCCCCGTTTCGGTCGTCGCTTCTACCGCCAGTCCTGCATCGTCAATGCAGAGAATAGCCCCGTTCATCAATCGGACGAGCCCCATGCCGTGCACGGCGAGCAGTGCGATCAGCAATGCGAACTGGGTCAGTGGCCGAACCATGTGTTTGGATTATACCCCGGGATGACCCCTGATGTTCTGATGAGCGCAACGATCGATGGCGATCGATGCGAATCAGGATGAAATGGGCGAGGAAGGATTCGAACCTTCGAAGGCGTACGCCAGCAGATTTACAGTCTGCCCCCTTTGGCCACTTGGGTACTCGCCCGATCGGGGACGCGAACTGTAGCGAGAGGGGTGAGAGGGATCAACCCGACGAGGCCGGTCCGCTATGATCGTTTTGGGCGCATGAGCGCCCGGCCGATCACCGTCGGTTGATCGAGGATTGATGATATGGAGTCATCCGTGCCTGAAGATTCATGGATTGAACAGCGACTGGCCGGTTCGATCGCGGCGGTGCAGGGCTTGCGGCTGCATGTGCGAACGATCGATCGCATGGCATCGACAGTCGTTCAGGCGTTGCAGAATCACGGGTCCGTGCTGACATGTGGAAACGGGGGCAGCGCGGCGGAGGCATTGCACTTCGCTGAGGAACTCATCGGGCGCTATCGAGGCGATCGGCCAAGTTGCCGCGCCCTGTGCCTGAACGCCGATCCGACGGCTCTGACCTGTATTGCCAACGACTACGGATACGAAGAAGTCTTCGCGCGACAGATCGAGGGCCTGAGTCGGCCGGGCGATCTTCTGGTCGTGTTCTCCACATCGGGAAAGAGCAGAAATCTGGTCAGGGCGCTCGAAACCGCCCGGGCAAAGCAATTGAAGGCAATCGGCCTTCTCGGGCGCGATGGCGGCGAATGTCTTGCGCACTGCGATGAGGCCCTGGTGATTGATTCGTCTGACTCTGCCCATGTCCAGGAAGCGCATCAGGTCGTGATGCATCTGCTGTGTGAAGCAGTTGAACGTTCGCCCCTTGGCGTGCGCTGATCCGGGCATGTACTGGGCCGGCAATTTTAACGCCGGCAATCGCTCGAACATCAGGTGCCGGTGGTCTCTGCATGCCGGTGAATCATTTGTCCTTCACGGGGCGTAGAGATTTGGAGACGAGGTTTCTTCTTGTTCAACTTGCAAAGAACCCACCCATCGTTCACGAGGACTTCCAGCGCCTGCACCATGTGGGCAACGCCAACCTGTGCATGACCGGCGGCACCGAGGTGTCGCGATGCGCTCTGCTGAAACACTCGGTAAATGTCTTCGATGTTCTCGTGCTGTTTGAGAATGGAGACAATGTTGCCGAACATGCCGGTCAGTGCAAGACGTCGATCCCCCTTCACCAGACAGGGTGTGGCTTGGATTCGCCCATCCTTGTAAACGGGAATCATTTCTTCCTGTGCGCCCTTCAGGTTCAGTTTGAAGACGTTGAACTGTGACGCCTGCCACGCAACATCCTTGTCGGTCAGCAACTGCGTCACCTGCTTGACGCCGGCCAGATCGAGCCCCCCGATGCCGGCCTGCCCAACGACATCATTCGCAAAACCACCCTGCGCGAGCCACCGCCAGGCCTGTTGCGGCGACATGCGAACGCCGGCCTCGCGGGCGATTTCCGCGCAATGATCCTGCAAGTCGGTCAACTGACCGTTCGCGGCGTACCAGAAGTCTGCAAAGCGAATGTGCTGGCGAATCCGAGCACGTTGATTCAGATCATAATGCTGTCGCAGCCACGATGAATCCAACTCACCGCGATCCAGTTCGAGGATCGTATAGGCGCATTCGCGCGCGCCGGTCTGGGTCAGTGTCAGCCCCGCAGAGAGAATCGGGTCGGCAAAGCCCGCAGATTCACCCACCAGAAACCAGTTCTCGCCAACGGTGCGCTCGGCCAGGAACGACCAGTCCTTCGTTGTCTGTACCTTGCCATCCCGCGTCGCATTCCGGCAGAGCGCGGAAATCCGCTCATCGGCATCGATGGACTTCAGATACAGCTCCTCCGGCGACAAGCCACATTCACGATAGTACTTCGCGGGACAGACCAGACCGATGCTGGTCCGCGTCGGCCCCAGTGGAATGAACCACAGCCAGCCATAACCAAGACTCATCACCTGCACACGTGTGCCGCCAACGCCGATCTCAACCGCCCACTCGGTGTTGTGCCAGTAGTCCCAGATGGCGATGTTCTGCAGCCGGGTCGGAGCATCGACGGCAACGCCCATCTCACGCCGAAGCAAACCAACGTGGCCTGAACAGTCGAGGTAGTAGCGTGCCGTAACTCGAGTCCCGTCGGCGAGGATGAGACCCGTTACCTTGTCGCCATCACGGTCAACCGTTCGGACTTGTGTTTCTTCACGAACATCACAACCGAGTTCGGCAGCGTGATCGAGCAGAATCTTGTCGTAGACGGCGCGATCGACCTGAAAGGCCGTACGGCGTCGATGCCCTTCATACTTGGCCGGCCGCGGCTCATCCTTGAACTCCTCGATCGGCAGAAGCTCAAAGCTCCACAGTTCAGGCGACTTGCCCCAACGAAACGTCACTCCGATCTTGATCGGAAAATCGGCCGCTTCAACTTTGTCCCAGCAACCCAACTCGGCCAGGATGTCACTGATCGGGGGGAGCTGACTTTCACCAACATGGTCGCGCGGAAACTTTTCCTTCTCAAAGATCACGACGCGCACATCGGGGTTGTACTTCCGAAGCATTGCACCCGCGGTCGAACCTCCCGGCCCGCCACCGATGATTGCCACATCGCATTCGATCGTTGATTTGTTCATCGAGTTCAATCCCACCGATGTTCTTCTCGGCTCGTCAGAAGCATTGGCCGACCGGACGCTCACTGACCTTTGAAAAAAGCCGCCCAACCTTTCGGTCGGGCGGCCCGAATCTTCCTTGACAACCCTGACCATTGCTCGGCAGAACACCGTTCAACGTGCAGGGTGGAGTGTTCAAATCACTCACGCGCGACGACGACGACGCGAGGCCAGGCCCGCGAGGCCGAGGAGCGCCAGTGCACCGGGGGTCGGCACGGCCGTGAAGCCGAACGACCAGCCGTTCATGGAACCGGTATCACCAGCAGCCCAGTCGTAGATCAACAGGGTCCAGGTGCCGTTCACGTTTTCGCCGTTGAACGCGGCGAAGGTATCAGTGTCATTCGTCCAGGCGCCCAGATCCTGACCGTAGGTTCCAGCCGGCATTGCTGTGGTATCGGGCAGTTCTGCACCCGTCGCCTCGAAGCGGTAGTTCCCACCATCAAAGTCGTTGCTGTTTCCGAAACCGGTGCCGGTGAACCCGGGACGATGGAAAATGGTGACATCGGTGCCATTCGGGCTGACGAGCACGGCATGCAGGTCGCCGCCCCACGTGTGGAAAAGACCTTCAAAGGTCACGTGGTCGAGCGAGGCGATGGTGTAGTTGTCGGCCACGTTGATCGTCGAAACGAACGGCGTCAGGCCCGAGAGGTCCGGCCACGTGCTGCCGCCGCCCGAGTACCCAGTGCCGCCATCCGGTGGGACGGTTCCGCCAGCGCCGCCGCCGTAGTTAAAGCCACCTGCGGCCGCCATGCCAGCCAACGCGATGAAACCTGCTGAAGCGATCAATGTTTTCTTCATGATTGTTCTTCTTCCTCTTCTCTCCGAAGATTCGCATACGTCGGCACCATCGCCGTCCGCCTGCCTGCCAGACACCTCGTGGGTCGCTTCCAATCTCTCCAGCACATACTGGCCGAAGAAACTAGTCGCTGATGAGGATGACATCTCCTCTGCGCCGCTCCCTAGAGGGGGAACAGCACCACACGGTGCCAAATTATCACGCTTGCGATCTCTTGCAAGGAGAATCCTGCCGCATTCCGCGGGAAATCGCGGCTGGCGTGCGCCAGCGATGCTCTCTTGAAGCTCTTTTTCGACCAAAGTCGCCCTACCTTAACAATACGCACGTTCCGACATTCAAGTGACGCGCTGAGAACTGGGTTCGGCCGCGGTGGCCGGACGACTCTTGATGCAAAGCTGGGAAAATCGAAGAGTTACGCTTGCGGCGGTCACACCTGCGCAGTAGTTTCTGGTGTGCCGGTCGAAGAAGCCGCATGGAGTGATCCACTCTTTGCGAGTCCATTCTTTGGCCCACGCGGGTCTCGTGGTCAGCGGGCATCTGCTCGCGGATGACACGCCCGTACAATGGAGTGTTCAGAACGGTCCCCCGGCCATTGCGGCCGTCGCCGGCTCGGCGAGAAACGAGGAAGCAAGACAACATGAAAGCACGATTTCTCCTTGGCACAGCGGTTTTGACGGGCTCCGCGGTGCTGGTTGGCCAACTCAGCGCCGCGAATGATGGACGCCGCCCCGGGCAAGCAGGCGGAAACGGCTCGGGGAACCTGATGGCCCCCGCCGGTGAAGATATCTACGACATTGCGATCTGCGGCCTTGCTTCGCTGAGCCAGTTCGGCAAGGTCGGAACCTTCCCGAACGGAACGGTCGGACTTGCATTTCAAACGACGGGGCTGAACTTCAACAACGGGCAGAACAGCAAACAGTTGCCGTGGTTCCAGAGTCCACAGGTTCATCACCCGGTCATCGGCATGAACCTGTACCGCGTCAACGGTGATGGACGACTCGAACAGATCGGCATGAGCTGGCTCAAGCACGCCTGGTTTGCAGTCCAGGGCACCAGTTGTGGTTCCTGCCAGTCATCGGGCACCGGATCGATTCTGGGTGTTGGATGCGCAGACATCTACGGCGCGAGTCTGAACGCGGATAAGTTCTGGCTCGGCCCGCGCTGGGAAGTGAACACCATCGAAAACATCTGGATGGATGGCGTTTCCTGGGCGGGAAGTCACTTCGCGCGGAACAGTCAGAACGGTGACAGCGGCCCTCACGGACCTGTTGAACATCTCTTGCGCGTCCGCATGAGTGACCTCGTCACGCCGAACTCGACGTACTACTACGAAGGGTTCTACCACCTCAACAAGAAGGTGGGCGATGCGAACTGGGGCCAGGTCAAGGAAACCCCGGAGCGGTACAAGAACAATATTGCCCATCGGCGGACGCTCCCCAACCACACCGGAAGCGGCAACTTCAGTTTCGGCTCGACCGGACCTTCGCACACCTACGGTCCGGTGGTCGATGTCTGGGGCGATACGCAAGCGACCGCGATGCCGCTGGATGATGGCGCACTGTACGTCTCATCCCGCGTCGTCGAGGATGGCAATCAGTACCGGTACGAGTATGCCGTTCACAATTTCAATGTTCACCGGGAGGTTCAAAGCTTCGCGGTGCCGTTCCCTGCTTCCGCGCCGTTGACTGAGGTCGGCTTCCACGCGGTGCGCGACGGGTACTGGGATGCCAGCGGCAATTTCGTCAATGAAGCAACGATGTACGATTTCCAGGATTGGGAGACGTCCATCAATAACGGCATGCTGACCTTCTCAGCTCCGGCGCCGGAAGGCGAAGTGTTCCCGAACACTCTGCGCTACGGCATGACCTATACCTTCTGGTTCACCACAGACGTTGCGCCGACCGATGGCAGCGTGTCCATGCAGCCCTACAAAGATGGCGGTACGGTTGATGAGTTCAGCGCAACCGCCCGTGTGCCGGAAGTCACCGGTGAGATCGTTGCCCTCTCGAGCGTCGAGGTCGTCTTCGGTCACCTCATTTCCGGTGGTCTGGCCGAGATTACAACCTCGGACAACAACTCATTGCGCGTGCGTTCACAGTTCGGGTTTACCGCGATTGAACCCAACATAGCATCGCTGAGAATCCTCGGCGCATCACCAGTGCTGAATCCATCGGCGATGAGCGTGACCGCGGAGGGCCGCCTGAATCACCCGATCGGCGTTGTCAAAGTAAGAATGCAGGATTACGACAATGACCAACTCGTGCTGATCGGTCAGTTCAACCGCACGAACACGGAGAGCACTTCGGTCATCGAGAACATCGCCAATCCTGCATCGTTCGTTCGAGATGCGGACGGACAAGTCGAACTGCAGGTTCGTACAGTCGTCACGGCGGTCTTCACGGCCCTTGGTTTCGATGATTATCATGATCTCATCGAAGTGTCGGTGACCGAGTAAACGCATCGAGCGACTTGCAAACAGAATCAGGCGGGGCGGATCGTATGATCTGCCCCGCTTTTCTTTCATCGTGACGAACAGCCACAATCTCACCGATGGCTACACTTGAAGACTCGTCGTTGGCCTTAGATCGGAGCTTGCACGAACGATGAACACCGCTGCTGTCGATGCACCGAACCCACTCCGAGTGACACTGAGTGTCATTCTTCTGCGGGTACTCCTGCCGCTGTACATCCTCGCTGGCGTGCTCATGAAGCTCCTCTTTGCTCGACCTTCAGAGTTGCCACAATGGATTCAGTCGCGCCTTCTGGAATCTTCGCTGACGACGGACGTTCGCCCAACGCTTCTGGCATTCATCATTCTGGTTGAACTGGTTGCGGTCCTGGTGATGGTGCTGCTGCCGCGATTCGCGCGCATGGTCGGCGCGGTGATTCTCGCGGCGTTTCTCTTTGTGCTCATCTCGGAAGTCACGTATCTGGCAAATCGCTACCCGCTGATGCAGGCGCTCTTTGACGGGAGCTGCGGTTGTTTCGGCGAAGCGGTCGCCATCGCACCGGGTGTCATGCTCATCATCGACGGGGTCCTCCTCATCCTGCTCATGTTGACCAGCCGCCGTGCGCTGCCGACCACTGACATCGAGAAGTCTCGAGTGGTTGCGCTGGTGACCTTGTCGCTCCTGAGTGCGGTTCTTGCATTCCAGGCGCCGCTGCTATCCGGCCGCCTTTCGCAGGATGTGCTCGCGGACAATGTCCTGCGTCCGCATTACTGGATCGGAAAGCCGTTCTCTGAGACGCCGTTGGCGCGCATCGTCGATATCGACCCCACGATGCTTGGCGGTGGGAAGCAACACTGGGTGTTTTACCGCAAGTCCTGCAGTGTTTGTCACGGTCTGTTTGAGGATGACTATTCTGGCCTTGAACTGCCGGAGGGACTGACCGCGGTGGTGGCGATCCATGTGCCCCACCCGCCGGGCGCGCCGCCGCCAAGCTCGGAAGAAGAAATCGAGTGCCCCACGTGCGAGTTTGTAGAGCTGGACCCGAATGTGGATTGGCTCGTCTCGACTCCGGGCACGGTCATCATCGAGGACGGAATCATTGTCGAGTACATCGACGGCCAGATCGGTACAGTCAACTGGCGCAGCGGTGATATCTGAAACGCAATCGTTGCGTTGTTCACATCATCGCTTTCATCCAGCATCATGCCGGTCCCGGCGACAGTTTCTCGCTACACTCCGAACATGCCCAGACCTCTTCCCTGTCCGAACCGGTGCAACGTGCTGCTCGTTGGCGGTGGTGGACGCGAACATGCACTTGCCTGGAGACTTCAGCAGTCGCCACGAATGGGCGACCTGTGGCTGAC
>CBFGRU010000083.1:0-11570 GCA_965651255.1 uncultured Phycisphaerales bacterium
CGGGCCGTCTTGCCGGTGCTGGAAGCGATGGGGCAACGCATCGTTCGGCAGGGCGGTCCGGGCGCCGGTCAACATACGAAGATGGTGAACCAGATTCTGATCGCTTCGACGATGATGGGGGCATGTGAAGGTCTGTTGTACGCGCAACGGGCGGGTCTTGATCCGGCTTTGGTCATCGAATCCGTCGGGGCGGGGGCAGCGGGTTCGTGGACGATCAACAATCTGGGCCCGCGCATGATTCGACGCGACTTTGCCCCCGGGTTTTTTGTCGAACACTTCATCAAGGATCTGGGCATCGCGCTTCACGAGGCAGAGCGATTACGGCTGGCGCTCCCTGGGCTGGCCCAGGCACGTCAACTCTATGAAGCCGTGCGAGCACAGGGACATGCACGCCTCGGCACTCAGGCGCTCCTGCTGGCGTTGGAGCAGTTGAACGGGGTCGCCAATCCGCCTCCGAGGAACAATTGAGCGAATCTTTCGCTGATTCGACTTGCCGCGGGGCAGTAGGAGTGCAAACACTTCAACGGTTCAGAACGAGACGGGAGGTGGCTGGATGCCGGTCAAAATGGAACTGTCGCGCATACTGATCAAGGAGATCGAGGATGTGCAGATCATCGAACTGTCTGAGATCGATGGAGCGCGGTCGTTTCCGATCGTCATCGGCCTGCCCGAAGCATTCGCGATCGAGCGGCGACTGAAGGGCATTGAGATTCAGCGGCCGCAGACCCATGATCTGCTTGCGTCCGTGATCCGCCATCTCGGTGGAGAACTTCGCCGGATCGTCATTGACGATCTCAACAACGGCACGTTCTTTGCGAAGCTCATAATCGAACAGCGTGGTGAGGAAATCAGCATCGACTCTCGCCCTTCGGACGCCATCGCGCTCGGTATTGCGAATGATGTGCCGATCTTTGTTGCGGAACATGTACTCGAGCAGACGCAGAATGACCCGTCGCTCGCGGTCCCCATGGATGATGAGCAGGCGCTGCGAGACTTCCTCGATGATGATGAAGAAGACGACGAAGATGATGATGATGACGATGCCGGTCAATGGCAGGATTGAGTGCGCTGCAAAGAATTGCCTCGATGCTGCCCACCGGTAGATTGCCCAATCCGCTGCCGCAACGTTCGCTCCTCGGCGGTTCCGGAGTCGGTGGCCGTGTGAAGTGTGCCCCGGAAGACTTCGTCGTTCACGAGATTCCGAGCTACCTTCCGAGTGGCGCGGGTGAACATTTGTATGTGCTTGTACAGAAAGTCGGGCGAGCCCATGGAGAGGCGCTCCGTGCTCTGCAAGAAGTGTTCAACGTTTCTGAGCGGGCAATCGGCTTCGCAGGCATGAAGGACAAGATGGCGGTCACGGCCCAGTGGTTCTCGATCCACACGTCAGCGGATGTACCGGAGAACGCTGAACTGGGCGAGGGGATGACGATTCTCGAAGCATCTCGCCATACCAACAAGCTTCGGCGCGGGCACCTGCGTGGCAATGAGTTCACCATCAAGATTCGCGACATCGACCCCATCATGGCACCGCGCGTCTGGCGTCAGTTGCGTGAGCTCGAACAACGTGGGGTTCCTGATTACTTTGGTTCGCAACGGTTTGGCTATCGAATCAACAATCACCGACTCGGTTGGTGCGTTATCAAAAGGGCGTGGCAGGAACTCCTTGACGAATTGCTCGGAGCACGCGGCAGTGCCTTTCCTGAGCATCAGCGTGAACAGAGAACGCAGTACGACGCTGGGAATTGGCAGTCGGCGCGAACCGGTTGGGGCAGGCGTGACCGTGAAGAGCAGATCGCATTGAATCAATTGGCTGCGGGGCACTCGGCCGAACGTGCTTGCCGTGCACTCGGGCAGCGAATTCTTGAATTCTGGGTTCATGCACTGCAATCCGCGGTGTTCAATCGGGTTCTGGACCAGCGGCTCGATCAGGGGCGCCTCGATCAACTGTCTGTCGGAGACCTCGCCTGGAAGCACGATTCACATGCGGTCTTTCGAGTGACGGCGGAGGATGCGGGAAGCGAGAACCTTCGCGCGCGTCTGGAGCGGATTGACATCTCACCATCCGGGCCCTTGTGGGGGGCCGGAATGACGCAGGCGGATGGTGATGCTGCAAGAGATGAGTTGAGCGCCCTCGAGGCGTTCAACCTCTGCCTCGATGACTTCATGGCCGCTCCGATCCGAGTGAATGGCGCGCGACGAGCCATGCGCGTTCCGGTACTCGCTCCGCGAGTTGAAGGCGGGTTTGATAAACAAGGGCCTTACATCGAACTGGGCTTTACGTTGCCGCGCGGCGCGTACGCAACGGTCGTCTTGCGTGAAGTCATGGGCGGTGACAACAGCGACGCAGACGACATCAATGAAACTGTATCGGGCTGATATTCAGCACTGGATGCCAGCATTCCGAAGGGCGGAGCGAATCTGCGGGGCGGTTGGTTTGTCGTAATCGACATGTACACACTGCCAGCCGCGCGAACGTCCGGCTTCAATGTTCTCGAACGTGTCATCAAAGAAGAGAATGGATGACGGATCACATTCCGCGATTTCTTCGACCGCGATGTACGCGGATTCATCTGGCTTGATTGCACCGATCTCGTGGGAGAGAACGTGATGATCAAGTCGTCGGATGGCGCGAATTTCGCGCACCAGGGGCCAATGTCGATCATTGATGTTCGACAGGGCTGCCGTCCGAATCGGTAGCTCATTCAGTCGATTGACAACGACATCAACGTCCGCGTACGGTTCAAGGATGACCGCATCGTGAACGCGCAATACTTCATTCGGTGTGAGCGAGCCGCGAACCAGTCGGCTGACGGCGTGCGAGTAGTCGCAACCATTCATCTCGCCACGTTGATAGGCATTCATCACTGCGGGCAACTCATCCAATGGCGGCCAGTGAATCTTGGATTCGTCAATGCCCGCACGACCCAGGGCCTCTCTATATGTGCGGCAAATGCGAACGATGACACCGCCAAGATCGAAGCAGACGAACTGTACATCATCACGCATGTTTGTCCGCCAGTTCCAGAATGACCACGGGGTCGATCGGATGATCGACCCCGCGTATACATCCTCAGATTCAGGTGCGGGCTCAGACTTGGCGCCGTGTTCTGCGGTTGGTTCCGATGGCTGCCAGTGCAAGTAGCATCATCGCCCCGGGGGCCGGGATCGATGCCGGGACGACCGGGTCACCCTCGCCGCCATTACCTCCGCCGATTGAGCCGCCGAAGGGCTGGCCGGTGCTGCCCGCACCAAGTGGCGCCCGAGGTCCATTGTCGATCAGGCCATTCAGATCGATGCTGTCAATGTCGGGCCGATGGGTGCGCGTTGAGTCATCACTGCCATCAGTGGGGCCGCCGCCGGTGCCTTTACTTCCATCATCATCACCGCCGCTGCCGCGCGTGGGGGGTGGATCGTCCGATCCGCTTCCCTTGTCGTCGCCTTCACCGGCATCATCGTCGCCATCGTCGGCGGGTGGCTCTTCAGCGACTGGCTGCTCTTCGTTGCGCTGTTGCCGGAGTCGGCGGAGGAAATCGAGGTACTCTTCGAGATCAAAGTCAAGACCGCCACCCAGACTGCCGCTCCCGCGGAACGGTGCCTGAGAGCCGATGCGCTGTGATGGGTTTGCGCGAACGCCGTCGATCTGCATCGTGCCTCGACCGCCGCCGTAGACCGGTGCGCCGGAACCACCAGCACCTCCTCCACCGCCACCGCCGCTGGAAAGACCGAGCAACTCATCGCTTCCTTCTTCTCTTTCTTCGATCAGCGATGGCTCATTCCCAGCAAGTTGTTCAGCGCTGCCAGCACCGAACATCGTGAAGTATCCCGACGCGCCTCGCTCCAGCTCGAGACGATACCCGATGGCCGGAATGTTGGACTGAACATCAAATGCTGAGGAAAGATCCAGGCCGACCATGCCGACTGATGCGGCCTGTTGGTTGACCATGATCGCAATGCCGGTTTCCGAGCGCTGAAGCATGCCCGTATCGAGTTGGTGCATGCGCCGCGAAAGAATCGGGTCATCGACGTTGCCGCCGATGATTGCACCAAGTCGCGCATTACCGCGGAGATTGCCAGCGAGAATGACCTCGGGCGTTGAGTCTGACCGCCCGGCGCTGCTGTCGTAGATGCCAGTTGGCAGGAGCAGGTCGATGCGAACGTTCGCGCTGCCATCGCTGAAGAACATTCGGTCCAGATGACGAGCGGTGAACGCATCGAGCGTGGAAAGACCCGGTCGCGACCCGTAGGCAAAGCGAACAGGCCCCATTCCGGACAGCAGCTCGCGCTCGGACATGGCACGCCATCGGCCTAGGCCGGATTCATCAACCAGGACACGAATCGCAGCCGCGGGAAGCAGCTCATTCCGGGAGGCGCGGAACATGCCTTCGCCAACCGTCAGTGAATCAATGCGCAGCCCCCGGTCAAAGGTACCGTTGAAGACCTCGCGATCATCATCAGCAAGAAAGCGCCCGGTTCTGAACGGCAACTCCTGCGCCAGGACGCTTTCGCTGGCTGCACTGGTTGCAAGCACCAAGGTCAACGCTGTAATGGATGCACGAGACGGCATCGTTCTTTCTCCTCTCAGGAATCACCGGTCATTCGATCGACCAGAAACCAAGGAAACAAATCCATCCCGAGCATGGATGGAATCCTCCAAGCGTTAGCATGATCCAAAAAGGGTGAAAGTCAACCCGAACAGAGTCAGGACTTTGTCACGCCCCCGCGATACGGCTCTTGCCGTTCGCGGCCGCATCGGTCCTTATGGCGCGATTCTGCTCGCGCCGTCGCCGGAAAAAGGCCCGCAGCGCTTCGGCGCACTCCGCTTCCATGACGCCTGCGGTCACCTCAACGCGGTGATTCAGGCGTGAATCAGTCGGAATTCGGTACAGGGAGTGGCAGGCACCGGATTTGGGATCCCGTGCACCATAAATCAGGCGGCCGATGCGAGCATTGATCAGGCCGCCAGCACACATCGGGCATGGTTCCAGTGTCACGATGAGCGAACAATCACTGAGGCGCCACTTTCCCAGGCGCTGTCCGGCCTTCCTGAGGGCAAGTAGCTCGGCGTGAGCGGTGGGGTCGAAGCTGGATTCACGGGTGTTGAATGCTTCTCCAACAATCTCATCGCCGCGATAGACGACCGCCCCGACGGGCACTTCGTCCATCGCTGCTGCCTGGGCTGCCAGTTGAAGGGCACGGCGCATCATGGCCAGATCGATCTCGCTGGCGGTGCATCGAGCTTGCTGGCTGAGGCGCAGGGGCTGCAAGGGCTGAAGATCCTTCTCCGCTGAACTCCGCGGGGCGGCATGCCCCTCCGATCGAGTCACTGCCTGCACGAGGGTGGAGTGGGGTTCGTGCGACACATCATACGATGACCGAACTTCGGACGTCGATTCATCGGTCGTTTGCACCCAATCCTCGGGCGAGATTCCTGGATGTTGCGTGATCCGGGCGATTCTGTCGGGTTATCCGCCACTAGTTCGACCTATCGGACTCTTCCGGCCCGGACTCGTCTGCCGGTGCGCCTCCAAAGATGGTGCCGGATGCGACTTTCTTCGCCGGAGCCAGCACAAGGAGCACGATCCCAAGTTCGTACAGGCCATACAGCGGTACCAGCATCGCGATCATTGACCACGGATCGGCAGGGGTGATGACCATCGAGACAATGGCGCAGATCATGACGCTCTGTTTGCGGTATCGCCGCAGAAGCTGGGGTGTCACGATTCCGACCCATCCCAGGAGCAAAATCACCAGGGGCGTCTGAAACGCGATGACCATGCCGAACGTCAGTAGCAGCACGAAACTGACGTAGGCGGTGAGTTGGAACGCTTGGTCAACCCCCGTCGGCGAAGTCAGCTGGCTCCTGAGGATGATCAGTTCATCGCCTGACCTGATGACCACATTCAAGTCGCTTGGCGGCGAGATCCACATCATGCCCTCTGCAAGTGGGTCCGGTTGACCGATGATGGACGGAATCTGCAGTGGTGGCTCCGCGAGTTCTACCAGCGGCACGGGTGTCGTTGAAGGCGAAGGAACGATCGTCATTGAGCTGCCGAATCCAACCAGCACAAACAGAACGAGCGGGAGCATGACGAAATAGAAGAGCGAAATGCCAAGCGTGGTAAGAATCGCACTACCGGGCACCAGGAAGTACACGAAACGTCGCTCTTGAGCATAAAGGCCCGGCTGGATGAATCGCCAGAACTGCCACAGCATCCATGGAAGTGAAAGGACGATCGCCCCCAGTATGGCGATCTTCATCTGGGTCAGTAGGGCCTCGGCAGGATTCAGGACCTGCAGCGTTTCCGGCAGGTGGTAGTGCTTGAGAACTCGAATGAGCGGGGCGGTGATCCACTGAAGGATCGTCGAGGTAAATGGAAAGAGAATCACCATGAGGGGAATCGGAACGATGAGCGCGAGCAACACGCGACGGCGAAGCTCCTCAAGGTGGTCGCCGAAGCTCATCGTGTACAGTTCCGGGTTGTGCGTATCGTCGCGGGTCATGCAAAGTTCTCGGTCGTGGCAGTGCGTTGCTGACCACGGTACGGAGAGGGTAGGGTGATTTTCGTTGCGTTTCGCGACGGAAGGAGCCGCTGGTTGTGTCCAGAGAGCCGATGCCTCCCCAAACGCCCGATGAGGAAGCGTTGATCGCGTTCGCTCAGCAGGGCGACCGGATTGCGCAGGAGAAGCTGTGGGAGGCCAATCGGCGTTGGGTGGCGGCCATCATTCTTGCCCATCGCCCCCGTCGGATTGACCTGGAGGACTTGATGCAGGAGGTCGCGGTGAAGTTCCTGACGAAGCTGGACACGTTGCGAGATGCCGGTGCGTTCCGGCCATGGCTTCGTCAGATCGCGATTAACGCCTGTCGCGGTGCTGCCCGGCGTCTGAAGCCGAGCGTAGGCCTATCCAGCGGCGCTGCACCGGAAGAAGGTGAAGTCTCACTTCCTGCGGAAGGTGGCTTGCAGACCGATGCTGAAGTCGAACATCGGGATGCAGCGGACCATCTCCTCGCGCAGGTCATGACGTTGCCATCGGAGTACAGGGAGCCGCTGTTGCTTCGATGCATGAACGAATTGAGCTACCAGCAGATTGGAGCGCTGCTCGATTTACCAGTAACGACCATCGAAACCCGCCTGGCCCGTGCTCGCAGAATGCTTCGAACGGAATTGGCAGAAGACGCGATGACTGATGGCATGCGATGAACTCATCATCTCTTTCATCACCGTATGCAGGGATTCGATTCGTGGAGGGTTGACCGAATGACCGACGCTCGCCCACATTCTGAACCGCCAGATACGTCTCTGGAGACGGATCGGCTGTTTGGCCGGGTACTGGATGGCGAAGCTGGTCCCGCTGACTTGGATCAGATGCGCCGACTGCTTGCGGATGATGCCACCGCATGGAACTCGTTTCACCAACTCTACGGAAACCACCAGTCACTTCTCAGTGCAACCCGGGCCTTGGTTCAAGCAGCGGACAGTGTGAAATTGCCGCTGCCGAATGAAGAATCTGCGCCACCTCAGCCGTTCGTGCTCGACGGTGCGGATCGAAATACTCGATGGTCAACGTGGGCGGGGGCCAGTGGTTGGGTTGCCGCCATTGTTCTGTTTTCGTTTCTTCTGATTATTCCGAGGGGGGGGACGCCACCTGCGCAATCCATCCTCAAAGCGGAGTACACCTCGCATCTTGAAGAGGTCCGGCCGGCGGGACGAGAACTCGATCCGGTTGTGCTGAACGTACAACAGCGCCCAGATGGTCGCTGGGAAGTAACGGTCATTCGGAGGCCGGTCGAGGTGTTTCTGCTGAGCGAATGGCAGGAGCAATGGGTCGATGCGGATGTAGCAAACCATCGTCAGTGACCCGATCTCGGTCATAGTTTTCGGGGTCGCGGAAGAGTTGCTCAGTTGCTGTCGCGGAGGATCGACAATAACCTCTTCATATCGAGGTAGGTTCGTTCTCTCTGTAATGAGCGGGTATGGCGCGTCCGAAAGATCTTTACAGCGTTCTCGGTGTATCTAAGACGGCCACGAAGGACGAGATCCGGAAGGCGTACCGCGCGCTGGCGAGAAAACATCATCCCGATGTCAATAAAGAGCCCGACGCAGCGAAACGCTTCAATGAGATTCAAGAGGCGTATGACGTTCTTTCGGATGATGAAAAGCGCAAGTTGTATGACCAGTTCGGCCATGCGGGCGTGAATGCCGGGTTCGGGTCTGGCGGTAACGCTGGAGGTGCCGGCCGGACGTCGGCGGGTGGACCGGCCTGGAACAGCGGTGCTCATTCTGCCGGCGCGGGGCCTGACCTAGGTTCGATCTTTGAAGAAATCTTCGGCGGCCAGCGTTCATCACCGTTTGGCGGTCGGGCGCCGAGCAGTGTGGGGAATCGCGGGGAGAACCTCGAACGTGAGATATTCATCACATTTCAAACCGCCGTATCGGGGGGTAAGGAGCAGGTGCAGATCGCAGGGCCTCGAGGCCCGGAAACGGTCGATGTAACGATTCCGAAGGGAATTGAGAGCGGTCGCAAGCTACGCCTCCGTGGAAAGGGCCATGGTGGGGCCCGGGGTGGTCCGAGGGGCGATTTGATACTGTCCGTCCGGGTCGGTGAACATCCATGGTTTCGGCGGGAAGGATTGGATGTCCTCATCGACTTACCCCTGACGATTGTCGAAGCAACCGTCGGGACCATCATCAACATACCGTTGCTGAAGGGATCTGTGGCCCTGAAGGTCCCCGCGGGGACGGCAAGCGGTCAGAAGCTCCGCGTACGTGGAAAAGGGCTGGAATCCGAGTCGGGCCAGCGTGGAGACTTCTATGCTGTGACGCAGATTGTTCCGCCGGAGTTGCTCGAAGAGGCGGATGCGAACTGGTTGCGCTCGTTTGGCGAGCGTTTGAAAAACCCGAGGCAGGGCCAGCCGTGGACCGATAACAGCGACTAGAGAGAACTCGCGCTGCCAGCGCTTGGAGGATACGAGAGCGTGCTTCGCCAGCAGAATCAGGTGTTCCGGTGGGTACTGATCGCCATCGACGCGGCGGTTGTGCTTGGCGCGCAGATCCTGGCCTATCAGGCCCGGTTTCACTGGCTTCCTTTGGCAGAGCCCAATGAGCCGCACAGCTACTCTACGCATTCGATTCCGCCGGTCGTTGCGGTCGCAATCATGATTCTCACGATGATGTGGGCGGGACTCTACCAGCCGCGACGGGATCAGCGATTCATCACAGAAGCCGGCGTACTTCTGAAGGCCGTCATCATCGGCGCGCTGCTGACGCGCGTCTGGTGCGATCTCTTCGAGAAGGTTCTGTACAACGGCCAAGACCCGAGTCGTGGGCAGACGATCCTCTTCGGGTTGTTTGCGTTGCTGCTTCTGCTCATCTGGAGATTCGCCTTTCGATCGATCCTTCGGGAACTGCGCCGTCGTGGATGGAACCTGCGACACGTGGCCATCATTGGGTGTGGTCGGCTCGGACAGGTGGTCTATCGAACCCTCTCACGCAATTCGTGGACGGGCATCAAGCCGTCGTACTTCATCACGCATCATCCGCGCACCTCGCGTACGGAGTGCTCCGGGCTTCCGATCCACGGCGGCTTGGATGATCTGGACCGGATTCTCGATGAAGCCAGAGTCTCGGGCGTTTTCATCGCCTTACCGCAGCGGGCCTCGGCACTGATCCCTGATCTTCTGGCTCGACTCGAGCGGCATGCGGTTGATGTGCGCCTCGTTCCTGATGTGACTCCGCGATTTCAGCCGTTCAGCATGTCGGTGAGTGAACTCGATGGCATGCCGGTGCTCTCCGTGCGAGAATCGCCCATGGTCGGCTGGGGGCGACTCTCGAAGCGCATCACCGATCTGCTGGGAGCGCTGGTTGCATTGTCAGTCTTCGCGATTCCGATGCTAGTCATTGCGATCCTCGTACGATTGAGTGGCCCGGGGCCGGTGATTTTCAGACAGGAACGCGCGAGTCTTGGCGGCCGGCGATTCCAGATCTACAAGTTCCGAACGATGACCCACGCGGCGGTCGAGCAACAGCCGCTCGAAGCGCGGACCGATGCGCGACAGCAGTGGACCGCCCGGAATGACCCCCGCGTGACCCGAATCGGTCGATTCCTTCGCGGGACGAGTCTGGATGAGTTGCCGCAGCTCTTCAATGTCCTCCTGGGAGAAATGTCGCTGGTGGGTCCGCGACCAGAGCGACCCGAACTCATCGCCCAATTCCGCGACGATTGGCGCGGATACATGCTGAGGCAACATGTCAAGGCAGGCATGACCGGTTGGGCCCAGGTGAACGGCCTGCGGGGCGACACGAGTCTGCGAAAGCGGCTGCAGTACGATTTGTTCTATATTCGCAACTGGTCGATCGGCTTCGACCTGCGCATCCTGTGGCTGACCATCTTCCGCGGATTTGTGAATCCCAATGCCCACTGATCACGCGCCAGCCCGATCCTGCGTCCGAGAACTGTCTGAGAAACAGTCGAAAGTCTGCGGGATGATTGAACTCCCCCCGCCCAGTGGGACGATCAGTCCAACCGGACGGCTTGGAATTTCTGTCGAGACAGGTCACAATGAACATCTGCAAGGTTGTTGTCGTCCTGTTGAAGTGCGTATTGATTCCCTCTCCTCGTCCGTGATCGTGCGGGCTAACACGTGAAGAGATGACTCCTTTGGGAAGAGAGAAGACCGTGGACCTGATCGCGAATCTCAACAATGTCCGCGCAACACGCCGAGGTGCTGCGGTATGTCTGATTTCCTTGCTTGGGATCACGCCCCTCATGGGCTGCGAAGTCGATTCGTTCTTTGATCCGAGCAAGACCGGCTACTTCGAGTTCACGCCCACGACGATGCCGATCCTGGAACGGCTCGATGTCGTTGAACGCGGCGCGGAGCAATGGGAGGGGGCTGAGGCGCCTCTTCGCGCGGATCTGATGCCCGCCCAACTGGAGTATCGACTCATCCCCGGCGACGTGGTTGATGTCGAAATCTGGGAACTTTATGCACCGCAGACACCAGCGCGCACGCAGGCGAGAATTGATCAGTCGGGCAACATTCGACTTCCCATGCCGCTTCGCGAGGTGCCGGCTGCCGGGCTGACGCTCCAGCAGTTGGAGGAAGAGATTGTCGACCGGTTGGACCCGGAAGTCCTCCGCGATCCGCTCGTGAATCTTGTGCTCGTGCAAGGTCAAGGTTTTCACTACTCAATCACGGGAACGGTTCCCGCGCCAAGCATCTACCCGTTGAATCGCCCTGACCTGCGCCTGGCCGATGCGATCGCGCTTGCAGGCGGGGTACCCGGTTATGTGCAGGACATTTACGTCGTGCGCGAAGTGTCACTTTCCAGCGAGTATGACCCTGCGTACGAAAGTCGCACACCGACACGCCCGACGCAGCCGGACAATCAGAACGGGCGAACGGATGTCGACTCACTCATTGAACAGCTCGACGGCGGAAATGGAAATGGCAACGGGATCAGCCCCGGCGCCCTCCGGCAGGATGGTGAGCCGCTTCTGGATGTGGATGAGTTTGAGCCCCGATTCATCTCGCAGGATCCTCCGATTGATATCGATGCCGTGAATGCCGA
>CBFGRU010000084.1:0-11530 GCA_965651255.1 uncultured Phycisphaerales bacterium
GGGTCGATTCCGCCGCAGCGGCGAAAGTGCAATTGCTCGATCCGACCGGTGACATTGACGATCCCATCGGGCTTGGGCAGTCGGCCTATACTGAACTTGCGGAGAAGCTTTCGCAGCTCATCCCGACACGCCTGAAGGAAGTGCTTCGATCATGAAGATTGCACTTGGATCTGATCATCGCGGTACCGAGGCAGCCAAGGATTTGCGGCCGCACCTGGAAGCCAAGGGGCATACGGTGCAACTGATCGGCGAGTGCAACGGCCGCATGTGTGATTATCCGGATAATGCGTGGCTGGTCGGCCGCTCGGTGGTCACCGGCGAGAGCGATATGGGAATTCTCATCTGCGGGACCGGGATCGGCATGTGCATCGCGGCGAACAAGGTGGACGGAGTGCGCGCGGCACTGGTCAGTGACGAGTTGACGGCCGAGCTTTCCCGTGCCCACAACAATGCCAACGTACTCTGCCTTTCGGGTGACCTGATGGGGCAACGGCTCATTCAGCGTGTCGTCGATACGTGGCTGGCGACGCCGTTTGAGGGCGGGCGACACGAGCGGCGAGTGGCCAAGATCATGGCCATGGAACGCGGTGACGACCCCACGCGAATTCAGGCGGACGCCGCGACCGCGTGAGTTCACGCGACCAGCGAGTGAATGCACTGGTCACTTTCTGCAGCATTGTGATGCGCGAACGCTGATGGATCGGCGCTTGATCCACGCCTACTTGGTTTGCCCGAAGTCCTCGACGAATTGCGCAAGCAGTCGCACACCGTACCCGGTCGGGCCGGCGACATACAGGTCGCTGTCACCATCGACGGTACTGGTGCCGGCGATATCGATATGCGCCCACGGCGTCTTCTCATCCACGAAGTAACTCAGGAACGCAGCGCCCTGGATCGGGTGTCCATCACGTTTCGGGCCGGAGTTCCAGACATCCGCGTGCTTGCTGCGCATGAAGTCCCGATGTTCAGTCCACAACGGAAGGCGCCACAGCCGCTCATCGGTTGCATCCGATGCGCGGTCGAGCCGGCCGCGCAGGTCGTCATCGTTGCACCACAGTCCCGCGCACCATTCACCGAGCGCAACCACGACACCACCGGTGAGTGTCGCCATATCGATGACGGCTGACGGTTTGTAGTGCTTGCACGCATAAGCCAGCGCATCAGCGAGCACGAGTCGACCTTCCGCATCGGTGTTGGTCACTTCAACGGTGACCCCGTTGTACATCTTGATGATGTCATCGGGTCGGTAAGCGTCGCCGCCGATCATGTTCTCTGCTGTCGGGAGAAGAGCGACGACCGGCATCCGCGGCTTCATCGTGCCGATGGCGTGCATCGCGCCGAGCACAGCCATGCCGCCGTTCTTGTCGTACTTCATCCCCTTCATACTGTTGTTGATTTTCAGCGAGTATCCGCCCGTGTCATAGGTAATGGTCTTGCCGACGAGAGCGATCGGCTTGGCGTTCTTCGCGGCTCTCGTCGGTTTGTATTCGAGAATGATCAGGCAGGGTTTGTGGCGGCTTGCCTGGCCGACGTTGACAAGCCCGCCCATCCCGAGCTTCTTTGCCTGTTCGAACGAGATGACTTTGCAGGTCAACCCGACGTGCTTTGCCAGTTGACGCGCTTCACTCGCAAGCCAACTGGGGTTGCAGATGTTGGGCGGCGTGGCGCCAAGCTTTCGCGCGTAGTTCGTGCTTTCGGCGAGCATAAGGCCAAGCTCGAGGCCGCCACGAAATGCCTTCTGCGTCGCGTCGATGGTGAGCGCGGGTTTGACCGTCTCGCGCCGCGTGGCGGAGCCATCGAAGAAGTCAACACGCCAGTTTGCAAGGCCCATCC
This sequence comes from uncultured Phycisphaerales bacterium, assembly GCA_965651255.1. GTDB lineage: Bacteria > Planctomycetota > Phycisphaerae > Phycisphaerales > SM1A02 > CBFGRU01. Next base: position 1,834 of record CBFGRU010000084.1, read on the forward strand.
CTTCCCCAACACTCTGCCCTGCACGGCCCGGTTCGATGCTCGACTCCGCGATCGCTTCGCCCAGCACAAGCCGAGCGGACTTTGCCCCGATTCGGTCGAGCCCTTTCGCCAGACGCGCTCCGACGGTCCGCAGTCGCGCCGTCGTCAGGTCTTTTCGCGACCCCAACCCGATGAGCGCGAACTTCTCGCTCACGTACTGGAACTCGCCGGCATCGGCCTTGTATCCGGGTCGCTTTCGCGCCTGCGCCAGGGCATGGTCCTCATCCAGAGCGACGACCGCCTTGGGCAGAGCCGTCGAATCATTGAATACGCCAACAATGGTAAAACCGGATTTGACCGAGCCGGTTCGGATCGACTTGAACACGCGCATCTCCTTCAACTGATCGGGTTGTTCAGGTGCGAAGTGTAGCGGTTGCGATTCCGCGGAACAGCCGGCAGCGTACGATTCGGCCCATGTCAGGCCTGCCGCGATTGATCGATGCCAACGCAAACCGCGCCCGCGAAGCTCTGCGGATGCTGGAAGATATCGCTCGCTTTCATCTGGATGACCGCGACCTGACGGCCAAGGCAAAGTCGCTTCGTCACGAGTTACGCGAAGCGCTTGATCGATTCCCGTCCGGCTGGCTCGTTGCGAATCGTGATACGACGGGCGATGTCGGAACGGAGCTTTCCACACCGGCCGAATCCGTGCGCCGGGATCTGCTCGATGTCACTATCGCCGCGGGAAAACGCGCCAGCGAAGCCCTGCGTGTGCTTGAAGAAGCATCAAAGGTCGTCGATGCCGATCGTGCATCATCATTCGAATCGCTGCGATACCGAACATACGAACTCGATCGTGTGCTGCTGCAACGACTGGGGAGCGGCCGGGCCAGGCAGTGGCGACTGTGCCTGTTGCTGACGGAATCACTCTGCTTTCGGCCGTGGCGCGAAGCGCTGCGCGCATCGCTGGAAGCGGGGGCGGACTGCATTCAGGTGCGGGAGAAGTCGCTGGATGACGGTGCGCTGGTTGCGCGCGTGCGCGAGATCGTTGATGTTGCCAGACCGATCGGGGTGAGCGTGATTGTCAACGATCGGGTCGATATCGCCCTCGCTGCCGGTGCAGATGGTGTGCACCTGGGAACGACGGACCTTGCGATCGATGCCGCACGACGCATCGCTGGTCGCACGCTCATCATCGGGGCAAGTACGCACGATCTCGATGAAGCCGATCGCGCGGTGCGCGCCGGCGCCGATTACTGCGGCATTGGCGCGATGTTTGCAACGAGTCTCAAGCCGGAGCGTACGCCTTCGGGGGTGAATGCTGTTCGGGCGTTTATCGAGCGGTATCCGGGCGTTCCGCATCTGGCAATCGGCGGCATTACTCCTGATAATATCCAGACCGTCACCGAAGCCGGGGCGCGCGGTGTGGCGGTCAGTTCCTGTGTGTGCGCTTCAAGAGAACCTGCGGCCGTCGTCAAAGCGCTTCTTCAAAATCTCAGCCAGTGAACGGTTCGCACGGCATTGGTCACTCAGCTCCACCCGGTTCGACGCAGCGTGCCGCATGGGCGATCGCTTCTTCAACCGACCCGCCGCAGGGAAGGCCCGGCCCACGCCACCGCCTCCCGTCGTAGGGGAAGGCCACGAAACCGTAGCCCTGCCGATCATCGGTGGTATCCAGCAAGATAATCGGCACGAACCCGAGCAGGATGCCGTTGATCTCTCGATTGAAGCAGTTGCGATCCCCCTGGTCATGCCGAATCGAATAGCGATATCGCATGTCGCGCAGGTGCATGCTGGTTCCGCGGATGAGTTCCTTCCGCCGATCGATCGGAAGATCGCTGATATCTTCCGACTCCCGCTCATCCTCTTGCTGACGAATCGGCATGTACACCACCAGCAGGCCGATCAGAATGGCGGTAGCGATCAGGATCATGCCCGACCCGCGCCAGCCGAGTGCAAGATACAGCCCGCCGCCGACAAGCAGCAGGGCTGCACCGATCAACCCCACGATGCGCAAAATCCTCATGCCCCAAGTCTATTCTCACCCGTCAGGGAAGAGGGGAGTGAACGGGAATCTGATTCTCATTATTCATCAATCGAGAAAGGCAATGCCCGCTTCGTAACCTCCGCCTTCGTTCGGGCCATCAACCCAGCGCACCTCGATTGGCTTGTTGATGCGTTCACCTTCAGGGAAGTACGAGATCGCGATCCCGCGCATTCCTTTGACAATCGGGAACGATCCTGCGATGCGCACGCCGCCTTCCGCCAGATCGACCAGGCGGAAGCGCCAGCGCTGTGAGAGATCATGATCCCATGCGATCACGATTTCTCCGCGCGTGCCGAGCCGTTCCGAGGCGCGACGATTGATCGTCACATCGGTCAGGGCATGGGCTCGAAGATAGAGGTCGCCGTGAAACATCGCTGAGCAAACCGTGGAATACGACGGCGGTCGATGCGGGGCCCCGCCAGTCGATTCAGCGTTCCCGGAACCCGATTCGTTCGGTCTGTAAGGTCTGGGAAGACTGGCCGGCGCGAAATCAGCAAGCGGGGCGCGAAGTCCGTCCAATGGCGATCAGCGCATCCATCATCTCCACCGTCTCCCGCCGTTCCGGGCTGAGTCGTTCCGCCTGTTCTTCCGCATGGTATGAGCTTCGCACCAGCGGGCCGGACTCCACCACCTTGAACCCGCGCGCGAGGCCTTCCTTCTTGAACTGCAGAAACTGGTCCGGCGTCACCCAGCGATTGATGGGCAGATGATTCCGCGTTGGTTGGAGGTACTGGCCGATCGTGAGAATATCCGTATCCGCGATCTGTCGCACATCATCCATGAGCGCAAGCACTTCGTCATCGCGTTCGCCGATTCCGACCATGATGCCGGTCTTCGAGACCAGGCCTCGACTCTTGATCTGGCGCAGCACTTCGAGCGATCGCTCGTACCGCGCCTGCGGTCGGACGGTCGGGTGCATGCGCTTCACGCTCTCAAGATTGTGGGCAAGAATCTCCGGCCGCGAGCGAATGACCACATCCAATGCCTCGGCATCACCCTTGAAGTCGCCGACAAGCGCTTCCACGGAAGTATTCGGGCAGGCCGCATGAACGCGCTCGATCGTTTCCGCCCAGATTTCTGCACCACCGTCGGGCAGATCGTCTCGATCGACGCAGGTGATGACGACATGCTTCAGATTCATCAGCGCGACCGACTCCGCCACGCGCCTCGGCTCATCGAAGTCGGGCGGCTCGGGCTTGCCAGTCTTGACGTTGCAGAAGCCGCAGGAGCGGGTGCAGGTATCGCCAAGGATCATGATCGTCGCCGTGCCGCGGCTCCAGCACTCACCCATATTCGGGCAGCTTGCTTCCTGGCAGACGGTGTGAAGCTGATGCTCATCGACGATCGCCTTCAATCGGTTGTAGCCGTCTCCGCCGGGCACCTTCGCGCGCAGCCATTCGGGCTTGCGTCCCATGCGCAGTTGCTGCGGTTCGGGGCCGTTGTTGAGCACCATCGAGGAGAGACTGACGACCGGCCGTTCCAGATTGCGCGCTGTATCGCCGCCGAGCGGTCGGGGGTGACGCGCCAGCGTTCGTTCGATCCCGCGGGAAATCGGCTTCGGCGAACCGCTCGAATTGGTCGCGGCAGGCGGAGTCATCAGGCCCGGATCATAGCGCGCCGCGATCCTCCGGGGCATTCACCGCAGCGCGCTCCTCTGCAGGGTCTGGCTGAAAGCCCGGTCAACAGCGCCCCGACACCCTACGATTGACATCCATGTCCGACTCGACCGAATCAACTCCCCCTGCGGTCGTCCTGCTCTCGGGCGGGCTTGACAGCGCAACCTGCCTGGCGGTGGCCCGCGCGGAAGGGTTCCGGCCGTACGCGCTGTCGTTCGACTACGGCCAGCGCCAGCGCGTGGAACTTGATGGTGCCCGACGAATCGCGGATGCGATCGGCGTCGAGCGACATGTCATCATGCCGATCGACCTGCGTGCGTTCGGCGGTTCGGCGCTGACCAGCGACCTTGCTGTTCCCAAAGGGCGCGAAGAGGAGCACATGGGCGATGACATTCCCATCACCTACGTTCCGGCGCGAAACACCGTCTTTCTGAGCTTTGCGCTGGCCTGGGCGGAAGCGATCGGCGCGACCGACCTCTTCATCGGCGTGAATGCGGTGGACTACTCGGGGTATCCGGATTGTCGGCCGGAGTACATCGAGGCATTCTCTTTACTGGCGAACCTCGCGACCAAGGCCGGCGTCGAGGGTGTGCGGTACCGCATTCACACGCCGCTGATCGATCTCGCAAAGGCGGACATCATCCGTCTGGGGGTTTCGCTTGGTGTGGACTATTCGCTCACGCACAGTTGTTACGACCCTGTACCGACCGGCAGGGCGTGCGGCGGGTGTGATGCATGCATTCTTCGCCGACATGGTTTCGAGCGCGCAGGGGTACCCGACCCGACGGTGTACATGAATTCACTTGAGTCTTCATCCAGCGGTCGGCAACGATGAGCACGCCGCGCGAGAAATCGCTTGATGTGATGAGTCAGCACACGGTGCTGCAACGCGATCTTCCCGTTGCCGAGACGTTTACGAGCATCCAGGGTGAGGGCGCGCTGGCCGGTGTGCCGTCTTACTTCCTCCGCACCAGCGGATGCAATCTGCGGTGTGTGTGGTGTGATACCCCCTACGCAAGCTGGAACCCGGAAGGTGAGCTGCGCACCGTTGAAGACATTACCAACGAGATTCGTTCCAGCGGCGTTCGGCACATCGTCCTGACCGGCGGCGAACCGATGATCTTTCCGCAGCTCCTGCTGCTATCGCAACGGCTGCGCGATGATGGGTTTCACCAGACCATTGAGACGGCCGGAACGGTGTTTCGCGAACTGCCGATTGATCTGATGAGTATCAGTCCGAAACTGGCGAACTCAACCCCCGGCGCTGCGCATGGCGGTTGGTCGGCGCGGCATGAAGACCGCCGACTGAACTACCCGGTGTTGCAGCAGTTGATTGACCAGTATCCGAACCGCCAATTCAAGTTTGTCGTGCAGGGGAAAGCCGACCTCGCGGAGATTGAATCAATCCTCAATCGACTCACCGGGTGGAAGAACGAGGAGATCTTCCTCATGCCCGAAGGCGTCGCCGCGCCAGCGCCCGAATTGAAGGACTTCGTGATCGAAATGTGCATCGCGCGAAACTGGCGTTACGGCCACCGACTGCACATCGAGTTGTTCGGCAACACCCGCGGGACATGAGGCCGACCAACGGCGAGTCAACGGTCAGATCGAACAGGATTCATCGGTGCATCGCGTGCGGCGTCGGGCAATCTGCCGGTAGATCGCTTCGCAGAGTTGGCGCAGTCCGGGCAGATAGTACAACGCGGCAATCGGCCTGATCCATGGTCGTGTCATGAGCGCGCGAACACCGGCCTCAAAGGCGCGATAGACTCGTCCATCGGGGGTGACAAAGTGCATCGCATGCATGCAGTCATCGAGCGTGATCGACGGGTAAGGTTCGAGCGCGCCGGGCAGATTGAAATCGACGGGCGTGACCGCGCCGGGTTTCGTCCACTTCAGCAGGCGGGCAGAAGTACGTCGACAGAACGGACACGCGCCGTCATACAGCAGAGCGGAGCGCGGCGCGTGTTCATCGGGTGTCGGTGGGGCAGGCACATCAGCATTATACGGCTCGCGCGCTGGCGAACGCAGATGCACTACCGTGCCATGACGAGCTTCAGGCCGTACCCCTCGTAAATCAGATCGAGAATCGTAAACTCGAACTGACTGCCGATCGTCGGATGAAATTCGAGGCGCATCGCCTTCCCCTGCTGGCGAATGATCACCTCCGGTGAGCGAATGCTGGCCGATAGGCGATTGAGCATCGGGTACAGTTCGTTGCGGTTCCGCTCGCACCAGCTTCGAAACTCAGCCAGTCCGACTTCTTCATCGTCGTAGGCGGCCTTGGTCTCCGCCGCGAGCAGTTCATCCCAGATGAGTTCATAATCTTCATCAAGCAGGCACTGCTGAAGGTGCAGAATGACATGTTCAGGCAGAATCGCACTCAGTCGGGTCTTGCCTTCTTCATCCTGCTGCCGGAGATCGGCGCTCGTCGCCGCTGATTTGGTCTGTTCCCTGACGCCGTCCGGACGATCGAACCGAACGACAACGCGCGTGCCGTCTTCATCGATGTACTCGCCCTCGGTCACACCTGCCTCCGCGTAGTACATCGGCACATGGCGATAGACCGTGCGTTGCGTCTGGCACGACGTCATCACAATCGACCCGATGACCAGCGCGCCCAGCAGCGCGGGAGATGGCAGGCGATGATGCTTCATGTCGATGCTGCTCCTTCATGGCGCAACGGGCGGTCGATCGGTTCGGGCTGTCCTCGTTGCCAGCGTTCGTGAACGAGAAAGGCATCGTGTGACTGCGGATGATCCAGCCGCAAGTGAACTCCGCGTGTCTCTTCACGCCACAGTGCAGCGCGGGTGATCAACGCGCCGACGGTCAGGAGATTCTGCGTTTCCCAGCCGCGCGGATCGTCAAAGATCTTGTCCATCACATAGCGACCCCAGAACCGAAACATATCCAGCGCATCGCTGAGTTTGCGGCCGGTTCGCTCGATGCCGACATTCCGCCACATCGCCGAACGCAGACTCGAACGCACATCGGTCAGGTCCAGCTCGCCGCGCGCCGAGGGTCGAATATCGCTGATGATGGGAATGCTACGACCGCTTCGGTTGTGAGTCATGCTGGCCGCGGCCTCTCCGCATCGTCGTCCGAAGACCAGCCCCTCCAGCAGACTGTTGCTCGCAAGACGGTTCGCGCCATGCACGCCCGTGCACGCGGCCTCGCCGCACGCAAACAGGCCCGCCAGGTTGGTTCGACCGTCATGGTCGGTCTGCACACCGCCGATCGTGTAATGCGCTGATGGATGCACCGGGATGAGCGATCGCAGCGGGTCAATCTCGAAGGATCGCAACTGCTGCGCGATGCCGGGAAACCGGCGTATGAACGACTCACCGAGGTGCCGTACATCCAGGTACACGCATTGCGCGGGCGTTCGCGACAGTTCGCGCGAAATCGCCTGACTCACCACATCGCGCGGCGCGAGCTCTGCCATCTCGTGGTACTCGGGCATGAACCGTCGTCCGTCCCGATCGACGAGATACGCGCCTTCACCGCGCACCGCTTCGGAGATGAGCGAGCGGGTGGCACCAGCAATGTATAGCGTCGTCGGGTGAAACTGCACAAACGCCATGTCGGCCAGCGTTGCGCCGGCGCGATAGGCCATGGCGAGACCATCGCCGGTGACGACGCGCGGGTTCGTCGTTTCGCGGTAGACCTGGCCTGCGCCGCCGCTGGCGAGAATCGTGGCGCTCGCCCAGATAATCTGCAGGCCGTAGCGCGGATGATGCGTAATCGCGCCCAGCACCCGCGCTTCGCCCGTTGGCCCGTTCATGAACTCGCGCGAGTCTTCACCGCTCGTCAGCAGATCAAGCGCAAAGCAATTCTCAAAGAGTCGCACATTTTCCAGCGCGCCGAGTCTGGCGGACAGACATTGAAGCAGCGCCGTGCCGGTGGCATCGCCATCGGTGTGAACAATGCGGTGGTGGCGATGCCCACCCTCGCGGCCGAGTTCCAGTGCGCCGTCGGCGGTTCGATCCAGCCGCATGCCCCAGTCGATCAACTCGCGAATGCGCGCCGGACCGTCTTCCACAAGCAGTCGCACGGCCTCTTCATCACACAACCCCGCGCCCGCGGTCAGCGTGTCCTGCACGTGCGATTCGGATGAATCATCGGCGGCCAACACCGCGGCGATGCCGCCCTGCGCCCATGCGGTTGAGCCGATGTCGTACGTGTCCTTCGCCAGCACGATGACATCGCCGTGTTTCGCGGCTTCGATGGCTGCGCGAAGACCCGCCACGCCCGAACCGATCACCAGCGTATCGGTGAACACCTGCGGCAGCAGGAGCGAACGGAACGGAATCAGGTAGCGACGATGGTCGAACGATTCCTGCATCGCAGTGTCCATCGTACGGGTGGGCGCACACGATCCGGGCCAAGAAATCAGCGATTCGGTCGGCTCGGCGTCTCCGCCGGAGCGGGTTCACTCAGCGGGGCGACGAAATCCGCCAGCCACAACTGACTTTCACCATCCACACCGCGCTGGCTCGTCCAGAGCATCAACGTTCCATCCCGATTGAACACGGGCAGCACATCCGCTCGGTCGGCATGGGTGATGCGGCGCTTGCGCGTGCCGTAGCGAATCGTGCCGTTCGATCCTTCGCCGTATCCGGGATCGGCATCGATCATGAAGACTTCATAATTGTGATGGCTGACTTCACTGGTGGCGTACACCAGCGCGCGACCCGTCGGGTGCCAGAACGGACACCAGTTCACATCATCGTTGTCGGTCAGTTGATATTCACGCTGCACGCCGATGACTTCGCCCCGCTGATTGAACGCGAGATCGGCGATGTAGAGCTGCAGCAGGTGATTGCCCGCCCGGTCGGACCGGTAGCAGATGCGTTTGCCATCGGGCGAGAAGAACGGCCCGCCGTCATACCCCGCAGCGGAGACGATGTTCGTCTTGCGCTTCGTCTCCATGTCATACACGAAGAGGTCGCCCCGATTCGACTCCAGCGAGCAGTACACGATGTAACGCCCATCGGGGCTGATCGCACACTCCGCGATGTAATGTTCATCACTCCCGACCAGCACCTCCAGCGACTTCGCGGTGCCGTCGGCCTTGTCGAGCTGCACCCGCACGATGTTCATCTCCGGCGGGAACATCCAGCGATATCGCCCACTGCCGCGGTCGTAGCCGGGCGGGGTGCTTTCGGTCGGGTTCACGATCGTTGAACCGAAGATGACGATGTTCGGATCTTTCGGATGGAACCAGCCGCAGGTATTGGCCGAGCCCCTGGGGCTGATCCGCCGATAGTTCGCCAGGTGCGTGATGCGCCCCTGGTCGTTGCGCACGACATCGGCGATGAACATCGCGTAGAACTCATCCGCGGCCTCGCCCAGCTTGGGCCGCTCGATCGCCTGAAAAATGATCCGCTGATCATCCGGCGAGAAATACGCTTCGCCGGCCTTGACGAAACGATCAGCGAACGTCAGTTGCACGTGATTGGCCAGGACGCCCTTTTCCGCCTCGCGCCAGTTGATGGCCTCGACCGGTTCGAGCGGGCCGATCGGCGGGGGCCGCAGCGCCAGATTGCTCTCCGCCGAAGCGAGGGGCGATTCAGCAGTGCCCAGTGCGCCGAGGGCGGTCAGCGTGAGGGCGGCGAAGGCAAACACAACGGGCTTGGTCATGATGCGGGTTCCGAATGCGCCGATTCAACAGCGCGGTGTCAGTGGTGGGTGGGGCGAAATCATAGGTCGCGCCCGGCGTGTGGACAGGTCGATCGCCGCCATCGCCGGGCAGGATCACAACTCCACCGGCACGGCCAACAGTGCCATCAGCCGCCTCTTCGGCATCGACGACAACTCCAGCGACTCCACCGCCACGTTCGCCGTCAGATGCCGCCGCTTCTTCAGCCGGCCGCCGGTGATGCGGTTCGGTCCGTGCCGGCTGCCACACATCACTCCGAAGGATGATGTGTGCCGTCGCGCGGTGACGCACACGAAACGACCCTTGCACAGAGCACCCTTCCGGGGGGCGGGATGCGATGTGATTCTATGAAGCAAGCCTCCCTGGTGTAGGCTCGGGGTCATGTTTCAGCCC
>CBFGRU010000085.1:0-11528 GCA_965651255.1 uncultured Phycisphaerales bacterium
GCCGTTGGCGGTTGTATTCTCCTTCTCTTCGCGACCGGCGTAGGGCACATCCCAGTTGAAGGGCGGGTCGGCGAAAATGAGATCGACTTGTCCATGCTCCGGCAGCGCGGGAAGGATGTCGCGGCAGTCGCCGATGTAGAGGCGCGTGTCGGGGTCGCTCGCGCGGAACGCGGGTTTGAGTTTCGGCAGGGCTTTGGGGTCGTGCGGCTCGGTGGTGTCGCCGTAGAGTCGAATGACGGTGTCGTTGAGTTCGCGCGCTGCTTTGCGGTGGACCTGGGTGGAGCCCTTGGGCGCTGCGTAGCCGCCGGGACGATCGAAGTCGGTGTTTTTGCGTTCAGCCATTGGGAGAGTCGCTGGTTGGGGGTCGGGGATCTGAAATCAGAGATTCACAGGGGCGCGAGCCGCATCGTCCCCGATGCGGTTTCGCCCGAACGCGGACAGCGCCCGCCCTGCGCGCGGACCGGTGGACGATACGCCTCATGGCTGCAATGCGCACGAGGTGTCGGCAATTGACAGGTTGCTCACAGGGTTCCGAAGATGCGATCGCCGGCATCGCCGAGTCCGGGGAGGATGTAGCCGCGCTGATTGAGTTCGCGGTCGAGGGCAGCGGTGTAGATGATGAGGCCCGGGTGTTTCTGCTGCATGCGAAGGATGCCGGGCGGTGCGGCGACGAGGCAGATCATGGTGAGTTGGGTGCAATGGCGTTTGCGGAGTTCGCCCGCGGCGTGCGAGGCGGAGCCGCCGGTGGCGAGCATGGGGTCGATGAGAAGGACGGGGCCGCGCGCGATATCGGGGGGAAACTTGGCGTAGTAGGCGATGGGTTCGAGCGAGGATTCATCGCGGTAGATGCCGATGTGTCCGACGCGCGCTTCGGGGAGGAGGGAGAGGATGCCTTCGGTCATGCCGATGCCGGCACGGAGGATGGGAACGAGGGTGACGGGCAGGGCGAGTCGCGAGCCGGTGGTGCGCTCCATGGGGGTTTCGACCTCGACCGGCTCGGAAGGAAAGTCGCGGCTGACTTCAAAGGTCATGAGGGCGGCGATTTCGTTGAGGAGTCGACGAAAGGTGGCGCTGTCGGTGCGGCGATCGCGCGCGATGGTGAGTTTCTGCTGAATCAGCGGATGATCAAAGATGCGGAGATTGGGGAATCGATCATCAAGGGCGGGCATTGAGAAGAAGGTAGCGAATCGCTGCGGGTGCGTCGAGCCGGGCCGATGGTGATGGGGCTACTGTTGTGGTCGATGGTTGGTGTTCTGCGAGAAGGAAGAGGAGTTTCCATGCCGAAACTGTATTCATCGATGGTGATGGCGCTGGTGGTGGTGTTGATCGCGAGCGCTGCGGCGCTGGCGTGCAGCGGAACGGGTGGTGAGGAATCACAATCGGCGAATGCGGCGCAGGATGGCGCAGCGAGCAGCGCAAACACAGCGCTGCCGACGATTCGCCTGGCGCGGGTGTTTCGCGAGATGACGTTCGAGCGGCCGATTCTGCTGACGCATGCGGGTGATGGATCGGGGCGAATCTTCATCGTGGAGCAGCGCGGCACGATCAAAGTGTTCGACCCGAAGAATCAGGGAACTGATGCGGCGACGTTTCTCGACATTCGCTCGAAAGTGTTTCGCGGCCACAACGAGGAAGGGCTGCTCGCGCTCGCGTTTCACCCGAAGTACGAAGAGAACGGCGAGTTCTTCGTGTACTACTCAGCGCGTGATCCGCGGCGGGGCGTGGTGTCGCGCTTCACGGTGAAGACGGACAACCCGAATGAGGCGGAGGCGGCGAGCGAGGAAGTGATCATGGATGTCGCGCAGCCGTGGGGCAACCACAACGGCTGCATGCTCGCGTTCGGGCCGGATGGATATCTCTACATTTCGCTCGGCGATGGCGGCGCCGCGAACGACCCGCAGAACAACGCGCAGGACCTGAGCAACCTGCTGGGCACGATTCTGCGCATTGATATTGATCGGGAGGATGAAGGAAAGAAGTACGCGGTGCCGACGGACAACCCGTTCGTGAACCGCGAAGGCGCGCGGGGAGAGATCTGGGCGTACGGCCTGCGGAACGTGTGGCGAATGTCATTCGACCGGGAAACGGGCGACCTGTGGGCGGGTGATGTCGGACAGAACCGCTGGGAAGAGATTGACCTGATCACAAAGGGCGGCAACTACGGCTGGCGCATTCGCGAAGGGTCGCATCCCTTCCGGCCGGAGGAAACGAGCGAAGACCCGTTGATCGACCCGATCGTTGAATACACGCGGCGGGAAGGAATCAGCATCACAGGTGGATACGTCTATCGGGGAGCCGCGCAGAACACATTGAAAGGCATCTATTTCTACGGCGACTACGCATCCGGCCGCATCTGGGGGTTGCGTTATGAGAAAGGTGAGATTCTCGCGCACGGCGAGGTGCTGAAATCGAACACAAGGCCGGTGATCGCTTCGTTCGGTGAGGATGAGGATGGCGAGTTGTACATCTGCGCATTCGAGCGCGTTGATGGAGGCGGCGGGATCATCTACCGCATTGAGCAGTTGTTCTGATTCGGCACGATGTCAACTTGAGTCAAGCGATGCGCATGATGCGTGCGCCGACGAGGACAAAGGCAATAAGTAACATATTACGTACAACGCCGAACAGCGCGCTCGCCTCTGCCTGAAGTATGACACTGAACATCTGCCCGCACCCGCACGACTCCGGCGATGCGGGATCGCCAAGCATCCGCGCGAGTACCAAGGTAAAAAGAACGAGTGTGGCGACCGCGGCCGGCACGATGATCCTCAAACAAGTTCGCGTCAACAGACAGACGCCTAGAATCACTTCCAGAACAAGAAGCATCGTGATCATTGACGAAATGAGAGCCGGTGGATGCTCATGCCCAAACAGATAAAGCATGACAAGTAATGTTTCGTCAGGTGAGATTGCTTTATCAACTGCGGCAAAGACAAAAACGACACCGACAATCGAATGCAACGTGAATGCGATCCAACCAAGATGCGGCCTCTGCAAGCCACCGGATGATTTCAGTGCATCCATACCCATGTAAGCCGATTATATGGCGTGTTGGTTTGAAGTATTTCGTAGAGAATCCAGTCGCCGCGCGACTCCGACCAATACGCGGAGAACCAGATTGGCCGCTGGATCTCGCCAGTGAACTCCAATGCGATCGAACATTCTGCTACTAAGAGCTCTCCTGATTCTCGTAGTGCCTGTTCAAACGGTTTATCCAGATCAAAGAACCGCATTCCGCTCTGTACGGAGCCGCCGACCCAGGCAGTCTCACTCAATCCTCCTGGAATGACTCGCGGTGGCGGAACATGCATTTGCACGCGATACACGATCGCCTGCAATCCCTCGGGGCTTGTCGAGATAGCCTCGGCACGATTGACACCCTGATCGATCACACGTACGCCGAGAAAGATCTGATCGAAGGCATCTTCGACAGAAGTCGGCGTGCGCAGATCGAGCGATTCCGCGCCTGGCGATCTCCGAAAATCTTCAATAAGGCCCACCACGTTGATCTCGTCCATGCCACGAAATCGCCCCCCTTGGGAGATTCGCCATTGCTTGTACGGTTCTGGTGTTTCGGCAATGCAATAGGTGTGGATCGCGGTGGTCAATATCTCGCGGAGTGCTTCTCGCTGCAGGTCCGTGACCATTCCCTCTGCTTCACTTCCGAGCGCCGTAATCACCAACCCGGACATTGCTTCTTCGACGTCGCGGCGACCAGACAGGGTTGTGTACTGCAACCGAGCGAACTCTCCGCGGGTCGCGTTGTACTTCTCAAGTTTCGGATTGCCGGATCGGCGCCATGGCAATTGCGTTGCTGCCAAGTAGACAACGAGTCCCCCTATGATGGCGAGCAATCCGATCACTATCCATGACTCGCGTGAAAGTGTCCTCAACTGGTTCAATACCCGCCTTTACAAATCACGGTCGGACATGTGGGGTGAGGGCGCTGCTGAGAACAACTCTCATGGAGTCGCTCAATACACTCCCATTGTGCGACGGCACATGAAGTAGGGCAACAACAAGCTGCCGTGAGTCGCCCCCCATTCTGACACCCGACCTGCCCATCTGTCGAGCAAGGTACCTTTTCGTTCGACCCCGGACCGCCTTGCGCCGCAACCGTCATTCCGACCGTGGCCAACGCAATCATTCCGCCAGCCAAGACCTGCCAGAATCCCGCCGTGCTTTGCTTGCTCATTTTGGTTCCCTCTCTGTTACCATGATCCACATCGGAACTGTTGACTCGAAACTACCCCCCCCCGCTTACCCTTTCGTCAAGCGGTAATGCCAAGAATTTTGTCAAAGAATCCGATGCCTACGAGAAACCGATCGGCCTTTACGTTGATAGAGGTGCTGGCGGTAGTGACCATCATCGCCGTCCTCATGGCGATCCTATTGCCTGCGCTACGAAGCGTCCGGCAGCAATCCAGCAACATGACGTCATTGTCCATGATGCGCGAGCTGAGCGGAGCCCTTATCGCCTATTCAAACCAGTACGACCTCTATTACCCCTTCTTCGGCAAGACCACGGTTGTCATCGGGCAAACACGTATCCCTCCCCCGCCGGGACACACAATTCATCCGGCGGTCCTCGGGGCGACCGCAGAAGTCTGGGCGAGCGCTGTCATCCCGCATCTCGGCGCGATCCCTACCGTGGGTGGCGAACCGATCATGTGGCGGGATGAAGACCAGCCGCCGCCGGACGGTTTGGAATGGGACGTTTACGTCTGTCGGTACTACATGACGTGCACGGCGTTCGCCGGTCCCCGCTATTGGAACACGCATGGGGACTTCAACACCGCTGACATCCACGGTATGAGAGCAACCCAAGTTCGTTACCCCTCACAAAAGGGGGCCTTGCTCGACACATTCTTCGACGACATGCTCAATCCGCAGCAAGGGACCGTGCGGATCGCCTTTGCCGACGGCTCCGTTCGTACCGAAACATGGCAGACAGAATCGAACATTCATCCGTTTCCCAGCCCACCATTGTTTGATTATCGCCAATTGCCGATCATGGCTACCGAAGATGGTTTCGAAGGTAGAGATTACGACTGAATTGCATGAAATGTCGCTTCACATGCGTTCCGGCGCATCGATGCCGAGGATGTTGAGGCCATCGGCGAGGACGCGGCGTGTGAGGTCGCAGAGGTGCAGGCGCGAGGCACGGATCGCTTCATCCTCGGCCTTGAGGACCGGACATGCCTGGTAGAACGCACTGAACGCATTGGCAAGATCGTACAGATACGCGCAGAGTCGATGGGGTTCGAGTGATTCGCTCATGGCGCGGATGACGCTCGGATAGCGCATCAAGAGGAGCGCAAGGTCCTTCTCCGCCGGTTCGTTCAGGAGGAACGGCGCGGCGGCGACGGATTCGCGATCGATGCCGGCTCTGGCGAAGATCGAGCAGATGCGCGCGTGGGCGTACTGCATGTACGGCCCCGTGTTGCCTTCAAACGCGATCATGCGATCGAAGTCGAACACGTAATCGCGAATCAGGTCGTTCGAGAGGTCGGCATACTTCACCGCGCCGATACCGACCGCACGGCCAATGTCGTGGACCTGCGCATCGCTCAGTCCGTGTGTCGGCGCGTTGGGGTCGGCCGCGCGCTTCGCGACTTCCGCGGTGCCGCGCTCGATCGCTTCTTCGAGGAGCGCTTTGAGCGGAATGTTCGCGCTCGAGCGTGTCTTGAGCGGCCGCTTGTCCTTGCCCAGCACCGAGCCGAACGCAAGATGAATCAGTTCCGTTTCAGTACCATCGGCGTGCTTCGTCCAGCCAATCTTCCGCGCGGCGTCGAACACATCCTGGAAGTGATCGCGTTGGCGTGAGTCGACGACGTAGATGATGCGCGAAGCGCCGAGTTCCTGCACGCGGTAGCGCACCGCGGCGAGATCGGTCGTGGCGTAAAGATAGCCGCCATCGGACTTGCGAATGAGCAGCGGCCGCTCGCGGTCGTCGAAACGCACGATCAGCGCGCCATCGTTCACTTCCGCCGCTCCGGACCGCTCGAACTGCTCGATGACTCCGGCGAGGCGTTCGCGGTAGAACGATTCGCCGCACTGATGCTTCTCAGAGAGATTGACGCCGAGCATGCCGATGACCTCGTAGACGGCGGTCATCGTGCAGTCGATGAGCTTCTGCCAATCGCGCACGAGTTCGGCATCACCGCGCTGAAGCTTGACGAGGGTCGCCTTTGCCTGTGCGAGCGCTTCTGAAGCACCGGCGTTCTGTTCTTCGAGTTCGATGAGTCGGTGCGGCCCGCCGTGGAGTTTCTTCGCCGCATCGAGACCGCGTTCATCACTCTTCGTCTCAAGCTGCGCATCGCGGTACGCGTGTTCAAGGTCGGCGAGTTGCAGTCGATCGAGATCAACCTTCTTTACGCGGAGCTGATGCAGCACCATCGCAATCGGCACCCCCCAGTCGCCGAGGTGATTCTGACGAATGACCTGCCGGCCCTGCCGCTCGTACGCCCGGGCGACCGCATCGCCGATGATCGTCGAGCGCAGATGACCGACGTGCATCTGCTTTGCGACGTTGACGCTGCAGAGATCGACAACGACGGGTGCGAGATTGGCCTGACTCTCGATGCCGAGCGAAGGTGAGTCGAGCGCGATGAGCATTTCCGCGAGCGCGTTCGGTTTGAGGCGAATGTTGCAGAAACCGGGCCCAGCGACTTCTGGGGGATCGGCGAAGTCACTCACCTCGAGGACAGCCACGACTTTCATCGCAATCTCACGCGGATTTGCGCCGATCTGCTTGGCAAGACCCATCGCGAAGTTGGCCTGGTAGTCGCCGAACTTCGGGTTCTGACTGGGACGGACGGCCGGATCAACTCCGCGCCCCTGCACTCCAAACGCCGTCTCCAGCGCGCGGCGGAAGGCCGCATCCAGCCGGTACTGCGGATCGGTCAAAGTTTGTGAAAAGGAGGACTGCTGAACCATGGGGCGGAGTATAGGGGGATGCCAGCTCATACGTTGGCCCGCCCTGCCTGCCAGACCGAACGCACCGGGCCGCTATCATGCACATTCGCCATTCAATTCAACAGCATTCATCGATCACGACCATGGCCAGCCCAACGACCGAACCAACGACATCTATCGAGAAAATTGACCGCTGCGGTGATCTGCCCCACCGCCCACGAGTGTTGTTGGGGAAGATGGGCCTGGACGGCCACGACCGAGGCGTCAAACTCATTGCGCGAGCCCTGCGCGACTCGGGAGTGCACGTCATTTACTCCGGTCTCTGGCAGACGCCTCGTTCGCTCGCCATCGGGGCTCGAGATGAAGATGTGGATCTCATCGCGTGCAGCATGATGAGCAATTCGCATCTCGTTCTTGTGCCGAGACTGATTGATGAGTGCCGAAACGTTGGCCGACCTGACATGGTCATCAATGTCGGTGGCATCATCCCACAGGAAGATGTTCCAACGCTGCTGGAGGCGGGAGTTCACCGTATATTCCACACCGGGACCAGTCTCGAACAGCTCGTCGACAGCGTGCGCGAGGCAACACGCGCCTACGCCGACTACTCGGGAATCGATGGGCAGAACCCAAGTGCGCGACTGGCGCGAGCGATTTCATTTGCCCATGCAGGCAAGCCACCGGCCAACGCGCCGCGCCGCCGGCCCAAGCAGGTCGTTGGGCTGACCGGCGCGCCAGGTGCGGGGAAGAGCACGCTCGTTGCATCGATGGCGAATGAAACGGTCCGCCGAGGCGAGCGTGTCGCGGTCGTTGCGTTTGACCCCAAAAGCCCAATTACCAATGGTGCGCTGCTGGGAGATCGCCTGCGCGTCGATTTCAACGCCGTCGATGAGAAAGTGTTCTACCGGTCTCTCGCCATCAAAGGTGAGGACTATTCGACACTGCCGGACATCATCGAGTTGATCGGCGGTGCGGGATTCGACCGACTGATCATCGAAACGGTCGGCGCGGGACAGAATGATGTCGCCATTCGCGAGTACGTGGATCGCACGGCCGTTGTCGTAGTTCCGGGAATGGGCGATGCGGTACAGATGGACAAGGCAGGGATTCTTGAGATCGCTGACCTGTTTGTGATTAACAAGGCCGACTTCGCCGGTGAGAACAAGCTCAAACGCGAGTTGCTGGACATCTGTTCCGGCCGGCCTATCTACGAAACGATTGCGACTCAGGGCAAGGGCATTGTCGAATTGCTCGACGGGTTGTTCGATGACTTGAACGTCTGACACCCCTCGGTCCGCACCATTGACGGTACACTCTCTCGCGGTGTGTTCACGAGTGAGAGGCCGTCATGCCGGTACCGCGCATTGAAGACATTCCGCAGGCAGCGAAGCATCGCGGCTCCGGCACGCGGCTGTGGGCGGAGTGGTGCTTTGTGCGCGTGTGTTTTCGCCATTTCCGGGTGCGCTTTCTCATCATGGCGACGATTCTCTTCTTCGGCGCGCTTCTCTTCATTCGATTTGAACCGGAAAAGCAGCATTCGCTCGTCGTGGCGGTGTTCTATACCTTCGCGCTGATCTTCGGCGAAACGCCGGAAGAGTTCCCCCAGCACCCGGTGTTGCAATCGTTGTTCTTTCTTGTACCGATCCTCGGCCTGACAGTCATCATAGAGGGAATCGTGGACTTCTCCCTGATGATCCGCGACCGCCGACGCATGGAACGGAGTTGGTGTATGACGCTCGCGCATTCCTTCCGCGACCACATCGTGCTCGTCGGCTTCGGTCGGCTCGGGTTTCACACCTTCCAACTGCTTCGTCGGTTGGGCGAACCGGTGGTTGTCATCGAGCGCGATGCGAATAACCAGTTTCTTGAAGAAGCCAGACGAGATGGAAGCCCGTTGCTGATCGGTGATGCGCGACGGGAAGCGCTGCTCGTTGATGCCAACATCAAACACGCCAAGAGCATCATCCTCGCCAGTGACGACGACATGGCGAATCTCGAGATCGCCCTCGATGCGCGAAAACTCAACCCGAATGTTCGGGTCGTCACGCGGATGTTCGACCAGAACGTTGCGGACAAGATACGTGATGGATTCAACATTCATCTGGCCATGTCTCAATCAGCGATCTCCGCCCCGACTTTCGCGACCTGCGCTCTTGCCCCGGCGACGTTTAATAGTTTCATTGTCGGCGGTCAGCTTCTTGCCATGCAGCGACTGCTGGTACGCGCCGGCGACCGATTCAGCGGGCGAACGATTGCCGACATCATGTGTGAGCATCGAGTCATGGTCGTTTCACTCTCGCGCCCTGACGCAGAGCCAACGCTCTGCCCTGACCCGGAGGTACAAGTCAATTCCGGCGATGGGCTCCTCCTACAGGGCCAGATCAACGCTCTGGAGACAATACGTCGAGAGTCCATGCGTGCAACCCCGGCTGCGGCGAGTGCCGCGATGATTCATGCTGGCCATTAGACTGACGGGTTTTCGTACAACTGGAGTCGTCAATGACATCGATTCGCCTCACTGTCTGGAATGAGTTTCGTCACGAGCGTGTGCCAGGTCGTCCACAAGAGATCTACCCGGATGGCATTCACACGACGATCGCCAATGCTCTAGGCCGTCGCGGCTTCATCGTCCAGACCGCGACCCTTGATGATCCAGAACATGGTCTGACTGAAGCGCGACTGGACGAAACCGACGTCCTCCTCTGGTGGGGGCACATGGCACATGACGATGTGGAAGACTTGATCGTTGACCGAGTTACTCATCACATCACACAGAATGGCATGGGCTTTCTGCCATTACATTCCGGCCACTTTTCCAAGCCGTTCAAGCGACTGATGGGTACCTCCTGCGACCTCAAGTGGCGCGAATCCGGAGATCGTGAAATCATCTGGGTCGCGAACCCGCACCACCCGATTGCTCAAGGACTGAGTGACAGATTCTTACTCGATGAAGTAGAGATGTACGGAGAGCACTTTGACATCCCACATCCTGAGGACATTGTGTTTATCTCGTGGTTCTCGAGCGGGGAGGTGTTCCGCTCCGGCTGCTGCTGGACCAGAGGTCGCGGCCGTATCTTCTACTTCCGTCCGGGTCATGAGACCTACCCGATCTATCACGACGACAACGTGCAGAACGTCCTTGCGAACGGTGCCCGATGGTGTGCCCGCCGAGAGTGCGAACACGGCTGGGGGCCATTGCCGAGATACGGGCACTTTCCCGCGATCGAGGTCAAAGCCAGAGTTGATTGATTCACTCCCCAAGGAAAGCGGCGCTCATGCAGGACACGACCAATATCTCTGAAGATCTGCGATCTCGAATTCGATTACTGCAGATCATCGTCTCTGCGTTCATCTTCGGGCTCACGGTGTTCATCCTGATCGCATCCCTCCTGCCGAGTGCTGCGCCGGCTGGTCCGGGAGCGACGGCGCCACCACTCGACATTCTGCGCTTGGTGTGGGCATTCTTCCTCATCACCGAGGTGCCCTTCTACTTTGTTTTTCGGGCATCCCTGAAGCGCAACACTGCCAGCATGGCCGCGTTGACTGATGACACGCTCATGCAACGGTACTTCGTGTTGACGTTGCTTGGTGCGGCGATGGCGGAAGGTGTCAGTCTCTTCGGCGGCGTGATCTTCATCATCGGGCGTGAATCGCTCGATGTCCTTCTCGCTGTGCCGGGCTTGGTCGCACTCCTTATCCTCTTTCCGACCCTCGGAAGATTCATCAACTTCAGTCGCT
The DNA here is from genome assembly GCA_965651255.1 of uncultured Phycisphaerales bacterium. Taxonomy (GTDB): domain Bacteria; phylum Planctomycetota; class Phycisphaerae; order Phycisphaerales; family SM1A02; genus CBFGRU01. The sequence goes on from CBFGRU010000085.1 coordinate 10,657, forward strand.
CTGTCCGTGAGACACAGCTCAACTCACGACCTCTGCGGTAGCCCTCTCGCAGCGCAAATCACTCCTCTGCTGCTGCAAAGGCGAGTGACTCCTCAACCAATGTCCGCAGTGATTCACGGGCGAGCGCACCAAGATTCGCCCACTCTGAGTTCGACATGATCACAATCGCATCGCCGGTGTCGGGAGCAATGAGCATCTGCGTTCGCGCTTTCTGCTGTGAGCCGGAATGGCCTACCTGAAGCAACTCGGTGCCCATGACCGTGCCGATGGAGAATCCAAGCCCATAGGTGCTCGCGTTGCCATCGCGCGTGGGCTGTCGTTCCCACACGGCGTTGAATGTATCCAGCTTCAACAGTCGCTCATCCCGCCGCGCAAGTGCTGCAGCAAACCCGGCCAGATCACCAACGGTTGAAATGAATCCACCCCCCGCCAGTTTCCAGCTTACATCAGCACTCACGACCGGCCGAATCTCCCCGTTGGCCGCGCGACGATACCCCGTGGCGCGATTGGGAATTGAGCGCCATTCATAGTCCGGCTGGAGGGAATCGAGCTTCAACGGTGTGATCAGCCGCGTGCGCGCCTGCGAGGTAAATCGTTGCCGGCCAGCGCGTTCAACGACCGCGCCCAACAGCATGTAACCATGAGTTGTGTAGGAATACTTCGTTCCCGGCTCCGCGACCAGGGGCGACTCGCGGAAATAGTCCAGCGCATTGATGACATCTTCAAATGGATGCTCCCGACCATACTCACGAAAAGATCGAATGACCTCTCCGTTCGAATAGTGCACGATTCCGCCTTGATGACAGAGCAATTGACGGGAGGTCACCCGATGCGGCTTCTCCGGAAACTCAGGCACGTGGGTTCGAACATCC